>JANNKV010000327.1:0-12619 GCA_031396485.1 Polaromonas sp. | reverse complement strand
CCGACCGTGAACGGACGCGGCTGCAGCGTGGCCAGCGTACGGTCGTAAAAACCGCCGCCGTAGCCGAGCCGGTAGCCACCCGGCCCATAACCAACGCAGGGCACGAACAGCAGCGTGGGAACGACCACTTCGGTGTCTTTGGGTTTCGGAATGCCGTAGGCGTCTTCTTCCATGGGGCAACCGGGGTACCACGCATGAAAAACCAGGGTCTTGTGCTGCTTGTTGACGACCGGCAAACCGATCTTGCGCGGCGACCGGCTTGCTATGCTTTCAGTAGCTAGCTGCGCACGTTCTACCTGGGCTAGAGCCGGATTTGATGATAAATCCTGGCTCAAGATGGCATCTTCCTGCCAACGGTACAGCGCAGGCAGCGGATCGAACTCGCCCTTGATCGGCCAGTAGGCACCAATGACCTCGTCAGGCCGCCCCACCAGCCAGATGCGCATGACGCGCTGCAGCAGATCGGCACGCGCCAGACGGTCGGGCATGTTGAGGCGCGCTTCCACCAGCGCTTTGCGGGTACTTGATTTGTCCATAATGGCGCAATGCTATACACATTTGTTTTTAACGCGTTGAGGCCCGCTGCGGTGGCCTTGGCGCTTGGGGTCGCGATGACGCCTGCCGCCCTCTCACAATCGGGCACCGGCAGCGCGGGTGATTCCATCATTCTTGACATGAGCCAGGCCTTTCGCGCCAAAGACAAGGGCCGTCTCGCCCAGCTGCTGCCGCAGGCCAGAGGCCATGCGCTGGAGCCGTGGGCGGCTTACTGGGAAATGAAGGCGCGGCTGAACGAAGCCAGCGCGCAGGACGTGCAAGATTTCATGCGTCGCTACGCCGGCACCTACCAGGAAGACCGCCTGCGCAACGACTGGCTGCTGCTGCTGGGCCAGCGCCGCGACTGGGTGGCCTTTGCGGCCGAATACCCCAACTACCGCATGAACGACGACCGAGAAGTTCGCTGCTACGCGCTGCTGATCGAGCACATCAAGAACCCCGCGCTCGATGCGAAATTGTCGGACGAAGTGCGCAAGAACTGGTACGCCCAGCGCGAGGCCGACGACGGCTGCACGGCGGCGGTCGAGCGGCTGGTGGGCGCGAAGAACCTGACCGTGCTGGACGTCTGGCAGAAAGCCCGGCTGTCGATGGAGGCGAACCGCCCCAAAGCCGCGCGCGATGCGGTGCAGATCGTCGCGCCCGAGGCGGTCGGCATGGTGACTGAACTGAGCGCCAGCCCGATCAAATTTTTGACTGGCAAGCACTTGGCCATCCGGTCGGTGCGCAAGGAAATTATCACGCTGGCGCTGGTGCGCATGGCGGCCGCCGGCGATGCCGATGGCGCGGCCTTCCAGCTTGAAAATAAATGGGCGCTGCAGCTCACGGCCGAAGAACGCAACTGGATCTGGGGTGTGATCGGGCGGCAGGCCGCCACGCGCATGGGCACGGTGCCGGCCGGTGACGCGCTGCAACACTTTGCCAGGGTGACCAGGGAAAGCGATCTGACCGATGACATGCTGGGCTGGAAAACCCGCGCTGCGCTGCGCGCTGGCGCGCAGCCCGCGTGGCCCCAGGTGCTCTCAAGCATCAACGCCATGAGCGAAGAAGCGCGCAAGGACCCGACCTGGGCCTACTGGAAGGCGCGCGCGCTGCTGGCTACTGCGCCCCCAGGGCCGCCCCCCAGCGCAGCCCGCGTGGTACCTGCAACTGCCGTGGCACTGCTGGCCGCGTCAAGCACGGCAGCGGATGCGCCGGCTTCGGCCCCCGCGGCAGCTGCCGTGCAGCCCGTCAGCCTGTCACCGCAACGTGCCGAAGCGCAGACGCTGCTGCAGTCGATCGCTTCGGTGCGCGGCTTCTACGAACAATTGGCGCTGGAAGAACTCGGCCAGAAAATCACCGTACCCGCCCGGCCCGCGCCTTTGACGGCCGAAGAAAAAGAAACCACCCGTTTGAACGCAGGTCTGAATCGCGGCGCCTACGCCATCGCGCTGGGCCTGCGCTCGGAAGGCGTGCGCGAATGGAACTACGCCACCAACCTGCACCAGCGCGGTGGCATGAGCGAGCGCGAACTGCTGGCTGCCGCCCAGTTCGCCTGCGACCGGCAAATCTGGGACCGCTGCATCAACACCAGCGAGCGCACAAAAACCGAAACGGATTTTGATCAGCGCTTTCCGATGCCGTTCCGGGAAGCGGTGACCAAACGCAGCCAGGGCATCCGGCTCGACCCGGCCTATGTCTATGGCCTGATCCGGCAGGAAAGCCGTTTCATCATGGACGCCCGATCGGGCGTGGGTGCGTCGGGGCTGATGCAGGTCATGCCGGCGACGGCCCGCTGGACGGCACGCAAAATCGGCATGGAAGGCTTCACCCCTGACCAGATCAACGACCGCGACACCAACATCACCATCGGTACGTCTTATCTGAAGCTGGCGCTCGACGACCTGGGCGGCTCGATGGCGATGGCGGCTGCAGCGTATAACGCCGGGCCAGGCCGGCCGCGCACCTGGCGCGGCCAAAACGGCAGCCCGACGCTGGACGCCGCCATCTGGGCCGAGAGCATCCCGTTCAGCGAAACGCGCGACTACGTGAAAAAAGTGCTGTCCAACACCACCAACTACGCGGCGATTCTGACGGGTCAGCCGCAGTCGCTCAAAGCGCGGCTCGGCACGGTGGGGCCGCGTGATGCGTCGCAGCCGGAAGTGGTCAAGGACCTGCCTTGACCGCGCACCTGAAACCGGCCCTTGAGCCCGGCACTTGAACCCCGCCCTTGACCCGCCCCTGGCCCATTTGCTGATAGCCGAAGACGACGAGTTGCTGCGGGACGCGCTGGCCGCGCAGCTGCTGCAGAGCGGCTACACCATTCGGTGCGCGGCCGATGGCGCCGAGGCGTGCGAGCTGCTGGAGACCGCGCGTTTTGATGGCGTGATTCTGGATTTGGGTTTGCCGCGGCGTGACGGCATGGACGTGCTGCGCTGGATACGCCAGCACCTGATGGCGCTGCCGGTGCTGATCGTGACCGCCCGCGACGGCATTGACGACCGTGTGCAGGGCCTGAATGCGGGCGCTGACGACTACCTCACCAAGCCCTTCATCATGGCCGAGCTGCAGGCCCGTTTGCAGGCCATGCTGCGGCGTTCACGGCTGCCGGCCTTCGGCGGTTCGCTCGAGATCGTCAGCGCAAGCTCGACACGGCTGCGGGTCGACGCCGCGCAGCCGCGCGCCTGGCTGGACGGTGACATGCTGGACGTGACGCAGCGCGAGTGGTCTTTGCTGCAGCTGCTGGTCGCCAACGCCGGCCAGGTGGTGAGCCGCGAAGACGTGCTGGGCGCCTGGCAGGCCGATCCGGCCGAGAGCAACAGCGGCTCCAACGCGCTGGAGGTGTATGTCCACCGGCTGCGCCGCAAGCTGGGCGATTCGGGTTTGAACATCCGCAACGTGCGCGGGCTGGGGTATCTGCTGGAAACGGGTGCGGCCTGAGTCGGGCGGCGCTGCAGCAGTGGCTTGAAAAGCAAACCATGTCTGTCGCCCACTCTGCTCTTCCTTCGTCTGTGACGGCCCATTCCCCGGACGTGCCCGACGCATCGCCGGCCCCGTCAACCAGTCAATCCCCCGTCCGGCCGGCCCGCCTGCTGTCGGGCCTGTCGCTGCGGCGGCAACTGCTGCTGTGGCTGCTGCTGCCGCAACTGGTGCTGTGGCTGGCGGGCAGCGTGCTGGCGTGGCGCGTGGCGTTGGACTATGCCAACAAGGGCCTGGACCAGTCGCTGACGCAATCGGTGCGGGCGCTGGCACGGCAGGTCAAACCGATTGGCTCGGGCCTGCTGGTTGATTTTCCGCGCGCGGCGCAGGACATTCTGGAACAGGATCCGACCGACCGCCTGGGCTATATGGTGTCGTCGCCGCCCGGCAGTTTTGTGCTGGGCAATGGCCAGTTGCCGCCGCCACCGCCGCAACTTGTGATTCCGCCCGGAGAGCCCCGGATTTACGAGGCGCCGCTGGACGGCAAGCCAGTCCGCCTGGCGGTACTGGAAGTGAACTACGGCGACGACGACGCACCGCAGCGCCTGCGCGTGCAGGTCGCCAAAAGCCTGGCCGTGCAGCAACGCGTGGCGCGTGAGCTGGTGGCCGACATGCTGCTGCCATTGCTGGCGCTGAGCGTGCTGCTGGGCATGCTGGTGTATGGCGGCATCACGCGCGGGCTGCGGCCGCTCAAGCGCCTGGAAGCGCTGCTGGGCGACCGCACCACCCGTGTCTTGAGCGCGCTGCCGCCCATCGAGATGAAAGAAGCACCGCAGGAAGTGCATTCGCTGGCCGCGGCCGTCAACCAGTTGCTCGATGCCGTGAAGCGAAGCCTGAGCCAGGAAAAACGTTTTCTGAACGACGCCGCCCATCAGCTTCGCACGCCGCTGGCCGGCCTGGTCAGCCAGAGCGAGCTGGCCCTGAGCGAAACCGACCCGGCGCTGCTCCGAGCCCGGCTGGTCAAGGTGCACGCCAGTGCGATCCGCAGCGCACACCTGGTGCATCAGTTGCTGTCACTGGCCCGCACCGAAGCTGAGGTTGCGCTGCAGCCGCTGGACCTGGCCGCACTCGCGCGCGAGGTGGCGCGCGAGTGGACACCGCGCGCAATTGCGGCCGGCATGGACATCGGCTATGAAGGCGAAGACACGCTGATGGTCGCCGGTGAAAAATTATTGCTGCGCGAGTCGCTGGGCAACCTGATCGAAAACGCCCTGCACTACGCCGGCAGCGGCGCAGCGATCACGGTACGCGTGCGGCGCGAACGTGACACCTGCGTGCTCGAAGTCGAGGACAACGGCGTGGGCCTCAGCGAAGACCAGCATGCGCATGTGTTCGAGCGTTTTTGGCGTGCGAGCGATTTACCGGGCGGGTGTGGACTGGGCCTAGCCATCGTCGCGGAGATTGCGCGGCGGCATGGCGGCGTGGCGAGTGCGCATGCGGTGGTGCCGCGGGGGTTGCTGGTGAGGATTGGGTTGCCGGGTTGATCGCGGTTCATAACAACCGCTGCCCCGCCCGGCGAATCAACCTCAGGACGTGTGCAATTCCTCCCGCAGCACCCGTCGCAAGGTCGCCACCGTCAAAGGTTTGCTATCGGTTTTCTTGGTAGCTGCTCCAAGCGCCGCCTTTCGCAACAGCGCATTGATCAACGTCTGGTAGCCCACACCATCTGCCTCCGCCTGTATCCGGAAATACTCGATCACGTCATCGTCGAGCATGATCGTGATGCGGGTCTTTCCAGGCGATGGAATCACCGCGCCACGCTTGGCTTTGCTGAAATCGTATTCGTCACGCATGGTATTGGTCTGCCTCGCCGCGACTGGCCTTGCGAGCGGAAATCAGGCGCGTCCGCTCATCGCGCTGGGTGTGAACAATCACCAGTACCCTGCCCAGGGAATCGACACCCAAAGTGACAAATCGCTGTTCGCTTCTGGAATCGGGGTCTTCGATAGTGAACGCCATCGGATCAAGAAGCGCCTGCTCGGCATGCGCGAAGCTCACACCATGCTTGCGAAGGTTCGTCCTGGCTTTGGAAGGATCGAATTCAAGGGGCATGCGTCATTATGCATATTTTATGCATATGAGCAACTACTCAAAGAGATGATCTCTTGTCATGCCTGTAAGGCTCAACGTTTGCCACGAGAGGCGCTCGCCGGCTTGCCGGACAGCGTCCTCTCGATGAAAGGGTTAGACGTCCTGGCGCCTCTTTCGCTCATCAGTTGATGTACAAACTTGAAAAAGTCAATGAGCATCTTTGATGTGCTAGCAACGTAGCGCAAATCCGTGGTCAAGCGACTCTCCTTGCCTTTGTAGCCAACCTTTCGCTTATAGATTGCATTTAGGCGCCCGCGATTATGAACAATCAGATTGCGTCGATAGACTGACTCTCGCAGGGATTCCCAATGTGAGAAGGATGAGATGTCGACACTGAAACGTTTTTTGAAGTACAGGGCGCTGTCGTCGATGCTTCCATAGCCAAGCGCCTCTGCCTCCTTCTCTGCCGCAGCTAGCCATACAGACCTCAAAGATTTGTGTGTAGCCAATTCGTCGTATGTCAGCGTGACACTGCTCCTTAACATTCTTGGGTCGGCCGCCAGGACTGTGAGTACATAGTCTTTAAAATACGCCTCAAGGTGCGAAATTAAGTAGCCCAGTGACATTTCTGCAAGGAAGCCTCCGTACTTCACTTCCCCCGCCACTTGCATGAGATACGAACCGACGCGCTCTGATTGCGTGTCGAGCTTGAGGGTTACGGTGCCCTTCTTACTCTTCGGTGCAGATTCCAACGATTCATTGATGAACTTGCGGACTCTCAGGAGCTCTTGGAAGTCTTCTTTTGTGAAATCCTTGCTTGGCGAAAGAGGTGTTTTTTTCGACAGGGCTTCGTCAACATCTTTGGCAAATGAGCTGATGAGTTTCACCTCAGTTGTCATCGAATTGACGAGGCTTTGGAGAGATTCTGCGAGCAACATCTGATGATACCTAACGATCAGCGTTTATCTGCCGCCGTGCCAAGTTTTCGTAGATCATCGATGGCCTCCCGCGGCAGATAAACCTTGTTGGACTGAACCGCCCTCGCAGGCGGCGGTGAGAGGGGGTTTGAATCGTCACCCCCTTCAATGGCTCAGATTATGGCGGGCTAATTTGACTGGCGGCAAGGCGGATTTTTAATGTGGGCGCAGGCAGGCCTTTCCAGTTGCACTTCACTGCCATGATTGGCGCGTGTCGCGACCGCTTGGTGCGCTGCTGCATGGCGCCTGTCCCGCACCCCACCGCGGCACGTCAATGCGAGCCCTGCAAGCACTGGTGTCACACCCCGCATCCCCGTCATGGCGGCCCCCGCCCCTGGCGTAGTAAGGTTCTGCACGGCTCGGGCAAACGGCTGCGGCCGGCCAGCGACTCCACCACCGCCAGGCGTCCGTTCGCGCAGCGCGGGCATTGCTGCGCGTCCACGCGCGCCACGCGTTTGAGGAACTCGCTGGCGCACTCCAGCGCCCGGACGCTGGGTGCAGGCATCCCCAGCGCCGCGCGCGCCCGCCTCAGAGACTCGCCCTTGCAGGCGCTGGCCAGCATCCCGTAGTGGCGTATGCGCTTGATACCCGTGGGCAGGGTGTGCTGCAGGAAGCGGCGCACAAACTCTGCTCCGGCCAGTCGCACGGTGCGTTTGCCGCCCCGGTCGTCAGCCCGAGCCGAGAACACCACTTCGCGCTCAGTCACCGCCTTGATCCGCTCGTTGCTGATGGCTGTACGATGGGTGTAGCGGCTCAGGTACGCCAGCGTCTGCGCCGGCCCGCCCAGGGGCGCTTTGGCATACACCACCCACTGGTGCTGGTAGAGCTGGCGCTGGCGCTGCGCCCAGGCGTCGCTTCGGGCTTGCGGGTCATGCTCGAGCCCGCCGGCCTTGTGCGCTGCTGCCAGCGCTGCCAGAAACTTGCCCCGGTACACCTTCGATAGCGCGCGCACCGGAAACAGGAAGTCGCGCTGGCGCGCAGGCGCACTCCAGCGGCCGTCCTTGGCCAGCACGCCGCAGGCCATCACCGCATGAACGTGCAGGTGCACCGCCAACTCCTGCGTCCAGGTGTGCAGCACCAGGCTGAAGGCTGGTTGCCCGTTGGCCACGCCCATCCACTTTGGGTTGGCGGCGAACTCGCTGAGCGTGCTGGCCGCACTGGCAAACAGTGTATCTATCAACCAGCGCGGGTGCGCGCCGTAGAGGCCGTTCAAGCAGTGCGGCAGGGTGAACACCAGATGCGCGTAGGGCACGTCCAGCACGTCGGCCAGCCTGCCTTGCAGCCAGGCGTCTTTGGCGCGCGCGCCGCATTGCGGGCAATGGCGGTTGCGGCACGAGTGGTATTGCCAGTGGTTATGGCCGCACGCGTTGCAGGCCAGACGCTGGCCGCCGAGTGCCGCCGTGCGGCAGGCCACGATGGCCCGCCACGCCTTGGCTTGGGGTGTGGACAGGCGATGGTCTGCCAGATACGCCGCGCCGTGCTGGCGCAGCGCATCGGCCAGGCTGGCCATGGGACTTGGCTCGGGTTTGGCGCCGGTGCGCCTATAGCCGGGGCAGTCCGGCCAGCAGGTCCAATGGGTCTATACCGAGGGGCGGGCGAAATTGCGGGCTGATGAGGTGCAGGTAGCGACTGGTCGTTGAGATGTGGCCGTGACCGAGCAACTTCTGGATGGTGTATAGATCGACCCCGCCTTCGAGCAGGTGGGTGGCAAAGCAGTGCCTGAGCGTGTGGACGCCGCCGCTCTTGGTGATGCCGGCGGCCGAGCGCGCCGCCTGGTAGGCGCGCTGGGCGGTCGTGATGCCCAGTGCTGCGGTGGCCGCGCCATTGGGGAACAACCACTGGCGCGGGCGATCCTGACGACCATATTGGCGCGCATAGCGACGCAGCTCGGTCAACAAGGTTGCCCCCAGCACGCTGTAGCGGTCGCGCGCGCCTTTGCCCTGCACGATACGAACGCACATGCGGTCGGGCTGACTGTCGATGTCGGCAAAGCGCAGCTGGCAGACCTCCGACAGGCGCAAACCGGCCGCGTAAGTGGTTTGCAGGAGCATGCGGTGCAGGGGGTGCTGGCAGGCAGCAAACAGCCGGGCGATCTCCGCGCGACCCAGCAGTGCCGGCTGGCGTTGGGGCGCACGGGCCATGGGGATGGGGAACTGCCCGGGCTCGCGTCCGAGCACCTGCTCGTACAGGAAGCGGCAGGCGCTGGCGGCCTGGTTGATGCTGCTGTAGGAGAGCTGGCGCGCTTTGAGCATGTGCAGCAGGTAAGCGCCCACGTCCTCGTGCGTCAATAGCGCCGGGTCTTGCCGGTAGTGGCGAGCCATGCGCGCAATGGCCTGGACATAGCTGAGCTGGGTTCGCCGGGCAAACCCGCGTTGGCCCATGCTGTCGAGCATGCGCTGGCGTAGTGGTGTCATGACAAGTTCTCCTGTGATACCGGGGAACATTCCCCGACCACAGCGTGCAACTTCTCATACGTGGGCGCAGCGCCAGCCGCAAAGCAAAACGCGGTGGCGTCCTGTGAGGACCAGCCACCGCGTCAGCGGTTTAGTTCAACTTTGATCTATCCCGCAAAAGTGCGGGATAACCTGGCCACCAGCAGATAACACGGCACGGCGACAACCAGATAAGTCTTTGAAATCATGAACTTATCGTACCCGACTGGCTTGATCGGCGAGATAGCAAAACCGACAAAGTCGCCGCACAAAAAAGTGGTTGTAGACAATGAGCATGGCCCGCACGCCCCTACAACCTAACCCCACTCCCCGCATCAAACCAGCTCACCTGCGCAGCCTGGATCTGCAGCCCGACGGCATCACCAGGCCGGGCCTTCGTTTGCGGTAAGGTGCGTACCGTCACGTCGCCCGCCTCTGTTTTGACAACGACGAAGGTATCGGCGCCGGTCGGCTCGACCACGCTGATTTCGCCGCGCCAGGGCGCGTCTGCCGTCATGGTGATGTACTCGGGTCGCACGCCGAGCAGCGCGTCCGCGCTGGACGGGCAATGCAGTGGCAAAACGGCATTTTTTATCGCAAAACCGGCTGCAGCCGATGTATTGTCTGCGCGACCAGCTATCAAATTCATAGTGGGTGAGCCGATGAAACCTGCAACATAGGTGTTGGCCGGGCGGCTGTAGATGTCGTCTGGCGTGCCGAGTTGCTGCAGCACACCGTCTTTCATCACGGCGATGCGGCTGCCCAGCGTCATGGCTTCGATCTGGTCGTGCGTGACGTACACGCTGGTGATGCCGCTGACCTGGTGCAGGCGCTAGATCTCGGCGCGCATCTCCACGCGCAGCTAGGCGTCGAGGTTGCTCAGTGGCTCGTCGACCAGAAAAAGTTGCGGCTGGCGCGCGAGTGCGCGGCCCATCGCGACGCGCTGGCGCTGGCCACCTGACAACTGCGCCGGCCGGCGGTCCAGCAGATGCGTGATCTGCAGCATGGCGGCCACTTCCTGAATGCGTTTTTCGCGCTCTGGCTTGGGCACCTTGCGCATCTCGAGCGCAAAGCCGATGTTGTCGGCCACGCTCATCGTCGGGTAGAGCGCGTAGCTCTGGAACACCATCGCGATGTCGCGCTGGGCCGGGGCCACGCCCACCACGTTGCGCTCGCCGATGCGAATTTCGCCCTCAGTCGGCTCTTCCAGACCCGCAATGATGTTGAGCAAGGTCGATTTGCCGCAGCCCGACGGGCCGACCAGGATCAAAAACTCGCCGGGTGCCACGTCGATGTCGATGCGCTTGAGCACCTCGACCAGCTTGTCGCCTCTGCCGAAGGTTTTGCGGATGCCGGAGATTTTTAGTGACGAAGCCATAACTACCCCTTCACAGCGCCGGCCGTCAGACCTTTGACGAAATACTGGCTCGCCAGTACGTAGATCAGCAGCGTCGGCAGGCCGGCAATCACCGCTGCGGCCATGTCGACGTTGTAGTTTTTCACGCTGCTGGTGGTGTTGACCATGTTGTTCAGGCCCACGGTGACGGGTTTGCTGTCTGCGCCGCTGAAAGCCACGCCGAACAGAAAGTCGTTCCAGATATTGGTGAACTGCCAGATCAGCGTGACCATCACAATCGGCGTGGACAGTGGCACGATGATGCGGATGAAGATGCGCCAGAAACCAGCCCCATCGATGCGCGCGGCGTTGACCAGCTCGCGCGGAATGGCGGCGTAGTAGTTGCGGAAAAACAGCGTCGTGCCGGCCAGCCCGGCCAGGCAATGCACAAAAATCAGGCCACCGACCGAGCTCGATATGCCCAGCCAGCCCAGCACCTGGCTCATCGGCAACAGCACGACCTGAAACGGCATGAAGACGCCGAACAGCATGAAGCCAAACAGCAACTCGCTGCCGCGAAATTTCCACTGGCTCAGCACATAGCCATTCAGCGCGCCCCACAGCGTCGATATCAACACCGCAGGCACCACCAGCAGCACCGAGTTCCAGAAAAAAGGCTGCAGCCCCCGGCAGTCGGTGCCGGTGCAGGCGCTGGACCAGGCCAGCGACCAGGCCTCAAAATTCAGGCTGCCCGGCAGGCTCAGCAGATTGCCGTTGCGGATTTCATCGGCGTCCTTGAACGAGGTGACCAGCATCACGTAGAGCGGCGCCATGAACAACACCGCCGCCAGCAGCAGCGTGGTGTAGATCAATGCGCGCGAAACGGTTTTACCGGTCATGGGGTTTGCTTCGTAATTCGCTGTAGAGATAGGGTACGACGATGGCCGCCACCGTGGCCAGCATCATGGTGGCGCTGGCGGCGCCCAGGCCGATCTGCCCGCGGGTAAAACTCATGGTGTACATGAACGTGGCGGGCACGTCGCTGGCGTAACCGGGGCCGCCCCCCGTCAGCGCCATGACCAAATCAAAGCTCTTGATCGACAGGTGCGACAGCACCATGATGGTCGAGAACACCACCGGCCGCAGCATCGGCAAAATAATGCGCCAGTAAATGCGCGGCAGGCTGGCGCCGTCGATCTGCGCAGCCTTGATGATGCTGTCGTCGATGCCGCGCAAGCCGGCCAGAAACAGCGCCATCGCAAAGCCGGCCGACTGCCAGATGCCGGCGATCACCACGCAGTAAATCGCGGTATCGCTTTGTACCAGCCAGTCAAACGTGAAGCTGGTCCAGCCGAGATCACGCATCAATTTTTCCAGCCCGAGGCTGGGGTTGAGCATCCACTTCCACGCTGTGCCGGTGACGATGAACGACAGCGCCATCGGGTACAGGTAGATATTGCGCAGCCAGCCTTCAGCGCGCACTTTCTGGTCAAGAACAATGGCCAACCCCATGCCAATCAGCATGGCACCGCCGACATACAGCACACTGAAGATGCCGAGATTCTTCAGTGCCAGCCACCAGCGGTCCAGCTCCCAGAGCCGGACATACTGCTCAAGCCCGACGAACTCGTCGTAGTTGGGCAGCATGCGCGACGCGGTCAGCGACAGCACGCCGTTCCAGATCATCAGCCCATAGATGAAGGCAAAGCCCAGCACGAAGCCGGGCGCAATGACCAGCTTCGGAAGGGCTTGTTCGAAGTTGAGCTTCATGGGTGAGCCTGGAATATAGGGCTCGCCCTTATCGATTACCTTGCATCAGTTACCTGGTTTTGGCAGCCGAAGCAATCGTCTTCATGGCGTCAGCGACGGTGATTTTGTCGTTGTTCCAGAACTGGCTGACCGCGTCTTTCATTGCGCCTTCAATCGCCGGGCTCACGGCAATGCCGTGCGCAATCGACGGCACCAGGCTGCCGGTTTTGGCGGTCTCGACAAAGTCTTTGGCCGACAGCTTGGCGCAGTCGTCAAACTTGTCGAGTGACATGTTCAGGCGTACCGGGATCGAGCCTTTGTTCAGGTTGAAAACTTCCTGGAACGGTGCGCCCATGATGGCGGCCCCCAGGTCGCCCTGCGCCTTTTGCGCATCGGCAGCTTTCAGCTTGAACATCGCGAACGAGTCGATGTTGTAAGTGAACGCGGAGGCGGTGCCCGGCGCAGCGGCGCATAAAAATTCTTTGCCGGGCACCTTGCCTGCGGCGACGAATTCGCCTTTTGCCCAGTCGCCCATGAACTGAAAACCGGCCTTGCCCTGCATGACCATCGCGGTCGTCAGGTTC
>JANNKV010000171.1:0-1652 GCA_031396485.1 Polaromonas sp. | reverse complement strand
CTCTACCGCGTCGAAGACTACCGCAAGTCCGGCCTGCCGATGCTGCCGGTCACGCACGGCAACGAATTCACGCGGCTGCAGATATTCTTGTACACGCTGGTGTTGTTTGCCGCCTGCATGATGCCGTTTGTGTTTGGCATGAGCGGCTACATCTATCTGGCCGCTGCGGTCGTGCTGAGCATCGGTTTCACCGGCTACGGCTGGAAGCTCTGGCGCAACTATTCCGACGCGCTGGCGCGCAAGACCTTCCGTTTTTCACTGATTCACCTGTCGGCGCTGTTCGCCGCCATGCTGGTGGACCATTACCTGTTCTGGGGCTAGCATGACCAAGTTGTCCAACCGTCGCAGTGCTATTAAATCAATAGCTGCTGGCGCAATGATTACCTGGGCTACAGGCACATTAGTGGCCTGTTCTGCCGAAAAACCGCAATTTAAAAGCATCGACCTGACTGGCGCCGACTACGCCAAGGCCTTCGCGCTCAGCGATCACAACGGCAAGCCGCGCACGCTGCAAGACTTCGCCGGCAAGGTCGTCGTGGTGTTCTTCGGCTTCACGCAGTGCCCCGACGTGTGCCCGGCGTCGATGGCCGAACTGGCCGAGGTCAAAAAGCTGCTCGGCGCCGACGGCGACAAGCTGCAGGCAGTCTTCATCACCGTTGACCCCGAGCGCGACACGCCCGAAGTGCTCAAAGCCTACATGGGCAACTTCGATCCGACTTTTATCGCCCTGCGGCCCACAATGGCCGAGCTGCCCGACTTCGCGAAAAGCTTCAAGGTGTTCTACAAAAAAGTCGAGGGCAGAACCGCCAGCAGCTACAGCATGGACCACTCGGCCGGCAGCTATGTGTATGACGCCAAAGGGCAGATTCGGCTGTACAACCGCTATGGCAGCGGTGCGGAAGTGCTGGCTTCTGACATCAAGCTGCTGATGAAAAACACCTGATTCGACTTTCCCTCTCCCGCCGGCGGGAGAGGGTAGGGTGAGGGTGGGGTGGAACGGGAACAAGTTCATCAAAACGAAACCGCGGAGCCCTCACCCCCGCCCTCTCCCGGAGGGAGAGGGAGCAAGACCAGAGGGAGACCGAGCAAGACCAGAGGGAGACCGAGCAAGACCAGAGGGAGACCGAGCAAGACAGTCGCCCAACAAAAAGGCCCGCAACGCGTGAACGTTGCGGGCCTTTTTTCAAGCGCGTTTAAAAGCAGAATCAGGCGTACTCAGCCAAAACCTTCTTCATCTTTTTCATCGCCGCCACCTCGATCTGGCGAATGCGTTCGGCGCTGACGCCGTAAACCGCCGCCAGGTCATGCAGCGTCATGCCGCCTGATCCGTCGTCATTCACCTTCAGCCAGCGTTCCTCGACGATGCGGCGCGAGCGGTCGTCCAGTTCCTGCAGCGCCGTGGCAATACCATTGCTGGCCAGGTTGTCACGCGCGCGCGATTCCATCAGCGCGGTCGGCTCCTGCGTCGCGTCGGCCAGGTAGGCAATCGGGCCGAACGCGTCTTCGCCGTCGTCGCTCGGGCTCGGGTCCAGCAGCACGTCGCCGCCCGACATGCGCTGCTCCATCTCGATGACTTCTTCGCGCTTCACATTCAGCGTTTTGGCCATCGAGTCGATTTGGTCTTCGCTCAGCGTGTCACGGTGCGTCGCCAC
>JANNKV010000149.1:0-14088 GCA_031396485.1 Polaromonas sp. | reverse complement strand
CAAAGACCAGCTCGCCGCGCGCGTGGCGCAAGACATTCATGAAGGCGACATCGTCAACCTGGGCATCGGCATGCCGACCCTGGTGGCCAACCATATCCGCCCCGGGCTGGAGGTGCTGCTGCACAGCGAAAACGGTATTCTGGGCATGGGGCCCGCACCAGAAGAAGGCGACGAAGACTACGACCTCATCAACGCCGGCAAGCAGCCGGTCACGCTGCTCAAGGGCGGCTCGTTTTTTCACCACGCCGACAGCTTCGCGATGATGCGCGGCGGACACCTCGACATTTGCGTCCTGGGCGCGTTTCAGGTGTCCAGCACAGGCGACCTGGCCAACTGGCACACCGGGGAGCCCGGCGCCATTCCCGCAGTCGGCGGTGCGATGGACCTGGCCATAGGCGCCAAGCAGACCTGGGTCATGATGGATTTGCTGACCAAAAAAGGCGAGAGCAAAATCGTGGCGAAATGCACTTATCCGCTGACCGGCATCGCTTGCGTCAAACGCATTTATTCAGAATTCGCCACGCTGGAATGCACGCCGCAGGGCTTGAAGCTGGTTGATATCGTGGACGGGTTGACCCCTGCCGAACTTGAAAAATTGATAGGCCTGCCGATCGCCATGAATTAACGTCCATTCCGTTCGGGCTGAGCCTGTCAAAGCCTTCCAAGATCATCACCGCACAAGCACTTCGACAGGTTCAATGCGAGCGGTACCCACCAGAAAAACCAGAGAATCACCATGAACCAAGCCTTCATCTGCGACGCCAACCGCACCCCCTTCGGCCGCTACGGTGGCGCGCTCAGCAGCGTGCGCACCGATGACCTGGGCGCCATCCCGCTGAAGGCGCTGATGGCGCGCAACCCGAATGTCGACTGGCTGGCGGTGACCGACGTGATCTACGGCTGCGTCAACCAGGCCGGTGAAGACAACCGCAACGTGGCGCACATGGCGAGTTTGCTGGCGGGTTTGCCGATGGAGTTGCCCGGCGCCACCATCAACCGCCTGTGCGGGTCGGGCATGGACGCGGTCGGCACCGCGGCCCGTGCGATCAAGGCCGGTGAGGCGAGTCTGATGATTGCGGGCGGTGTTGAAAGCATGAGCCGTGCGCCGTTTGTGATGGCGAAGGCCGAAAGTGCGTTTAGCCGCGCTGCGCAAATCTATGACACCACCATCGGCTGGCGCTTTGTCAACAAGCTGATGAAAGAAAAGTACGGCGTTGACGCGATGCCCGAGACGGCCGAGAACGTCGCGCTGGAGTTCAACATCAGTCGCGTCGATCAGGACAAGATGGCGCTGGCCTCGCAGCTCAAGGCGGTGGCGGCGCAGGAGTCCGGTTTTTTTGACGCGGAGATCACGCCCGTCATCGTCGCCCAGAAAAAAGGCGATGCCATCATTGTTGCCACAGACGAGCACCCGCGCGAAACTTCGCTGGAGGCGCTGGCCAAACTCAAGGGCGCGGTGCGGCCCGACGGCAGCGTGACGGCCGGCAACGCGTCGGGCGTGAATGACGGCGCCTGCGCGCTGCTGATCGGCAGCGAAGAGGCCGCGAAGAAAAACGGCTTGAGCCCGCGTGCCCGCATCGTCGGCATGGCCACCGCCGGTGTCGCACCGCGCATCATGGGTATCGGCCCCGCCCCGGCCACGCAAAAGGTGTTGGCGCTGACGGGCCTGACCTTGGCGCAGATGGATGTGATCGAGTTGAACGAGGCGTTTGCAGCGCAGGGACTGGCGGTGCTGCGCCTGCTGGGCTTGCAAGACGACGACCCGCGCGTCAACCCTAACGGCGGCGCGATCGCGCTCGGTCATCCGCTCGGCGCCTCGGGCGCGCGGCTGGTCACCACCGCCGTCAATCAGCTGCACCGCACCAAGGGCCGCTACGCGCTGTGCACGATGTGCATCGGTGTGGGGCAGGGCATTGCGGTGGTGCTGGAGCGTGTCTAGTTGCTATTCATTTAATAGCTTCTTGCGCAGGATTTACCTGGGCTGGAGGCCGATATGACCTGCAAAAAGGCGCCTCGCAGTCATACAGGGCCCGCAGGGATTTCCCTCCAGAGGTCTGGCACAAAGTTCTGATTCCTGTCGACCAATACCGCCGCGGCCTGTCAAATCAAAAAGTAAATGGTGCCCGCATGAAGCTTCGTTCTCTGGTGGGGTCTGCTGGCTCGATTTTCCCGGGGAGTCTTGAGGCAGTTGTCAGTCAGACAGTGTTCTTGCTGTGAACCTCCCTCTCATCACCGACCCGTTTTTCTACGCCGTGGCGGTTCCTGCCGTTCTGATGCTCGGCATCAGCAAAAGTGGTTTCGGCGCCGGTTTTGGGTCGCTTGCTGTGCCCGTCATGGCGCTGGCGGTGGCTGTGCCGCAGGCGGCCGCGATCCTGATGCCGGTGCTGCTGCTGATGGATCTGCTCGGCATGGCGGCTTTTCGCAAAAATTTCGATCTGCCGCTGCTGAAGTTTTTGCTGCCTTTTGGCCTGCTGGGCACGGTGGTGGGTGCGCTTTTGTTCAAGGCGCTCGACGCCCGGCTGGTGGCGGGCATGGTGGGGGTTCTCACGCTGCTGTTTTTGGCGCAGCGCCTGCTGTTCCCGCCGCGCCCGGACAGCCCGCCGCCGCCGAAATGGCTGGGAGCCCTCCTCACCGTCACATCCGGCTTCACCAGTTTCGTCTCCCATGCCGGTGGCCCGCCGCTGACGGCCTATGTCATTCCGCTGCGTCTGAATCCGCTGAATTTCACCGCCACGATGGCGTTTTTCTTCTTCGTAATCAACCTGGCCAAGTGGATTCCCTACGGGCTGCTCGGCTTGCTCGATCTGCGCAACATGGCCACGTCGCTCGCACTGCTGCCGCTGGCGCCTCTGGGGGTATGGATCGGTGTGCGCATGGCCCGCCGGATCAGCCCCGTGCTTTTTTATCGCCTGCTGTACGTTGGCATGTTGCTGACCGGCTGCAAGCTGGTCTGGGACGGTTTCCTGCGTTGAACCCGTGGTGAAAAGCTTTTTTTATCAGCACGGATTGTGGAATTAGTCACGGGATAGGCGCTCAATGGCCATTCAGTCGGACACAAACCACCGCTTTTCGGGAGGTGCCCACTAAAATTGTTTTTTTGTTTCAAGACGTATCGACCCGGCAAAGCCATGGCATTCAATTTCTCTTCAACATGATTCAAAAGCTGGGTCGTTACGAGCTGATCCGCGTGCTGGGAAAAGGTGCGATGGGGTTGGTGTACGAGGGCCGTGACCCCAACCTTGACCGACGTGTGGCCATCAAGACCATCAAGGTCGAAAATCTGTCCGAGGAAGCAGCGGCCGAATACGAGGTGCGCTTTCGCACCGAAGCGCACTCGGCGGCGCGGCTGCAGCACCCGAATATCGTCAGCGTCTATGACTCTGACCGGGACGGCGATATGGCCTACCTGGTGATGGAGTTCATTCAGGGAGATGACCTCAAACACCACCTGGACCAGGGCGCGCTTTACACGCTCGAGCAAACACTGGGCATCATGCAGGACCTGCTGTCGGCCCTTGAATACGCCCATGCGCAGAGCATCGTGCACCGGGACATCAAGCCTGCCAACCTGCTGATCGAGAAAAACGGACGCGTCAAGCTGACCGATTTCGGCGTGGCGCGCATCCAGGATTCGGGTGAGGCCACCCGCACGCAGGGCACCATGGTCGGCACCCTCAAGTACATGTCGCCCGAGCAGGTGCAGGGCCGGCCTGTCGATGCACGCGCCGACATTTTTGCTGCCGGCATCGTGCTGTACCAATTGCTCACCGGCAAACGGCCTTTTGACGGCCCGACCGACTTCGCCACCATCCAGCAGATCGTCGGGCACACGCCGGTGGCGCCCACCATCTACAACACCCAACTGCCGCCGGCCATTGACGCTGTGGTGAGCCGCTCGCTGGCCAAGGTGCGCGAGCAGCGCTATGCCACGGCGGGGGAATTTTTTGCCGCGCTGCAGGCTGCCTCCCGCGAGGCGGCTGACCCCACCGTGGTGCCGCCAGCCAGCCCCCGCACATCGGGCGCGATGGGCTTGGCAGGGGCCAATGGCACCTGGACAGCCACGCTGCGCGCTGGCGAGGCACTGGTCGGAACGCAGCCCGGTTTGCAGTCGGGCGGTGGCGTCGGGCAATCGACGGTCACCCAGGAAATCGAGCTGGTCTACTGGAAAGACATCAAGGACTCCGTGGACGTTGAAGACCTCCAGGGCTTCATGGCCAAGTTTCCGTCCGGCATCTATGCCGACCTGGCACGCCGGCGGCTGCGCAAGCTGGGCGTCGGCGGTGGTGAAGACTCCAACATCGGTTCCTCCGCAGGCACCGGTACCCTGGTGTTGCCGCGACAGGTCGCTGGCTTCGAGCCAACCGTGCTCCTTGGAAAAGGCCAGTCGCTGGACAGCACCCTTGTACTTGCGCGCCGGGCCGAAACCCCTGTTGAGTCCCGATCGGCCCAATCGACCCAATTTGAGGATGATGCTGCGCCCACCGTGTTCCAGCACACCGGGCAATCGTCCTGGAGTGAAACCCAGATCGCCAGCAGGGCGCCAGAGTCTGGTTTTCAACCGGAAAACAAACCATTCGCCGCGCAGCAGGTTGACGCCGCTTCGCCAGCCAGGCCGTTTGTCGCCGAAGCCAGCGTGGTACCACCCGGGCGCGGCCCAGGCACGACCAAAGTGTCGATGCCTGCTGCACCGCCACCGGCGCGCAATCCGCGGCGACTGACAGCGCTTGTAGCCGGCGTTGTGCTGCTGGTCGCAGCGGGGTTCGGTATCAGCAGGCTGACCACATCCGGATCAACTGCCGCCGCACAGCTTGGACCCGCCCCGACCGTGACCGCGTCCGGGGGCAATGTTGCCGCCAATGGGCCCAAGCTGGCTGCGGCCGCTGCCCTGCGAGCGCCGGTGTCCAAAGCTGCGCCTGAGCCGATGACTGCTTCGACGTTGTCTGCCCCGGCAGTTCCAGCGGCATCTGCGTCGCCTGACCCGGTTGCTGGCAAGACGCCGGCCGAGTTGAAAGCAGAAGCGAAGGCGGAAGCCAGGGCAGCAAGCAAAAAAGCAGCGCTTGAAAAAGAAAAGCTCACCAGGCAGGCCCAGGCGGCCAGCGCGGCCGTGGCTGCAGCGACGGCGAACACTGACGCCTCCGCCGACATCGCTGCAGCGAAGCGCTCGGCGCCACCACCGGCACCGGCGGCAGCGCCAGTCGTCGTCGCGGCCGCCGGCGGCAACCCCAAGCAGGCCTGCGAAGACCGGATGCTGCTGGGTTTTCAGATTTGCATGGTTGAACAATGCGCCAAACGCGCGTTCACGAACCACCCCGTGTGTGTTGAGCGCCGGGCGATGGACGAAAGACGGCGCGAAACCGAACAGTCGCGGCGCTGACCGCCTGCCATCACAGGTTGCCATACCCCACTTGGCATCGCCCGCTGCAGTTGCTATAAAAATAATAGCTGCTCGCGCAGGTATTAACTGGGCTAGCGGTCTTTTTGATCCTCAGACTCACGATGCCAGCCGGTGGGCCGGCGTTGCTCGACCTGCGCGCGTTCCTGTGCCATTTGCTCTTCCAGTTGCAGCCGGCCCTGCGTCGCCACCGCGATCAGTTTGCTGCGGTCCTTGCGGTGCGGACGCATCTGCTCGAACAACGCCAGGTTGTGCTGGCGAAAGCGCATGGCGCCTTGCCGGGCTTCATGCGGCGGCTGGCCCAGCAGTTCCAGCACGCTTCGAGCGCTGCGCAGGCTGGACTCGAACAGCTCGCGCTCGACGCAGGTCACGCCGCGGTCGCGCAACGCGTTCCAGTGCGTCACGTCCCGGGCGCGCGCGACGATTTGCAGGTGCGGGAAGTGTTCCTTCGCCAGATCGACAATGGTTAACGACTGCTCGACATCGTCTACCGCCACCACCAAAATCTGTCCGCTGGCAGCGCCCGCAGTGCGCAGCAGATCAAGCCGCGTCGCGTCACCATAGAACACCCGGTAGCCGAAAGAGCGCACGCTCTCGACCATGTCGGCATCGTGGTCCAGCACCGTCGGCGCGATGCCCTGGGCCAGCAGCAGACGGCCGATGATCTGGCCGTAGCGGCCGAAGCCTGCAATGATCACGGACGCGCTCTGTGGCTCGGAAATCTCTTTGAGGCTGTTGTTTTTGTGACTGGCAAACCGCGGCAGCAGCAGTTTGTCGACGGCCAGCAGCAGCAGCGGGCTGAGCAGCATCGACAGCGCCACGGCACCAATCAGCAGCGACGCCGTCTGCGGTGAAAACACCTGCGCGCCGGCCGCGGCCTGGAACACGACGAATGCGAATTCGCCGCCTTGCGCCAGCAGCACCGTGAAGACCGGCCGCTCCTGGTAGGGCAGTTTCATCAAGGCGGCAAGACCATAGATCACGGCCAGTTTCAGGCCCAGAAAGCCCAGCAGAATCGCCGCCATCAGGCCGGGCGACTGGCGCAGCACGCCAAAATCAATGCTCATGCCCACCGCGATGAAAAACAGACCCAGCAGCAAACCCTTGAAGGGCTCGATGTCGGTTTCCAGTTCGCGCCGGTACTCGCTGGTGGCCAGCAGCACGCCCGCCAGAAATGCACCCAGCGCCATCGACAGTCCCACCATCTGCATCAGCGCGGCAATCGCGACCACCAGCAGCAAAGAGGCCGCGGTGAAGATTTCAGGCGTGCCGCTGTTGGCGATCCAGCGCAGCAGCGGGCGCAGCAGCAGCCGGCCGCCGACAATGATGCCTGCAATAACTGCTATGACTTTGATAGCTTCCAGCGCACGGTTTGTCTGGGCTAGCGCCTCATTTTCACCTGCAAGTGTGCCCAGCAGTGGTAGCAGCGCCAAAATCGGGATGGCCGCCACGTCCTGGAACAGCAGGATGGAAAACCCGGCCTGGCCGCTGGACGTCGGCATCAGGTTGCGCTCGCCAATGGCCTGTAGGGCAATCGCAGTGGACGACAGCGCCAGCCCCAGCCCGGCGACCAGTGAAATCTGCCAGCTCACGCCGAACGCCACGGCCACGCCGGTGATCAATGCGGCGCACGCCAGCACCTGCGCACTGCCCCAGCCGAAAATGGGACGACGCAGTTCCCACAGGCGCTCGGGCTCCAGTTCCAGGCCGACCAGAAACAGCATCAGCACCACGCCGAATTCCGCGAAATGCAGGATGTCCTGCACGTTGGTGACGAGGCCCAGGCCCCAGGGACCGATCGCCATGCCGGCAGCCAGGTAGCCAATGATGGAGCCGAGGCCGAGTTTTTTCGCCAGCGGCACCGCGATGACGGCGGCTGCCAGATAGATCAGGCTATTGGTCAGCCAGCCAGGCAAGTTCTCCACTTATCGGGCTCCTGCAGCGGCGATGGCGGGTTCTTCCACGGGCCGGTCCTTCATCGGCACCACGCAGGCGGCGCATTGCGCCAGGTCTTCGAGTTCGGGCCAGTCGGGGTAGGTTTGCAAGCGCTCGACAAACATCCTGACGTGCTGGGCGACGGCGTCGCGGCTGGCGCTCTGGACGCCGTGCATCACCAGGGGCGGCAGAAAACGCATGCCGCACAGCGCTGCGGTTTGTTCATACGGCGGCAGAAACGCGTCAAAAAAGTAGCGGTTGTAGCCTTGCGGGTGATACGAGGATTCCGGCCCGCCCGTGCTCGCCACCAGCCACAAGTCCTTGCCTTGCAGCGCGCTGCCTTCATCGCCATAGGCCCAGCCGTAGGTCAGCACCTCGTCCAGCCAGAGTTTTTGCAGCGCCGGCATCGAATACCACTGGATCGGGTGCAGCAGTACGACGAGCTTCGCGCGCGCCAGCGCGGCTTGCTCGGCAGCCACATCGATGGCGTAGTCCGGGTAGCGGGAGTACAGGTCCTGCATCGTCACGCGCGGCAGGGCGGCGGCGGCCTCCATCATCGGGCGGTTGACATGCGATTCGCGCCAGTTCGGATGGGCTGCCACCACGTAGATGTCACGGCTCGCCGCCGGTGTGTGAATTGCGCCCGGGTTTGCGTCGGTGTTCAAGGCAGTGTTCATGCCGTTACGATAGCGGAAAAGCCTGATCCAGGAACACCAGGAACAAACACAAGAGGAGTTTTCATATGCCCGTGGTCGTGATTGCCAATCCCAAGGGAGGTGTCGGCAAATCGACGCTCGCTACCAATGTGGCTGGCTATTTCGCCAGCCAGGGTCGCGGGGTCATGCTGGGCGATGCGGATCGCCAGCAGTCGTCCCGCTTGTGGCTGGGGCTGCGGCCACCGGCGGCCCGGCCGATCGCGACCTGGGACGTGAGCCATGACCTGATCGTCAAACCGCCCAAGGGGGCCAGCCATGTCGTGCTCGACACCCCGGGCGGCATGCACGGCTGGCGCTTCAACGACATCATCAAGCTGGCCGACAAAATCATTGTGCCGCTGCAGCCCAGCGTGTTTGATATTTTTGCCACGCGCACCTTTCTTGACCAGCTGGCCGAGCACCGGCACGCGGGCAAAGTGGAAGTCGGGATCGTCGGCATGCGGGTCGACAGCCGCACGATTGCCGCTGACAAGCTGCGGGAATTCGTCGAAGGTCTTGGCCTGCCGGTGCTGGGCTATCTGCGCGATACGCAGAACTATATTCATCTGGCGGCGCGCGGGCTGACGCTGTTCGACGTGGCGCCCGGCCGCGTCGAAAAAGACCTGGAGCAGTGGCAGGGCATCTGCCAGTGGCTGGAAGGCGCCCAAAAATGAAGCGTTTGCAGCCGGCACTAATCAACCCATGAAAACATTCAAGACGCTGGCCGATGTGGCCGCCTGCAAAGGGCGCGATGTCGCGCTCAGCGACTGGATCACCATCACCCAGCAGCAGGTCAACCTGTTTGCCGACGCCACGGGTGACCATCAATGGATTCACGTCGACCCAGAGAAGGCGGCTGCCGGCCCCTTCGGCGGGCCGATCGCGCACGGGTTTTTGACGCTGTCCCTGTTACCGAAATTTTTTGAAACGGCGTTCGAGATCACCGAGTCGCGCATGGGCGTGAACTACGGCCTCAACAAGGTGCGTTTCATGGCGCCCGTGCCGGTGGGTAGCCGCCTGCGCGCACGAATGAAGCTGCTGGCGGCTGAGGCGATCGACAACGCCGGTTTGCAGATGACCTGGGAAGTCACGGTGATGCGCGAAGGGTCTGAGAAACCGGTGTGCGTGGCCGAGTCTTTGGTGAGACGCTATCCCTAGGGACCCTAGGCGCCTGGGCGCTTCAGTCTGGGCTGTGCGCCTAAATTTGCGTCAGTTTGCCGGGCGCAACCCAACCCGTGAACAACGTGACCTGGCTGTTGATGCGCCGTGACGCCTCGCTCTGACTGTGCACATGCGAGATGCATTGATGCATTTCGCAGCGCAGATCCCACAAGTCACCGGGTGTTCGGGCCAGCTTGATTTGATGGACCACCCGCTGGGCGCGCGTGGTTTCGCAGTCATTCAACAGCGTTTCAAGGTTTTGCTTGATGGTCGAAAGCGGCAGGCGATTGCGGACGGCCTGCCTGTGAATGAGCCTGCGCCTGAAACCGGAAAAAATACGTCGAAAAATATGTTTCACTTTTAATCCTGCGAGTCTTTTGAACTTGCGGAGTTGAAGGGGGCGTTGGATGACTAGATATAGCTTTTTGCAACTTCGGTAACAGAATTATCACATTCATCGGATTGATCGGCTGGTCTCATGTGGATGGTGGCGTAGTTCTAAAGGACACTTTTTTCGCGACAAACTCCCTGATGCGGCGATTTTTCGGTGTTTTCGTGAAAAAAGTCACGGTGATCTAAAAGGGCTACTTTTTCAGGCAAAGCCGGTTTGCCGCCAGGCTTCAAACACCGTCACTGCCACGGTGTTGGACAGATTGAGGCTGCGCTGCCCGGCCAGCATGGGCAGCTTCAGGCGTTGTTCAGCTGGGAATGATTCCCGGAGCTCGCCAGACAGGCCCCTGGTTTCCGAGCCGAAAACCAGCCAGTCACCCGCCTGAAAATGCGCGTCGTACAGGCTGCGCTCGCCTTTGGTGGTCAGCGCAAACATGCGGTCAGCGGCGGGGTGCTCGGCAGCCAGAAAAACGGGCCAGCTCGCGTGCCTTCGCACGGTTGTGTACTCGTGGTAGTCCAGCCCGGCCCGGCGCATGTGCCGGTCGTCCATGGAAAATCCCAGCGGCTCGATCAGGTGCAAATGGCAGCCTGTGTTGGCGGCCAGCCGGATCACATTGCCTGTATTGGGCGGAATTTCTGGCTCGACCAGCACGATATTGAACATGGCGTAATTGTCGTCCCTGATTTTTACTTGCGGAGAGCGGTACGACCGTCTTCAAGCCAGCAGTGGCCGCGGGACTGGCTTTGCCAGACCGCAGGCGCCGGGCTGCGAGACGCAGCCCTTCTGAGTGCCGTCCAAGCCTGCACTGGCAGGCTCGGAGCCGCGGCACCCAGCCCCCTCGGGGGGCAGGGCGCTACACGAAGTGAGCAACCGTGGGGGCTTCAGTCCGTCCTGGCGAAGACCATGGCGATGACCTCCGTGGCGCCTGCCTGCTTTAACGCGGTCGCCGCGGTAAACAGCGATGCGCCGCTGGTCATCACATCGTCGACCAGTACGACCCGACGGCCACTGACTTCGGCACTGCGCAGCGGGTCGACCGCAAAGGCACCTTTTACATTGGTCAGCCGGTCGACGCGTTTCAATTGGCTTTGGGGGCGCGTGTCCTTGATCCGCAACAGCAGGCAGGCATCCGCGCGCGCGGCGGTGCCCGATTGCCCGGCCAGCGCGGTGGCCAGCTGCCAGGCCTGGTTGAAGCCGCGGGTCTGCAGCCGCTGCGCTGACAGCGGCATCGGCACGATCCAGTCGGCAGCGCCCAGTCTGGCCAGCGATTCCTGAGCGCCGGAAGATTGAAGTAACAGGGCCGCAAAAATAGGCGCCCACGCCGGTTGTTCGCCAAACTTGTAGCTGCTGACCAGCGCCGACCATGGATAGGCATAGCCGACTGCGGCAAAGGCCTGATCGAGCGGCGGGCGCTCCACGATGCAATCCATGCACAAATCAGGGTTGGTGCGCAGTCCCAGAGACAGGTCAAGCGGCAGGGGAATCGCGCAATGCCGGCAACGCAGCAGTGGCGGTGCAAAACGCGCCGTGCACGGCTGGCATATCGGCTCGGCCGGCCAGCTTCTGCAAACTTCACAGCGGCTGGCGAGCCATGGCCCTGGGGCGGTCGGGAAACGGCGGTCAGTCAGGCGCGTGAACATCGGCTCAATATACTCGTCCGTTACCTGTCCGTTGAACCCCTCATGTCCGCCGCCCAAACCCCGCCCACCATTGATCCCATTGCCGCAAGCCGCTGGCAGCGGGTGGCCCCGCTGGCCTCGCCGTGGCTGCACGAAGAAGTAGCCAGCCGCATGCTGGACCGGCTGCAGTGGATCAAGCTTCAACCCCGCGTCTGGACACATTGGGGTGCGCTGCGCGGCGGTGTGCAATCCCATGCCGCGCTGGCTGCCCGATACCCGGATTCAGCATGTTTTGTGGTTGAAGCCCAGGTAGAACATGCGCGAGTAGCTACTAAAAGCATAGCGAAAGAGTGGTGGAGCCCGCGCCGGTGGCTGTCGGTAGCCACGCGCTTTGAAGCCCCGACTGCCGGCACGGTCGACATGCTGTGGGCCAATATGGCGCTGCATGAGTCGGCTGATCCGCAGGCGCTGCTGGCCCGCTGGAGAGACGCGTTGAAGGTTGATGGGTTTTTGATGTTTTCCTGCCTCGGCCCTGACACCGTGCGCGAGATTCGCGAGCTTTACGCCACGTTTGGCTGGCCACCTGCCGGACATGAGCTGACCGACATGCACGACTGGGGTGACATGCTGGTGCAATCCGGTTTCGCCGAGCCCGTGATGGACATGGAGCGCATCACGCTGACTTACGAAACGCCGGCCCGCCTCCTGAAGGAGTTGCGTGAATTGGGCCGCAACTTTCACCCCAAACGCTTTCCCGCACTGCGCGGGCGCGCCTGGAAGGCGAGCCTGGAGCAGGCGATCAGCCAACATCTGGCGAAGGGCGAAGACGGTCGGCTCACGCTGACCTTCGAGGTGATTTATGGCCATGCGTTGAAAGCCGCGCCGAAAGTCAGGGTCAACCCGCTGAGTTCGGTATCGGTGGAAGACATGCGAAGCATGCTCCAGGGAAGCCGGGCAGGCCGTTAAAAATCGAAGCGCTTAAAGACCCGCATTCCGCCTTGAATTCGCCCGGCGATGCCGGCGAATGCGCATAAACCCGGCTACAATCCGAGCAGAAATTTTGGGTATGTTCCCACGCCTCATGCAAGTCGATCAGCAACGCTTTTTTGCCCGAATCGACTGCAGTTTTTTGAGGGTTGCCACCTGATGCAGGCGACACCAGCATTCCGTTTTGCCACTTTGTCCGGTCCGGGCAGTCACAGCCAGCAAGCTGTTCAGTGGCTTCTCAAGCGTCATTGCTCATTGAGGCCGGCACAACTGGGCTGGTTTTACGTGTCGCTGTGCGTGCTGTCGCTGGGCATTGCAGGCTTTTTCTGGATGCAGGGCGCCACCATGGTGATGCCGTTTGCCTGGGTCGAGCTGGTGGTTGTAGGGGTCGCATTTTTGGTTTACGCGCGTCACGCCAGTGACGGCGAAAAAATTGTGCTGCAGGGCGGGCAATTGGTTGTGGAACTGGAGACCGCCGGGCGAACCCAGCGGGCTGAATTCAACCGCGAGTGGGTGCGTGTGGAGCCCAGGCATGGTGATGGTTCGTTGATCGAGGTGTCCTGCCAGGGCAAGTCGGTGCAGGTCGGCCGGCATGTGCGGCCGGAGTTGCGGCCCGCCTTGGCCAGGGAGATTCGCTTCGCGCTCCGGGTTTGCTAGTGCGTCGTCTGGCGCCATGCCGGTGGCGCAGAGGCGGTTCGAAACGGTTCGGGATGAGGCGGGCACGGGGCACCGCAGAGCTAACTTTATAATCGCGGGTTAAATTTGGTCGATGATCCCATCGGCAAGGCCTGTCCGGCCATCCGGCAGGCGACTGAGGCAGTTGATCCAGGCAGCAACAGAGGCAGAAGAGTGATAACGATGAACGTAGGCAATTCCATGAAAATAATGACAGGTGCTGGGGTGTGGTGTGCTCGAGCCGTGGTGGCCTCATCGGTCGCAATGGCCGGTGCTGCCGCCGCAGCAATCAACGATCTGCCCGGCGGCCCCGCGGTTCGCCAGCTCAACCTGCCGCCTGCCGTGACCAAAATTGCGCAGGAGCAGCAATGGCTGCACTGGTTCATGATGGCGATCTGTCTGGCGATTTTCGTCGGCGTGTTCGGTGTGATGTTCTATTCCATCTGGAAGCATCGTAAATCCAAAGGCCACAAGGCCGCCAATTTCCATGAATCCACGGCAGTCGAGATTGCTTGGACCATCGTTCCTTTCGTCATCGTCATCGCCATGGCGCTGCCGGCGACCAAGGTGCTGGTCGCGCAAAAAGACACCACCAGCGCCGACCTCACCATCAAGGCCACCGGCATGCAGTGGAAGTGGGGCTACGACTACATCAAGGGCGAGGGCGAGGGCATCGGCTTTGTCTCCACGCTCGACAATTCCCACCGTGTCATGTCCAACAACGGCGGCCCAAAGGCTGGCGAAACGGTTGACAACTACCTGCTGAAGGTCGACAACCCGCTGGTGGTGCCTGTCGACAAGAAAGTGCGCATCATCACGACCGCCAACGACGTGATCCACGCCTTCGCGGTGCCTGCGTTCGGTATCAAGCAGGATGCAGTTCCCGGCTTCGTGCGCGACACGTGGTTTCGCGCCGAGAAAATCGGTGACTACTATGGTCAGTGCCAGGAATTGTGCGGCAAGGAACACGCCTACATGCCGATTCATGTCAAGGTCGTCTCGGCGGCAGACTATTCCGCCTGGGTAGGTTGCAAGGCCAAGGAAGCCGCAGCCAAGGCGGACGATCCGGCCAAGGTCTGGACACTGGTTGACCTGAAAGCGCGTGGCGAAAAGGTGTATGCAGCCAACTGTGCGGCCTGCCACCAGGCGACTGGCAAGGGTGCCGGCCCGATCAAGGCACTCGATGGCTCGGCCATCGTGCTTGACGCCGACCACAAGAAACAGATTGCGATT
>JANNKV010000067.1:0-96175 GCA_031396485.1 Polaromonas sp. | reverse complement strand
CCAGAGCAGGGCCAGCAGGGCCACGCGCGGCCAGCTGGCGGGGCGCAGGCGATCCGTGATGCGGCTGTAGGGGCGCATGCGGGTGTTGATCAGCACCAGACGGGCCACTTCTTCGGGGTAGCGCTGCGCCCACTCGGTCGCCACCATGCCGCCCAGCGACATGGCCATCAGCGCGTAGGGGCGGCCTGGCGCCATTGGCAGCCAGTTGTTTTCTGGCCGCCTCGACCATGCCGCGCACCGAGCACGGCGACGTACGGCCGGCAGCTGTGCCGTTGCCCGGCAGGTCGAGTGTCAGCACCTGGTGCCTGGTGGTCGCATGACACGTTTCAAGCTGCTGCTCGAGGAGAATCTTCATATCCCCCCAATGGCGGGCTTCGCGCGTCAGCCCGCGCAACAGCACCCACGGCTGTACGGGTTCCCCGCTCATGCAGCCTGACGCGGCCGCCAATGCGCCGTGGCCAGTTGCGCGAGCTGCGCGCGGCGATCTGTTGACGGCAGCCAGCGCGGTGCGGCAAATGCGGCGCGCGTCAAAAAGTCAAGCAGATCGGCATGGCGCCTGAGCACGCGTTTGATGCGGTGCGCCTTGATCGGATTGAAGATGCCGTGGCGCGAAAACAGCTGGCGCGGATTTTTTCGTATCCACAACCACGAGCCCAGCTCCAGCGTCATCGGCAAAAAAACATGGCCTGCCGGCGTGTGGTCATAAGCGTGGTCCCACAAATCGCCGTGCAGCAGATATTGATTGCTTTGCGGCTCAAAGCTGTAGGCATGGTGCGGCATCGACTGTTCGAGCATGGTCATCAGTGTGAACATTTCAGGCAGATGCGGCATCAGGCGCCGCGTTTTGGCATACGGAAACCAGATGCTATCGTCAAAACCGTAACCTGAGTGGCAGTCCAGCGCCAGGCTAAAGGGCCGGCAGGCCAGCTGCTCCCGCACCACCTGCAGCAGCGCGGCGCTCTCTACCTCCATCGGCGCCCCGGGGCGCCCGCAATACCACGGCAGCATGGGGCTGATGGTCTGCCCGCCCGCCAGAAAGGGTACGCGGCTTTCGGCTTGCTGCGGCGCGTTGCGCATCAGGTCGACGCCGTTCGGGTTGGCACGCTTGTGGGCAAACATGCCGCCCGGGTTCACGATCGGCATGAACACCAGCCGCACCTTCTGTAGTTGCTGGTGTAGCAGTTCGTCCCACTCCAGCCGGAACAGCAGCGCCCGCAGGTAGTGCAGGATCACCTGGGTGCCGATACGCTCCAGCCCATGAATGCCGCCAAAAAAACCGACGGCAGGCGCCAGCGGGTCGCGCGTGCCGATGCTGGCGGTGAAGAGCGGAAAGGACTGGCTGCCCGATGAAATCTCGGCCACAGCCTCGATATCCAGGTGCGCGTTGCCCGCCAGCAAAATGGATTTCAGCTCCTCATGCTCGTCAAAGGTGGCAGAGGCATCGGGCGTGGGCGAGAAGCGCGACAGGTCAGGCCGGGATGATGCAGGGTCCATCTTTCGATCGTTGCACATTTGTTTGACAAGCCTCTACATGCCCCGCAATTTCCCATCGTCTGCATCGGAAGCCGTGCAGGCGGCAAACCAGTATTGCTATATAAAGCATAGCTGCTTGCGCAGGTATTACCTGGGCTGGAAGGTGTTTTTGCTTATATTCGTGCAAAAACCACGTCGGAAACCGGATAGGCCACGCACGGCAGGATGCAACCGGTCTGCTTTTCATCAAGGCTCAGGCCCGGCCATTCGATGCGGTACATCACGCGCCCGCTCACCAGCTGGCAGATACAGGCGCGGCAGGTGCCGTTGCGGCACGAACTGACCACCAGCAAACCTGCGCGTTCGGCCGACAGCAGCAACGGCACATCGGCCGGCGCGTCGAAGTGCTGCGCGCCGGGCTCCCTGCGGGCCTGAAACACCGGCGAGGGCGAATCGGGTGGCACGTCGGTCGAAGGTTGGTCAGGCATGGAATTGAGCGGGAGAGTGGGCTGGTTAGCGCCAGGTTGCAAAAGCCAGAAGCCGCGGCGTTTTTGCCTTGTGAGGGTTGCCAGTGGCACGGCTGAATTTAACGCAGAAGCGCGTCGCGCTGAGGCAGGCCCCGGGCGGCAAGGTGCGCAGGCGATCCAATTTGCGCGACAATTCGGGTCCGGCCAGCCACTGCGCCGACGCTTTGGGCCCCATCGGCAGCATCGCCACCCTGTTTCCATAAACCCACAACGCCAGACTTTCACAAGCGATTTTTCATGTCCAGCTCACTGTCCAGCTATTCCGTTCGTCCCGCCATTGCCCGTGATGCCAGAGCCATCGCCGAAATTCACGTGGCCACCTGGCAGGCCGCCTATGCCGAGCTCATGCCTGCCGACTACCTGGCGTCCATCAGCGTCGAAAAACGCTTTGCCTTCTGGCGCGAAGCGATCGAGTTCAGCGACCCGCAATTGCTGGTCGCGACAGAGGGAGAAAAAATTATCGGCTTCGTCGGCTTTGACCGCTCCCGGGATGCCGGCAGCAAATCATCCACCGGCGAGATCTGGGCCATGTACGTCAGCCCTGAACATTGGGGCAAGGGCTTGGGCCTGGCGCTGTGGGATGGTGCCCGGGAGGGTCTGAAGGAAGAGGGTTGCACCCACGTCACGCTGTGGGTGCTGCTCAAGAACGAGCGGGCACTGCGGTTCTATGAAGACGGCGCAGGCTTCAAGCGCGAGATGCCCTCGCTGAAAACCGTGGCCTTTGGCTCGGTACGGCTGGAAGAAATTCGTCTCAAAAGGCTGCTCGACTAGCTGCGCTGGGTCGCCGGGGGCGCGCAGCATCCAGACGGTTGCCTTCTGCGATCAGGACGGTACATCGATCACGCGTTCATCATCGGGAATCAGCGGCATGCCCTCGTCGGGATCGACCGGCAGGTCCAGCCCGTCTTCTTCTTCCGCCGCCTCTTCAACCGACGGGCCACCAAGCCACCGGCCGACCTCGCTGTCGCTATTGCTGTCCCCGCTTTTGAATGCGCTTCCTGCTAATTTGCCCATTGCGATCTCCTTGAATGGAGTCCAGAGGCTATGCTTTCCACTGCCGTCGCGCTTCAGAAAAAACGCCGTTTTGCTGTCAGTGCCGACTGACAGTTCTGGCAGCGATCCCGGTGGGGATTCAAGCGCTGCACTGGCGGTTCAATGGTGGTTTCTGGTTGCGAAACTTGCTTTGTCCTACACCCTTGGTGACCGGCTGCGTACATCGGCATGGACGTCGATTCTTTAGAGTTCACAATCGCGGGTCGAGTCCGGGTGGCTGGCATCAGGGAGATGCCAAAAAAACCTGAAAGCCGCACAGCCCATACAACTATTTCGAAGGAATGACCATGGACAATACAGACGCCTTTTCAGCCAGCAATTCATCAACCGGTGCTTCGACGGGCCCGTCGTCCGGTCTCGGCGGCAGCGTCGAGGCGGCTGGTGCTTCTCTCCATACGACGATCGACAAGGCGGCGCGACCGCTGCACAGCACGGTAGACCGGGTGTCCAGCGCGGCGCACGAAACAGTTGACAGGCTCGCCAGCAGCGCAAGTCACGTCGCCGACCGCTTTTCTGATCAGACGCGCTACGTGACCGAAGCACCTTCGCGCGCGGTCGATTTTTCGAAGTCCTGGGTGCAGGAACGACCGCTCGAAGCTGTCGGTGCCGCGCTGGCTCTCGGATTCATTTTGGGCCGGCTGACTTCACGCTGAGTGTTGGCGCGTTGGGGCGGCCTGCCGCGTTACCGCAGCCGTCCCATTTCCATCGCCCAGTAGATGCGGTAGGCAGATGCGTCATTGCGGACGCACGCTACGGCGATATCAGGGTATTCGGGCGTCATCATGTTCTGACAATGGCTGGGGCTGGCGATCCAGGCGGTCATGACTTCTGCCACGCTCGATTGTCCGGCAGCGATGTTTTCGCCCATGCGGCTGTAGTTGTAGCCAGCCGCTGACACACGTTGCGCGGGTGACCGGCCATCGAGCCCGGTATGGGAGAAATAGTTGTTGGTGGCCATGTCGTTGGCGTGCGCCTTGGCTGCTTCAAGCAAAGTGGTGTTCCAGTTCAGTGCGCCTGCAGCAGGATAGGCGACCGAGCCGCAAACCGCACCGGATGCGCGAAGGGCATTGACTCGCTGCAAAATTTCCGCCTGAATGCCGCCGGGCGCATTGAGGCCGCAGCTGGTGTCACCGCCCGAGGCAGGTGCAGCCGATACTGTTGCCGCAGCGGGCGTGGATGTCGCAGCTGCCGCTGGTGTTGTGACGGCAGCAGGGGTGGGCAGCGGCGCGGTGGATTGAGGGGCAGAAGATTGGGTATTCTCGAAACCACCGCCGCCTCCACCGCAGGCAGCCAGCAGCAGGGGCAGGACCATCAGCAAGAGATGAAGCGGGCGACGGTGATAGACGGGGTCGTGCAGAGAGTGGGTGTGTTTAATGGGCATGAGCGTGACGATGGATCGACAAGGATCGACAGGTGATTGACGAGACAGGGTGCGGATTAATTGTCACGGTGCCAAATGGGTTTTCCTGAGGCGTCTTGCAACCAAACGTAGATTGATGTCAGTCCCCTGTGTGCAGGTTCCGCTTTTCTTGATTACAACATCGGCCTGGGGCCGTACTACTTATTATTGGAATGTCTTTATGGCCAGCAGCCTTTTTTTACTGATTGACGATATCGCCGCGGTCCTGGACGATGTGGCGCTGTTGTCGAAGGTGGCAGCCAAAAAAACGGCGGGCGTGTTGGGCGATGACCTTGCGCTCAATGCCCAGCAAGTGTCTGGCGTCAAGGCTGATCGCGAATTGCCGGTGGTGTGGGCGGTGGCCCGCGGCTCGGCGATCAACAAGTGCATTTTGGTTCCGGCCGCGCTGGCGATCAGCGCGTTCATACCGTGGGCAGTCACGCCGCTGTTGATGGTGGGAGGCGCGTTTTTATGCTTTGAAGGTTTCGAAAAGCTGGCGCATCGTTTTCTGCGCAGCCCGGCGGAGCGAGCGAACGAGCATGAAGCCTTGCTCAAAACCCTGTCCGACCCTGCCGCCGATGTGATGGCACTCGAAAAAGACAAGATCAAAGGCGCCGTGCGGACGGACTTCATCCTGTCGGCCGAGATCATCGCCATCACGCTGGGGACGGTGCAGGGATCGCCGTTCATCACGCAGGTATCGGTGCTTACGGCCATTGCCGCAGCCATGACGGTCGGTGTTTATGGGCTTGTCGCGGGTATCGTCAAGCTTGACGACGGCGGTTTGTATTTGAGCCAGCGCACGGGCAGCAATGCATGGGCTGCTCTTCAGCGCAGCGTAGGGCGAGGCATTTTAGTGACAGCGCCGTGGCTGATGAAGGGCCTGTCGATCGCGGGAACGGTTGCCATGTTTCTCGTCGGCGGCGGCATCCTGACCCACGGTTTTGCGCCGCTTGGCCACCTCATTGAGACGCTGAAGGAGCGCGCCAGCGAAATCAATGGCATTGTGGGTGGCATGACGCCCCTGCTGCTCGATGGACTGACGGGCTTTGTCGCTGGCGCGGTGGTTTTTGTTGTGGTGACGCTCGTGCAGCGCACCTTGCGTAAAGTACGCGGCCCAGCCGGATCGTTAAAAATCGGGCACTGAGCCAGTCATAGAGCCGGTGGTTAAGCCGGTCACTGAAACGCTCACTGATTTGGCTGACTGCTTCTGCCTGAAGGACCATCACCCTTGCGGTCATTGGCTCCAGTGGCGCCATTGCTGCCATTGCTGCTGTTGGTCTCTTGCACGGGAAAGGGCCACTGACCCTTTTTCTGCGGTGCAAAAGGCGCTGCGGCATCGCGGGCGCGCTGCTCAATCGCCTTGCGGTCTTCTGTGGGGCCGTCTGCCGGACGGGGGCCACGGGTTGATCTCTGCATCGTTGTCTCCGAAAAAAGTATGGCTTTACCTTACCGCGCCAAGGCAGTCGCAGCTGTAGTCTGCAAATGATGCGCAATGTAGGAAATGCCGTTTGGAAAGTTCCTGGATGGCGCCAGCGCCGTGGGGGCTGTCGGCGCAAGGCATCTGTTAAAACAGAGGTTGCCTTTCCTCTTTCCCGTTTCCTCTTTGTCTCCACTTGAAACCTGCCGATGCCGACTCCGTCTATTGCTCCTGTGTCTGCTGCGCGATCTGCGCCCCTGTCCCTGATCCACTGGACGGAGACTGGCGAGGACTGCTCGGCGCTGTGGCGTTCCGAGCGTGCTGCGCCGCCGCCCAAACGAGTCGTGCTGGCTGACGACACGATCAACGCCGATGCGGCCTACCGTCTGGCCTGTGAGGGCACCGCTTTGCTGTGGCGCGGCGACTTTCAGAATGCGCGGCAGTTGTTACAGGCGCTGGCGCGGCGTGTTGACAAGCCAGCCAGGTCTGCCAAATCAAAGAAGGCTGCGAGTGCATCGGGCAAGAAAGCGTTGTCTGCCGATGCGGCGCCAGCCGTTGCGCCCGCCGAGGCCTTTCACCTGCACCGCCAGGCGCAGGCGCAACGCGCACGCGTGCTGGGCATGGTGCTGATCCAGTTCGACTCGAACTACGGCGTGGCGCTTCGTCGGGCGCCTGATGTGCGGCAGGCGTGCAGTGAGGCCTGGGGTGCGCCCGAGGGGCAGGGCGCAGCGGGCGCTTCTGTCGCTTCGTTGCGCGAACTGCTCGGCCTGATCAGCGCGCACGAGTGGCGCAAAAAGGGCGTGGAAATCGCCGCGCTAGGCGCGCCGCCCGACAACCGCATTCATCCGCATTACGGGGTGTTTTCCCCGGTGCGGGGCGAGTATGTGCGCCTGGTGGCCGAGGCCGCTTTGCCTGCCACCGGCCAGACGCCGTTCGTCGCCTTTGACATTGGCACCGGCACCGGCGTGCTGGCTGCCGTGCTGGCGCGCCGCGGCATTGCCCGTGTGGTGGCCACCGACCAGGACCCGCGCGCGCTGGTTTGCGCCAAAGCGAACCTGACGCGGCTCGGCGTGCAGGCGCGGGTCGCAATCGTTGAGGCCAACCTGTTTCCCGAAGGTCAGGCGTCCCTGATCGTCTGCAATCCACCGTGGCTGCCGGCCCGCCCGGGCTCGCCGATCGAAGGCGCGGTGTACGACGAAGGCAGTCGCATGCTGCTGGGTTTTTTGAACGGCCTGGCCGTGCATCTGGCCCCGGGTGGTGAGGGCTGGTTGATATTGTCTGACTTTGCCGAACACCTGGGCCTGCGCACCCGTGACGAGTTGCTGGCGACCATCGCCAGCGGCGGCCTGAAGGTTTTGGGCCGCCTCGACGCGAAGCCGGACCATCCCAAGGCGCAGGATGAAAGTGACCCCCTGCACAAGGCGCGCGCTGCAGAGCTGACTTCGCTCTGGCGGCTGGGCGTTTCCGGGAAAACAGAAAGCGCCGAAAAAGGCGGGAAAATCGCAGTCTGATGACTATTTTGCTCGCGCCCATGGAGGGCCTGCTCGACTTCGTGCTGCGCGACATCCTGACGCGCGTCGGCGGCATTGACCGCTGCGTGTCCGAATTCATCCGCATCACCGACCAGCTTTTGCCCGAGCGTGTCTTCACGCGTATCGTGCCCGAGCTGCACACGGGCGGGCGCACCCTGGCCGGCGTGCCGGTTCGCGCGCAGCTGCTGGGCTCTGACCCGGTCTGCCTGGCCGAAAATGCGGCGCGGCTCGCCAGCCTGGGGCCTGCCGGCATTGATCTGAACTTCGGCTGCCCCGCCAATATTGTCAACCGCCATGGCGGGGGTGCGGCGCTGCTGGACGAACCTGAAACCATCTTCGCCATCGTCTCAAGCGTTCGCCGCGCGGTGTCGGCCCATCTGCCGGTGTCGGCCAAGATGCGGCTCGGCTACCACGACGATGCGCGCGCGCTGGATTGCGCGCGGGCGATTGCCAACGGGGGCGCAAGCGAGCTGGTTGTGCATGCCCGCACCAAGGCCCAGGCCTACCGGCCGCCGGCTTACTGGGAACGCATCGCCGACATTCGGGCGGTGGTCAGCATTCCGGTGGTGGCCAATGGCGAAATCTGGACGGTGGACGACGCACGCCGCTGCATCCAGGCCTCAGGCTGTGACATGCTGATGCTGGGCCGCGGTGCGGTGGCCGATCCGGGGCTGGCGCTGGCCATCAAGGCATCGACTCGGTCTACTGCGTCTATCGCGTCTACGTGCGCCCCTCCAGGCGGCGTCACCTGGCTCGAATTGCTGCCGCATCTGGCCGAGTTCTGGTGGCTGGTTTGCAGCCGGCTCGATGCGCGTTCGCGTGCCGGTCGACTCAAGCAGTGGCTGAATTTTCTGCGTCGCCGCTTTCCCGAGGCCGAGACCGCCTATCAAGCGCTGAAAACTGTCAACGATCCGCTGCTGGTTGATGCGTGGCTGGCTGGTTTGCTACGTGAAGCCGATGCGCCGCCACATTCGGTGATGCCGGCGGTGAAACCTGATTTCTCGCTCGCCCTGACGACGGCCTGAACCCGTGGCGCGGAAGGCGCCGACACGGCATGCGCCTACAGCCGCGCCAGGGTCTCCGCGGTAAATTGGCCACTTCATTTTTGCATTTTTACCCTGGACTGACTACATGGATAGACGTGAATTTTCGCGTCTGGGCGCCGCTGTGGTGCTTGGGCCCCCCGTCTTGCTGCTGAGCGGCACTGCAAGCGGCGCACCGCAGGCCAAACCAGGCGCAGGCCCGGTGGCCATGGGCACCAACCTGTCGGGCATGGAATGGGCCAAACCCGGTTTGCGTTATGGCGCCAGCTCGCTTCCCAATGTGCACTTCACCGTGCCACGAAAAGCGGACGTGGCTTACCTCGCCGCGTGCGGATACACCAAAAATCGCCTGCCGATCCAGTGGGAACTGTTGCAGCCGATGCTGCACGACACCATCGCCAATGAAACGGCCAAAAAGCTGATTGGCAACCCGGGTGTGTTCCATGCGGTTTATGAGTCCTACATCACCGGCGTGCTGGACGCGCACGCGGCAGCCGGCAGTCGCTGCATCATCGACAACCACAACTATTGCCGCTACCAGGATTTCAAATTCCAGCCCGATGGTTCGGTTCCGGGCTTGACGCCCGCACCGCAGCCGTTGATGCGGCCCTACACCACCGACGCCAGCCAGGTGCAGATCCGTATTTTTTCGCTGGCCGAAGGTGCCACGCTGAAGCAATCGCACTTCATCGATTTCTGGAGCCGTGCGGCCACGCGCTGGAAAGACCACCCGGGCTTTGGCGGCTACGGCCTGATGAACGAGCCGCACCAAATGCCAGCTTCAGGCAGCGTGGTGGGCACCAAAGAAAAACCGGGAAGTGGTGAGGAAGACCTTGGTATCTGGCCTGCCTACGCCCAAGCGGCGATTGATGCGATTCGCAAAATTGACACCGTCAATCCGATTTACGTTGCCGGCAACGAGTGGAGCGCGGCGATGTCGATGGGTACTAAAAACCCGGGCTTCCCGCTGAAGGGCGCCAACCTGATCTACGAAGTGCATCTCTACCTCGATGCGCGCAACACCGGCGCCGCCTTTGACTATGAAACCGAGGCCGCCAGTGATTTCACCGCCGGCTTGGGCCGGGGCGGCATCAAGCCGTCGACCGGGTTTGATCGCCTCAAGGCCGCGACGCAATGGGCCAAAGAAAAAGGCGTGAAGGTCGCGCTGACAGAAATCGGCATGCCGATCGACGACGTACGCTGGCAGCTCATGTTCGCGCGCACGGTCAACCATGCCATCGAGTCCGGCTGCGAGGTTTACACCTGGATGGGCGGCAACCATTGGCCGATTCGCAACTACGCCATCAACCACGTGCCGGGTTGGCATCAGAACAAAACGCTGGAGCCGCTGGTGTCGGGCCCGCTCAAGGCCGCAGCGGGCAGGGCGCAGGCGGCGCTGTTTGACGACGGGCCAGTTGGCTTGGGTTCTGCGCCTGCCGGCACGCCGCTCGCCGTCACCGTGTATGCGCGCGGCAACCTGGCCGCGTCTTTGAGCATCTCGGTAGCGTCAAGCGGCGCTGGCAAGCTGGACAAGACGCGCCTGAGCATTCCGGCAGGGGCCAACGGCCAGGACACCTTCACCTACACACCAGCCGCCAACGAGGTCGCCACGCTGCGCTACACGCTGGCAGGCGCACCGGCCGGTCAGGGCGCCATGACGGCGCCACCGGCGCGCCAGATTTATTCACTGACTGATCCGGTGGCGCATGCAGCCAAAAATCTGCCCGAAGCCGCACTCGCGATCATGGCCCGCTACGCCGCCAGCAAATGGGATCTGGCCGACGGCTACACCGACTATGTGCTGGGCGCGCCGGCGAAGCCGGGCGATGTGGTCAGGGCGGTGTCGGATTCAGGCTTTGGCTCCAGCCCAGGCAACGCCATGGAAATGCTCAACGCCATCAACAAGGACAGCCCCGCCATGGGCACGATGGCGCTGCCGGTGATGCGCGTCACGAAGGGCAGGAAGAACGCCGACTGCAGCGCAGACAACCTGTTCGGTTTGTGGTGCAAGAAATCGGCCATCATGCCTGGCATTCAGCCAATGCCGAAGAACCGTGTGCCTTACAACATCGAAGACGCCCACTTTGCGATGGCCGTGGTGAGCATTCCCGGGGCTACAAACACCGGCGTGGTGTTTCAGGCGTCAAAAACCGAAGAGCTCTACACCTCCGAACTGGGTTTCGACAAGGGCCAGCCGTTGGCCCGCTGGATCGATGCGAAAGGCCAGACCGTGCAGCTGGTCAGCCCGGAACGCCTGCCGCCCGATGTGCCCGCTGTTCTGGCGCTCACATCCAGCACCGGTAGGCAAAAGCTGCGCGTCAACTCCAGGGAAATAGCCAGCGGCAACGCCACGTTCGCTGCCAGTGCCTGCACGCAAATGCTGATTGGCTGGGGCTACCTCAGTTACTACCCGCAGGCCGGCTTTGGCGGACATGTCTATGCCGTCATCGCGGGCAAGGGTGCGCCCACGGCGGATGAGTTGACGGTGCTGGAACGTTACCTGGCGTCAATTGCCGAAGTGACGCGGGCGTAGCCAAAATGAGCCGCGACGTGAACAGGCGACAGCGTTACTCGATCTTCGCCCCCGAGGTCTTCACCACTTTGGCCATGCGTTCGTAGTCGGTCGCCAGCAGGCGCCCAAAGTCGGCCGGGCTCATGGCCAGCGGCTCGATGCCCTGTTTGTCCAGCCGCTCCAGAATGACCGGGTCCATCAGTAATTTGCCGACTGCCGCGTTGACGCGTTGCACTTCTGCGGCGGGCGTTCCGACAGGGCCCAGCAGGCCAAACCACGAATCGAACTGGTAGTCGGGGAGGCCGCTGTCGGCAATCGTCGGTACCTCCGGCAAATAGCGGCTGCGCTGCGGCGACGTCACGCCAATCAGCCGCAGGCGGCTGTCTTTCGCAAACGGCAGGGCGCCGATGCTCGCGGCAATCACGGACTGCGCGCGGCCAGCAATCACTTCATTGATGGCTTCGCCAGTCGCCTTCAGCGGCAAATGAACCAGGTCGATGCCTGCCAGCCCGTTGAAGTAGGCCATTGCCAGATGCGTGGCACTGCCGATGCCGGCGGTGGCGTAGTTCATCTTGCCCGGGTTGGCTTTCGCATAACGAATGAATTCGGCGGCGGTTTTGGCCGGCACGTCGGGATGAATCATCAGCACGTAGCCGGCCGAGCCGATGTGCGCCACCGGTGCAAAGTCCTTTTGCGGGTCGTAAGCGAGTTTGGTGTAAAGCGAGCCGGCAATGTTGTGGCTTGCCGCGGCCATGACGTAAGTGCTGCTGTCCGGCGCCGACCTGGCGACATAGCCGGTGCCCACGGTGCCGCCAGCGCCCGGCCGGTTTTCGACGATCACCGTCTGGCCCAGTGCGGCAGCCAGCTCGGTGGACATGGCGCGGGCCAGGATGTCCTGCACGCCGCCTGCGGCAAACGGCACCACGATGCGGGCCACGCGCGCGGGCGCCTGTGCCAGCGCATGGCCCGGGATCAAGGTGGCCATTGAAGCCAGTGCGCTTGCGACTGACGCGGCGAAAATTCTGCGATCCATGGTGTTATGCCTTCAGCGTGTTTGATGCGAGGAGGTTATCAGTTTCGGCCGAAGTTATCAGCGCGCGCCGGCCCTGGCGCTTCGCGCGATACTTGGCAAGTGGCGCGCCCGTCGGTGGCGGGCCAGTCACCGTTCAACCCCTTCAGAGAAATTCCATGACTTCCCCCACCCCCTCCATGCACACCCTGACCATTCCCGTTTTCAAGCAGATGCTGGGCGGTCTGCAAGCCGTCTTGCGCAAGGCAGAGGCGCACGCGGCCGAAAGAAAGATTGATCCGGATGCCCTGCTGCAGGCCCGCCTGTTCCCCGACATGTTCCCCCTGCTGCGCCAGGTGCAGGTGGCATCAGACTTCGCCAAGAGCGTTTCGGCGCGGCTCGCCAACGTCGATGTGCCCAAACTCGCCGATGGCGAAAAAACGTTTGCTGACCTGCAGGTGCGCCTGGAGTGGGTGATGAATTTCATCGACAGCCTGGAGGCCGGCCAGTTCGAGGGCGCCGCCACGCGCGAGATCGTCACGCAGGCGGGTACGCCAAAAGAAAAGCGCTTCACCGGCCAGTCTTATTTGCTGAACTACGGCTTTCCGCATTTCTTTTTTCACACCACTACAGCCTATGCCATTCTTCGCCACAAGGGCGTCGAGGTGGGCAAGAAAGACTACATCGGTACGTACTAGACCAACGGCGCAATCGTCGCCGTCTTCAATTTGCGGCATGAAACCTGAAACATCCTCTTTCGGCGCTGTTGAAAGTGGTGCCGGGCAGCCAATGGTACTGAACACGCCGTCAGGGCGCATTCATGGATCCTTGCTGCTGCCCACTGGCCGCGACAAGGTACCGGTTGTCCTGATCATTGCCGGCTCAGGTCCGACGGATCGCGATGGCAACATCGGCGGCGCCGCGGGTCAAAACAACAGCCTGAAGTTGCTAGCGATCTCGCTGCTTGAAGCTGGATTTGCCACTGTGCGCTTCGACAAGCGCGGCGTTGCAGCCAGCAAGGCGGCCGGACTGAGCGAAGACGAGTTGCGGGTCGACACTTGTGTGCGCGATGCAAGCGGCTGGATTGACCTTTTGATGCAAGACGACCGGTTTTCCGGCGTTGCGGTGGTCGGTCACAGCGAGGGTTCGCTGATCGGCATGCTGGCCTGCCAGGGGCGGCCGGTGAAGGCCTTTATCTCCGTAGCGGGTGTCGCGCAAGGCGCCGCTTCTGTGTTGCGGCTGCAACTGCAGGGGAAGCTCGAACCGCCACTCACCGAGTGCAATGAAGCCATCCTGACGGCGCTGGAGCGCGGTGAGCTGGTGAATGAGGTGCCTGCCGAGCTGCAATTTCTTTACCGGCCCAGCGTGCAACCCTACCTTTGCTCGTGGTTTCAACGCATACCCGCAGACGAGTTTAGAAAACTTGAAATGCCCTGTCTCATCATTCAAGGTGACCAAGACATTCAAGTGCCGGTAGCAGAGGCCTACGCGCTGAAAAGAGCCAAGCCCGAGGCGCAACTTCAAATTCTTGTGGGAATGAACCATGTGCTCAAAGGGGTGTCGGGCGATAGCGCGGCGCAGCTTGCTTCATACATTGACTCCACGCTGCCCCTGGCGCCGGACCTGAGCGTGCACGTGATTGAATTTCTGTCAAACGCACTGCCCAAAAAAAAGTAGCCCGTACGGTTGAGACATCGAATGCTGAACCCCGATGCGTTTTGGGGTTGTTAGCATTTCAGCCTCCAGCGCAGGAAATGCCTGCGCGAGCAGCTATTAAATAGATAGCGTTGCCTGCGCGCCAGAGCCTTCCGCGGCGGTCCTCACGCGCGGCTGAAATACGTGAACGTGCTGCGCGGATAGAGATGCCGGTACACCGGCCGCAGCAGCGTTCGGGCCACGGTTCTGGGTTCCATCAAACCCGACGCGCTGTTGACCAGCTGGCGAAATTTGGGCCGCAGCAACTTCAGGCCCATGGATTTTCCGAAGGCCTCCAGCGAGTCGGCGCTGAAGCAGTTGATATGTTCGAGCGGTGCAATCGGCACCTGCTCTGCCGGCGACAACTTGCCGAAGCCGACACCGTGGGTGATTTTCTTCAGGGCCGCGCCGGAGTTCGGCACGTTGATCTTGATCAGTCCATCGGGCGCCAGCGATTCGATCAGCTGGGCCAGCACCTCACGCGGTTCGGTCAGGTGCTCGAAGACCTGCTCGGTGTTGATGAAGCGGTATTTCCGCGGCGGAAGCTTTTCAAGTTCAACCAGCTGAATGCCGATGGATTCGCCATGCGCGCGCCGTTCTTCCGACAGCTCGGCTCCTGAGACATCGCAGCCGTACCCCATCGCCATTTTGGAGAAGTGCGCCCAGCCGAAGCCGAAATCAAGAATGCTGAGCTGGCTCGGCCGGTCGCCAAAATACTCGATGACGAACTGGATCTGCTCGGCGAGGTTCCGGTACTCATTGAGGTTGTAGTCGCGGTGCGCGCGTTCAAATTCCGTGCTGGGTACCCAGTGGTTGTAGATTTCGCCCAGCATGTCGTCGTCGGGAACCTCCTGTTGAAACACCAGGCCGCACTCGTTGCAGGACGTCAGCTGGAAGGTGTAGTCATCGGCCGCGTGGCTGGCACGGCCCTCGTACTGCCGCTTCAGGTAGTTCTGGATGCTGTCGGCCAGAAACGGTTCCTGGTAAATCACGGTCAGCGAAGTGGACAGGCAGGCAGGGCAGTTGGATCTGAGCTTCATGCGTTGATGCGGAACCGCTGGGCTCCGGGTAGTCATTCCATTTCTAACTCATCCGTGCACTGTGTCGGCTTCGCTGGCGGTACGTCTGTGCTGTCCGCGCTTCGCGTTCACGAATGATTTGGAAATGAAATCAGGGGCCGATGCGCAGGCCCGGCACGACGGATGCAGGATGCATGCGAGCCCGGAATGGCCCTCAGTATCCCCTTGACCTTCAGCCTTGTGCCCGCGTTCGAGGTAACACCGTGTAAAGCGCTGTCAAGCCTGTGACTTGATCAAATATCGACTCTGGCCCAGGCAAAATATGCGCTGGCAGCTATCAAATAAATAGCTTGAAAACTCAGGTCATGCGACCCCGGTTTTCCACCACCGAGCAGCCGGTGATGCGCCACACGCCATTTTTCTGACGCTCCAGACTGTAGGTGGCCAGCCACGGCTCGCCTGCCTGGTCGGTCATCTGCACGCGCTGAAAGGCCAGATTGCTTTTCCCATCGACCTTCAGAAACGCCACGCTGGCAGGGCGGTACACCACCGGATAGCCGCGCTGCACCATGTCGAGAAAACGGGGCGCCGTGCCGAACGCTTCGCGCACGTTGGGCGCCGCATACGAGAAGGCCTTGACCGCGTCGTCCCTGGCCAGCGCGTCCAGCTGCCCCTGCACCACGGTGCGGATTTTTTTCTCGTCTTCAGCGCTCAGCGCGCCGGCGCCGGCCGGCAGCACGACTCGCATCGTGGACGGGAGGGGCTTGGACGCCGTGGTGGGTACCCACGGAACAAGCGTGGCTCTGGCCGCGGGCGCGCCATCCGGCCACAGCAATGACACGCCAATCAGCGACAAGAAAAGTAGCGAGAAGACCGTTTTCAGCATAAGTACTCCTCAGTGACCGGACGGTGAAAGCAATTTTCTGATGACCTCAGCTCGACAACGAAGCAATCTGGCCCAGACATCATTTTGCTTTGTTCCGCGACTTGTTGCCACGGGTTGCGCCAGCGTCCTACCCGACAATCAGCAGCGTAGCCGGGCCTCTCTGCCCGAGCGATGTTACAAATAATGAATGAAAGCTCTTCGTGTCTTCGTAATCTCCTTGAAAAGCCTGGCCGATGAACGGCAGTAACAATGCAGCGGAGTGGTACGCCCAGCTGGCCAAGCCATTTTTCGCGCCGCCATCGTGGGTTTTTGGCCCGGTGTGGGCGGCTCTCTATCTCGTCATCGCCATCAGCTTCGGTTATGTGCTGGTCCAGTGCCTGCGGCGCAAGCTGCCCTTCAGCGTACTGCTGCCTTTCTTGCTGAACCTGGTTTTCAATGCGGCTTATTCGCCGATCCAGTTCGGTCTGCGCAACAACCTGCTGGCAAGCATCGACATTCTCTTGATACTGGCCACGCTGCTGTGGGCGCTCGCCGTGATCTGGCGGCATGCACGGTGGGTCGCCGTCGTCAACATTCCGTATCTGATCTGGGTGGCGTTCGCGACGGTTTTGCAACTCAGCATCACCTGGCTGAACCGGTAATTCGTCAACGAGGCTGTATGCAAGTTTTTCGCGCCGTGTCTATTTTGGTTGCGCTGACCTTGCTCGGAACCTCAGGCTGCGCCGTCTGGCGCATCAAGCAATCGGTAGAGCTGGCGCGGCAGAGCGAGCCGCATCAGGCCTCGCCACCGGGCGCAACGGCGACCTTGCTGGTGGTCGGTGACAGCACGGCGGTCGGCACCGGCGCTTCTTCGCCCGCCAGCAGCCTGGCCGGTTTGATCTCACGCGATCACCCTCAACTCAAAATCGTCAACCACGCCAAAGACGGTGCGCTCTTCGCCGACATCGCCCGCCAGATCGAAGCGACAGGCAGCCAGCGCTTTGATGCCGTCCTGATTCTGGGCGGCGGCAACGACGTGATCCGCTTCACCGGCGACGAGGTGCTGGCTTATCAGGTGGAGCGGGCCACCGCGCTGGCGCACGCGCGGGCTGGTGTCGTTGTGCTGATGCCTTCGGGCAATGTCGGCAGCGCGCCGTTTTTCTACCCGCCGTGGTCGTGGCTGATGACTTCCCGGTCGAAGAAACTGCACCGCATCGTTCGTGAAGCGGCGTCCAGCCACGGCGCGCTGTATGTCAATCTGTTCAGGGAAAAAGCCGATGACCCGTTCGCCCGGCGGCCCGATGAGTTGAATGCCAGAGACGGCCTGCATCCCAGCGATGCGGGCTATCGGCTCTGGTTTGACGAGCTGAACGCGCAGACGGATTTTTCAAACCGGCTGGCGGCGCTGCGGCGCTAGTCTTGTCGACGGAAGCAGAGCCCTAAAATCTGCAGACGCCTGATCTTCCAACCAACCCGCTTTTATTTATGTCCCTCCAAGTCATCGAAGCTCAAACCGGCGAGAACCCGGTTGCCACCATCCTCATCATGCACGGCCTCGGCGCCGACGGCCGCGACTTTGTGCCGATTGCCGAGCAGCTCGATCTGTCCAGCGTCGGCGATGTGCGCTTTCTGTTCCCCAGCGCACCCGTCATGCCGGTCACCATCAACGGCGGCTTCGAGATGCCCGCCTGGTACGACATCCTGGGCGCTGATCTGGTCAAGCGCGAAGACGAAGCCGGATTGCGCCAGTCGCAGGCGTCGATCGAGGCGCTGATTGCGCGCGAAAAAGAGCGCGGCATACCGGCCAGCCGGATCGTGGTCGCCGGCTTTTCGCAGGGCTGCGCGATGGCGCTGATGATCGGCCTGCGCCACACCGAGCGGCTGGCCGGCATCGTGGGCTTGTCGGGCTATCTGCCGCTGGCCGCCACCACCGCCGCCGAGCGCGCTGCAGCCAACCACGACACGCCGATATTTCTGGGCCACGGCACGCGCGACGGCGTGGTCGTGCTGGCGCGTGCCGAAGCTTCGCGTGATGCGCTCAAGGCGCTCGGCCATGACGTCGAGTGGCACGCCTACCCGATGGAGCACTCGGTGTGCCCGCAGGAAATTGCTGATCTGGAGCAGTGGCTGCGCCGGGTGCTGGCCTGAAAGCCACACGAGTCGGTAAAAGGGTTGGTGGATACCGTTTATTAAGCGAATGAGCCGCCAGCCCAGGTAAAACCTGCGCTGGCAGCTATCAATAACAGAGCGTGGTCAGTCACTTCGTACGGGCGGTCAGTCGCCCGGGTCAGCCCGACCAGCCGCTTTATGTCTTGGTTGTCTGGAGCGGCGAAGGCAGCGTTTTTTCGTAGTCGACCGGTGCCGCACCATCGCCGGACGGGCGGCTCAGTTCACGGTCACGGATGGCGAAGAGGCGCTCGATGTCTTCGGCTTCTTCGCTCTTTTTGACATCAGCCTGCGTCGTGCTCAGCGGCATCAGGTCAGTCGCTGCGCTGCGGTTAGCGGCGGGAAAGTCGCCCATTGGACTGTCGGAACCAGCCAGGGCCGCGCGCCTGGCCGCGTTGGCCTGTCTGGCGGCTGTTGCCAGCTCGGTCGGCGTCAGCGCCGGGGCGGTCTGGCTGGCCCTGGCGTCTGGCTGGGTTGCGACCGCTGGTGTTGCCGGGTCTTGCCAGAATGATTTGTCTGGCAGCTCTGCATAAGGGCACGATCCATCAAACTCGAATTGCCACGAGACGCCATGCAGCCATTCGGAAGCCTGGGGCTCAAAACGCAGGATGTCGGCCATCAATGCTTTCTGAAAAGCAAACGCGTAGCGGACCAGTCGCTCGTCCCATTGCTTGAGCACCAGACGGACATACATGCCCGGGCCGCGGCTGCGGCTTGAGACCACCAGCATCTGGCATTCGATCAACGCCGAAGGAATGCCGTGGCGGCGCAGCACGTCGCGCAGCAAAACATGGACCAGCTGGCGCCGCAGCGCATTGTCCGATCCATCTTCAATCGTCGCCGGGTGCTCTTCCTGCAGTCGGCTGGCTTCAAAACCGGTTTTTTCTGCCTTGCCCCTGGGTGACGGCGAACGCGAGCCAAACAGTCTGCTTATCAAGTTTTTCATTTTTTTCAGGGTTTCAGATCGCTGATGCTGGCGGTGTTTTCAATGCTGATTCTGTCGTGGCTCGCGCTGTTGGATGCGCAAGTCGGTCAGCGAAGCTTTCACGCGAATGATATCCCCTGGGTGGTCGCGGTAAATTGGGCAAAACGATGACCAACACGAAAATCGTTGCTTTCATCAAACGAAATTGGGCCTTGAGCCGGCAATTGACCCGACTGTGTCATGCGGCCGCGAGAGTCCGCCACCCGGTGCTGGCAAGAGGCCGAAAAGGCCGAAGAGGCCGCCCAAAGCGGGAAAGGCCCGCCTGTGATAACTTCCACGCCAATTGAAGGAATCTGAGGGAATGACCAAAACAAAGCACTTGCCGGCATCAACGGGTATTCCCGGGCACGCTACCGGGCCCACGACACCGGCCAGTCATCTGGAGGCACTGAGCCAAATGCCCGCGGTGCGGCTCAAGGGCATGCGCTGCGGCATTGAAAAAGAAAGCCTGCGTGCCCAGCCAGGCGGAGCGCTGGCGCTCACCCCGCATCCGGCCGCGCTCGGATCGGCGCTGACGCATCCCCGTATCACGACGGATTTCAGCGAGTCGCAGGTCGAGTTGGTCACCGGCGTGCACGAGACGGTTGAGGCGGCGTTACAGGAATTGACGCAGATTCACCAGTTCACCTACCGGGCGATGAAAGACCTGGGCGACGAAATGCTCTGGGTGTCGAGCATGCCCTGTGGCCTGCCGACCGATGAAACCATTCCGGTGGCGCGCTTCGGTTCATCGAATGTCGGGCGCGCCAAAAGCGTGTACCGGCTCGGCCTGTCGCACCGCTACGGCCGGCGCATGCAGACCATTTCGGGCATTCACTACAACTGGTCTTTCCCGGGCGTGACGAACGACGAATACTTTGGTCAGATCCGCAACTTTCGCCGCCAGGCGTTCTTGCTACTGTACCTGTTCGGTGCGTCGCCTGCGGTGTGCTCCAGCTTTGTCGCCGGGCGCCAGCACGAGCTGCAAAAGCTCAGCAGCAACACCATGTACATGCCCTACGGCACGTCGCTGCGCATGGGCCGCCTGGGCTACCAGAGCGACGCGCAGGCCTCGCTGGCCGTCAGCTACAACAGCCTCGATGGTTATGCGGCTTCGCTGCACGATGCGCTGACGCGCGCCTACCCGGCCTATGAAAAGGTCGGCATACAGAACCCGGGCGGCGACTACAACCAGCTTGGCACCACGCTGCTGCAGATCGAAAACGAGTTCTACGGCACCATCCGGCCCAAGCGCGTGATCTTTCCTGGCGAGCGCCCGCTGCATGCGCTGCGCGAGCGCGGCGTCGAATACATCGAGGTGCGGCTGATGGACCTTGACCCGTTCGAGCCGGTCGGCATCACCACGCAAACCATGCGTTTTCTGGATGTGTTTTTACTGCACTGCCTGCTGTCTGAAAGCCCGCCCGATACGCCGGCCGAGATCGCCGCGCTGGCGCGAAACCAGCACAACACCGCCGCCCGTGGGCGCGAACCCGGCTTGACGCTGGAGCGTGACGGGCAACAGGTGGGGTTGGTCGACTGGGGCCTTGAGATCGTGGCGCAATGCGCGCCGATCGCGGCCACGCTGGACGCAGCGCACAACAACAAGCTCTACAGCGAAGCGCTGGCCGCCGCCGTGATGGGTTTGAAAAATCCCGAGACGCTGCCATCAGCGCGCGTGCTGGCCGCGATGGCGCAGCACCATGACAACTCGTTTGTGAAGTTTGCGCGTGCGCAGTCTGAAAAAACCCGTGCCACACTGCTGGCCCTGCCTTTCTCAAGCGAGCAGCAGGCGAAGTTTGAGGCGCTTACCCGGCAGTCGATTGCCGAGCAAAAGAAAATCGAAGAGGCCGACAGCATGCCTTTTGAGCTGTACCGCGAGAAGTATCTGTCACCGGAACGACTCGGAACGCCCAAAAGCCAGCCGGTGCACGCCTGAGCCTGCCAACCGCCGTATTGTAAGGAAAATAGGCTGCTAGCCCATGCAATACATGCGCCAGCAGCTATTAAAAATATAGCGACCAGTGCGCCATTGGCGTCAAGCGACCGGCTTCATCCCGCCAGCCGGCGGCGCAGATAAAGACCGGTGAACGCGACTCCGAGCACCAGCGCGAACCATCCCACCCAGCTTGAGTTGGCCACGATGCCCTGCATGCCGGGCGAGGTCATGAAGTGCGGTGACAGCAACACACCCAGGCCGATCAGCATGCACAGGATGCCCTTGAATAGCAGCTCGTTGCTGATTGGCGGCTTGCGGTTGGCCTCGGGGCTATTCTGGTGCTTGCGGGTGGGGGCGTTGGGCAAAGGCATGCGGGTTCCGGTAAAAATTGCGGCGGGTGGCTGCTGCGTGAGGGGCGGAGATGATGTCCCCCGAACATCCCATTGAAGCACAACGCGGTTTCGCAGCTGAAAAATGCCTGCAGCCCAGGCGTTACCTGCGCGGGCAGCTATCAAAAGCATAGTGAATAAAACAGTTGTTACCCGTGCTGCGCCTGGACCGCCGCACGAACAGACGCATCAAGAGACGCATCCCGGCAGGCCGTGACACCGCCGGGTTTTTCAAATCAGCGCCAGCATTCAGCGAAAAACCAGTACCGGAATCTTGCTGTGCGTCAAAACCTTGTTGGTCTCGCTGCCCAGGACCAGCGCACCGACACCGCGCCGGCCGTGGGAGGCCTGAAAGATCACGTCGCAGTTCTGCTCTTGCGCGGCCTTCACTATTTCTTCATAAGGATGCTCGCCGATGCGGTGCATCACCTCGCAAGATACGCCGGCCTTGCCAGCGGCGTCTTTCAGCACCTGCAAGTGGCGTTCTGCCTGCTCGTCGGCATGGCGAAGGTAGTCATCGGACGAACTGCCGACCTGTATGGCATCAATCGCGAAGTAGTGAAACGGCGCGGTAACGGTCAGGCCGGTGATTCTGGCGTTGAGTTCCTTGGCAAACTTCACGCCATTTTCAATCGCGATCTTCGACAGATCAGAACCATCGGTGGGGATGAGAATATGCTTGAACATGACTTGCTCCTTGGACCCGTGCCAGGTTGCAGAAGTCACCAATGACAATGCGGGTCGCACTGCCGCGAAGCACGCCGGAAATGTCGCCAGACTTCTGACATGGCGGCACACCGGTCGCCTGACAATCCCGCCCATTAATTCTAGGACAATGCACTACCACGCGCAATCATCCGCGGCTTGGAGCGGTCAGCTATCCGTGCCTGGCGCTTGGCTTTCGCACCGCGACGCGCGCGCATGCACTCAGGCGCATCAAACCAGAAACCTGAAAGAGATCTCCCCGATGGCCATTCAATGGTTTCCCGGTCACATGCACCTGACCAAAAAAGCGATCAGCGAGCGCATCAAGGAGATTGACGTGGTGATCGAACTGCTCGACGCCCGCCTGCCCGGCTCCAGCGCCAACCCGATGCTGGCCGAACTCACCGCCCGCCGCCCCGCACTGAAAGTGATCAACAAGCAGGACCTGGCCGACCCGGCGCGCACGGCGCTGTGGCTGGCGCATTACAACGCGCTGCCGAACACCCGCGCGATCGAGCTCGACGCCAGCGAGACCGCACCGGCGCGTCGCCTGATTTCGGCCGCACGCGCGCTGGCACCGCTGCGCGGCGGCATGGTCAAACCGATGCGGGTGCTGATCTGCGGCATTCCGAACGTCGGCAAATCGACGCTCATCAACACACTGACTGGCAAGCGCGCCGCCAAGACCGGCGACGAGGCCGGCATCACCAAGGCCGAGCAGCGCATCTCGCTGGCCGATGATTTTTATCTGTACGACACGCCAGGCATGCTGTGGCCGCGCATCATCGTCGCCAAAAGCGGCTACAACCTGGCCGCCAGCGGCGCCATTGGCCGCAATGCGTTCAACGAGGAAGAAGTGGCGCTGGAACTGCTGGATTATTTGATCAAGAACTACCCCGACTTGCTCAAGGCGCGCTACAAGGTCGAACTGCCCGAAGGCACCACCGACGAGCAGCTGCTCGAAGACATCGGCCGCAAACGCGGCGCGGTTTTAACCAAAGGCCGGGTCAATCTGCAAAAAGCCGCCGAGATCGTGATCTATGAATTTCGGGCCGCCACGCTGGGCCGCGTCACACTGGAAACGCCGGAAGAGTTCGCCGGGTGGCTCGCTGCGGGACGGCTCATCGATGCCGAGCGCCAGGTCAAGAAAGACACGATCGAGACGGATCGTCTGATCAAGTTCAAGAAAATCCCGCGGCCGCCCAGGCAGCCGTCCTGAGTAAATCGCTCGCGCGCTGGAACGCGGTCAGTCTTCGGCGGCTTCTTTCGCCCGCATCTTGGCGGCGATGTATTCGCCCTGCGTCACATGCAGCAGGCCGGCGATCTTGCCGATCAGGCTGTTCTCATGCGCGTCCAGATGCGCGTCGGCATAGGCCACCTGCCACATGTTTTCAATGATCGAAACTTTTTGCGGGTGGGTGAAATGCCCGTTGATGCTGGAGGTGAACCGGTGGTAGTCGTAGGCCGTTTTGGCGGCCTGTTCGGCCAATTCCACCAGCCGCGCCAGTTCGTCGGCGCCCAGCGCGAAACGCGTGCGCAGTGTCCTCATCACGGCGCTTCGCTCCTCCGCCTTGATGCCCGGCTCGGCCCGCATGACTTCCACCATCAAAACGGCGGTGGCGAGTTGAACCGAATGCGCCTGTTCAGCCGCGGAGTGTTCTTCCGGTGCAGAAGTGAAGGTGTCGAAAAGGTCTTTGAGGGTGCTGAGCATGGGGTGAGGGCAGGGGGTTGAAGAAGTGGCGCCGGTCTGCGTTGACTCTGCGGGCCGCGACTGGAGAAGCACCGTAGGGAGTGCACCGTAGGAGTTCGGCGCAACTGGATTGGTTCCCGACTCTTGTCAGACAAGTCTGACCTGCTGATTCGACGTTTTCTCATGTTGGCGCCGGGTCGCGCCCCTAATTCCATGGTGCCGCCGATGCCGTGGCTTGAGGCGCCGAAGCGCCAGACTGCGGGGGGCGGGCAGAGTCTGTTTTCGTTCAATTTTATTGAAAGGAGCACCACCTCATGAATACAGCCATAGACTTCCACAGCGACCTCTTTTCCGAGATGGATCGCTGGCAGCAGCGCCTCGATCAAGCCTTCCGGCCGGGTGCCGGCAACAGCCTGCGCGCGCTTTCGCACCGCAGCTTTCCGGCCATCAATGTCGGCACCACACCTGACGCGGTTGAAGTGCTGGCATTGGCGCCGGGAATGACGCCCGACGCGCTGCAGATCACGATCGACAAAGGCTTGCTGGTGATTGCCGGGGAGCGCAAGGACGATGAGACCGAGCCTGCCGGTGACAACATCGCTGTCTATGCGCAGGAACGCTTCAAGGGCGCTTTCCGGCGCGTGATCTCGCTGCCCGACGACATCGATCCGGCGCGCATCGACGCGACTTGCCGCGACGGCATGTTGCGCGTGACGGTGGCGCGGCGCGAGGCTTCCCGGCCGCGCCAGATCACCGTGAGCTGAGTTGAAAATTTTGCGTAATCCCGAATATTTCAAAGGAGGATGTCATGAACCCGAACACCGCCATCAATCCTGACAGCCAACGCAGCCAGACCGGCGGCAATGGCCGGGCCGCACAGGGCAACGGCCACAACCGGCAGGCGGGCAACAACGGCGACGTACAGGGCCGAGAGCTGCAGGCCTCTGGCGACGGCTCATCAGACGCTCGCGCCGCTGGCGAGCAGGCCCGCACGCTGATACCGCCGGTCGACATCGTCGAAGACGAAACCGGCATCACCGTATGGGCCGACCTGCCCGGCGTGCCGCGAGACCGCCTGGGGATCAAGGTGACCGGTGACAACCTGGTCATCGAAGGCGCCAGCGCGGTTCCGGCGAGCGCCGAGATGGAACTTTTGTACGGCGAAGTGCAGAGTCCGCACTACCGCCGCAGCTTCACCTTGGGCCGGGAGCTTGACCCCGGCAAGATAGAGGCGAAGCTGGCCAACGGCGTGCTGCGGCTGCGCATTCCGAAAGCAGAAGAAGCCAGGCCGCGCCGCATTGATGTGAGCTTGGGTTGACCACGTAGAGCCGATCACGGGTGGGTCTGCAACGAAGACCGGGGCCAGCCGCCCCGGTCTTTTTCTGACGCTCGACTAAAAAAGCGAACACGAACCGTGATGGGGGTGTTTTCCTACAGGGTTAACCCTTGCTTGTCATCGCGGTGTCACTCGACCGCAGCACACTACTTTCTAAACTACTGAAAGTAATGGTCATGCAAAAAGCCCACATGGTGGCGTCTCTGGGCCAGCGGGGGTTGTTGCTTCCGGCTTGGGTGACCGAAGCACTGCGAGCTAACGACCGGCTCAAGGTGTATCTGACCGTGTTGCAGGCTGCGTCGGCTCATGCTTGCCATCCCGAACGTGAGCCTGCTGATCTGACCAGCGAGATGGCCGCCGCAGGGCTGAAGGATGCATGGTTTCACGACGCGGCCGCGGCCGCCAGCCGGGTTGACGGCGACGTGGTGTTCCCGGACCTGCGCAGGCTGGTCAAGTGCATCGCCGATGACCTGGCCGCCATGGCCCGCCCGGTGATGGAAACAACACCAGCCGACGACGAGTTGCATGCGCGTGCGAAGCACTGGATCGACTGGCTGGGCGCGCTACCGGACGGTCGTTTGAGTGACAAGCAGGTCGAATCGCTCACGCACGGCCGCCGGGGCAAGGCAGACAGCCTGCACCTGCTGGTGATGGACCTGCACAAGCAGATCAATGGCCTGTCCAGCGAACTGGCCAGCGAGGTGATTGACGGCGCGCAGGTGTGGAATCTGCACGCCGACGACCACGCGCTGGTGGCTGCCTTCATGCGCGGACTGAACCGCACGGCTCCGCTCAAATTCGACCATCCGGGTCTGGACACCTGCGCCACGCGCGATGGCGATCGCTTGCTGCTGCAGAACGACATCGGTACCAATGATGTGCATGTGCTGGTGCTTCAGGTGGTGGGCCGCACCATCACGCTGACTTACTCCGATCTGCATCGTGCCCGCTTCGCGTGTTTCCAATCGCTGCTGCTGCCATTTGGTGCCCAGTGGTCGACGCTGGAATCGCGCGCCAGCGCAGACCTCAATCAGGGCGACGCCTACTCGGTGGCCACAGCCCGCTTTGACTGCGCTGACAACCGCGCACTGGAGGCTGCGCTCGAAGGCGTGGCGTCCCGCATCGTGTTTTTGATCGACTGGAACCGCGCCCGCAAGCGGCTGCAGCTGTTCGTTGAGAAAGACGCTGCCATCGAGATACTGACGGAAGCCGCGCGGCTCGACACCGGTCATCGGGCGTGGTTGCAGGCAGGCGGCGAGCGGCTGATTTTCACGGCGATGCAAGCCGCTGGCGAAGGCGTGTTCAAGGTCGGTGACCGGCTCGACGACGTCATGGGTGCGGGGGATGCGCGCGCCTTTCTGCTGGCCGTTCTGCAACTGGCCCGGGACGCCCTGCAGGCCGGGCAACCGCCCGCACAGGTGAGCGACCAGGCGCGCATGCTGCTCGCCCGGCATGTCCGCCACCGCAGCACGGAGTTTGATCTGCTGGTGGAACACGCGGGCTACTGCCACGCGCTGGCGCAAGCCGTCAGCGATGGTCTGGCCCACGGCGTCGAAGGCTCGCGCAAGGACGCGCAGGCACTCGGCAGTCGCGCCAAGGCGTGGGAACGCCGCGCCGACCACCTGGTGATGCAGGCGCGTGACAAGGCCGAGCTTCAGCCGCGCTGGCGGATATTCGCCCGGCTTGCCGAACAGTCTGACGACGTGGCCGATGCGCTTGAAGAAGCGGCTTTCTTGATCAGCCTGATCGCTGATGACCATGTGAAAGGCTGGAATGCTGATGTTCGCGACGTGCTGGGGCGTCTGGCCGCAGCGGTATTGCAGGCGATTCAGGACCATGTGAAGGCGTTGGCTGTCGCGCGAACACTGGGTGCGGACAGTGAGGCCAGCGACAACGACGCGTTTCTGGCGTCGACCTGGCAGGTTTTGCGGGCCGAACGCAAATGCGACGCGCTGTTGCGCGAAGCGCGCCGGGTGATCCTGCGCGAGTTGCGCGATGCGCCGTCGCTGATGCTTGCCAATGACCTGGCGGTGGCCCTTGAATTGGCTTCTGACCGGCTGCTCACGGCCAGCTACGCGCTGCGCGATGTTGCCTTCGATAAGGCGGGATTGCCCGAATGAGCTCAGGCCGTGAGCCGCATGATGAACACGGCAACGCCGTGATGCAGCGCGAGCCGCTGGATGTTCCGTTGCCGCGAGGCGATGACATCGGTCGCGCGGCCGCAGCGCCCCTACCGGCCAAACCTGGACTCGCCAGCACCGAGCTTTCGCCGGCGATGTACCTGATCGGATGCGGAACTACCACCACGGCCTCGGCCGCCGGCAGCTTGCAGCCGTCGGCGCAGACGATGGGCTTCAAGGCCTGGAACCTGCTGCGCATGTCGCAGCTGTTGTTACCCGTGCCGCCCGCTTTTGTGCTTGGGACGCACTATTGCATCGACCCTGCCGCGCGTGCATTGACCTCGGATCCAGGTCTATGGGCTTCAAGCCTGCAAGCGCTGCAAGCTGCGACGGGATTGAAATTTGGCGACCGCCGCCGCCCTTTGCTGCTGTCGGTGCGTTCCGGGGCGCCGGTGTCGATGCCGGGCATGATGGAGACACTGCTGAACATCGGGCTTTGCGACCAAACCGTGGGCGGGTTGCTGCGGCTCACCGGCAACCCACGCCTGGTCTGGGACGCATACCGGCGGCTGGTGGCGAGCTACGGCGAGGTAGTTGCCGGCCTGCCGGGCCAATTGTTTGATGAGGCAGTCGCCACGCTCACCGGAGACCGCAGAGACCGCGATGAGCGCGAGCTCGACTTCGCGGATCTGCGCGAGCTCACGCGCCAATTTCTCGGTATCTACGAGCAGGCAACCGGTCAACCTTTTCCGCAGGACCCGCAGCAGCAGCTCGGCGGTGCAATAGAGGCGGTTTTTTCGTCCTGGCTGTCAGACAAGGCCTGCGCTTATCGGAAGCTCAACGGCGTTGCGGATGCGATCGGCACCGCTGTGACGGTGCAGAGCATGGTGTTTGGCAATGGGGGCGGGAAGTCAGGCGCCGGCGTCGGATTCTCACGCGACCCTGCGACTGGCGAGCCCGCCTTGTGGGTGGATTTTCTTTTCAATGCACAGGGTGAAGATGTGGTGTCAGGCCGGCGCAGCGCTCATGGACACGATGAGCTGGCCACCGTGCTGCCGGAGGTCTGGCTTGAGCTGCAGGAAGCTGCCCGGCAACTGGAGCAGGCCTTTGGCGACATGCAGGATTTCGAATTCACGGTGCAGGACGCGCGTCTTTTCATGCTGCAGACACGCAGCGGCAAGCGCACGCCCCAGGCGGCTGCGCGCATTGCGCTGGACCTTTTCGATGACAAGCTGATCGACGCGGACACGGCGCGCCTGCGTGTGGCGGGCCTCACCCGCGAGGCGCTCGGACGCCCCCGCGTGGTGACGACCGACGGCGTGCCGCTGGTTCCTCTGGCCAGCGCGGCCACCGCCAGCAGCGGCGTCGCCATCGGCGAAATCGCGCTCGATGCAGCGCGCGCTGCCAGCCTGCACGAAGCGGGTGTGGCGATCGTGCTGGTCCGTCGCAACGCCGAAACCAGTGATATTGCCGCGCTGGAGCAAGCGACAGGCCTGCTCACGCAGCGCGGCGCGCGCACCTCGCATGCGGCCGTGGTCGCACGCCAGTTGGGTAAGGTCTGTCTGGTCGGCTGTGCTGACCTGCAGATCGACGAGGCAGCACGCAGCATCAAGATCGGCGAGACGACGCTGCGAGAAGGCGACCTGCTGACGCTAGACGGTAACGAGGGCAGCGTATACGCGGGCGCCGTGCGGACGGAAATCGAGTACCCGGCAGAACTGCTGGCGCGGCTGGCGTCGTTCAACACTTCGCATGAAAGTCCTGCGTGAACGGTTGATCGGTGTAGGCGTGCGCTTTCCGGAACAAGTGCCTGACGCTGTTTGATTGTTCTTCTTTCCCCATTCACCTCTCGGGACCATTCGACTCCTTAGTCCCATTCAGAAAGTTCTAATTCAATGACACTTCTCACTTCGTCTGAGCTTTCATCACCTGGCCGGGCTTCCGGCGCGGAACTGTTAACGCCCGTTGCAACGCCACAGACGGGCCGCTCAACGGCGGCTTATCGCGCGGCCTTCGATGACTGGCTTGCTCACCTCGCCAAAAATCCGGACAAACAGGTGGAACTGGCCAAGGAGTCGGTTCAGTTGTTTCAGCAACTCTTTGGTTTGGGCATGCCGACGGGCCCGTCCGGCTTGGCGCCGGCGCGGCCGGACCGCCGGTTCGCGCATCCGGGCTGGCAGGACTGGCCGTTCAACGTTCTCAGCCAGTCTTTTTTGCTGACCCAGCAATGGTGGTACGGCGCCACCACCGGCGTTCCAGGCGTCTCGCCGCACCATCAGGACATGGTCAGTTTTTCGGCCAGGCAGCTACTGGATATCTTTTCGCCGGCCAATTTCGCGCTGACGAATCCCGAAGTGCTGGCGCGCACGGTGAAAACCGGCGGCGCCAATCTGGTGCACGGGCTGCAAAACCTGATGGCTGACGCCCAGCGTCTGCAGGCCAAGGCCATGCCGATTGGAGCCAACGCTTTCAAGGTGGGAACGCAGGTTGCGGCAACGCCTGGACAGGTGATTTTTCGCAACCACCTGATCGAGCTGATCCAGTACCAGCCCACCTGCGAAAAAGTGCGACCGGAGCCGATCCTGATCGTGCCCGCCTGGATCATGAAGTACTACATCCTCGACCTCTCGCCGGGCGACTCGCTGATCAAGTATTTGGTGGACCAGGGCTACACGGTGTTCACAATTTCATGGCGCAATCCGGGCTCGGAAGATCGCGACCTGGGAATGGATGACTACCTCCGTCTTGGCGTGATGGACGCGCTTGATGCCGTCGGCGTCGTCGTTCCAGAACAAAAGATACATGCCGTCGGCTATTGCCTTGGCGGTACCCTGCTGACGATTGCAGCGGCAGCCATGGGCATGGACGGTGACGAGCGACTGGCGTCGCTGTCGCTGTTTGCAGCACAGACCGATTTCACCGAACCGGGGGAGTTGTCCCTGTTCATTGACGAGGAGCAGGTCACGCAACTCGAAGAGAGCATGCGTGGCAAGGGCTATCTCGACAACCAGCAAATGGCCAGTGCCTTCCAGCTCATGAGCTCCAACGACCTGGTGTGGTCAAGAATGATGAACGACTACCTGATGGGCGAGCGTCTGCCGGTCAGCGATTTGATGGCCTGGAACGCTGACGGCACGCGCCTGCCCTTGCGCATGCACTCCGAATACCTGCGCCGCCTGTTCCTGCACAACGATCTGGCTGGCGGGCGTTACGAGGTTAATCAGAAGCCGGTGACCCTGAACGACATCACTTGCCCCATTTTCTGCGTCGGCACGGCGCGCGACCATGTAGCCCCGTGGCGTTCGGTTTACAAACTGCATGCGCTGACTGAAGCAGCGCTGACTTTCTTGCTGACTTCGGGCGGTCACAACGTGGGCATCGTCAACCCGCCGGGCGTGCCCGGACGCAGCTACCAGGTAATGACACAGGCCACAGCAGACAACTACCTTGCGCCTGATGCCTGGCTGGAGGCCGCGCCAGTGATGGAAGGCTCATGGTGGCCCTGCTGGGCGCTCTGGCTGGGTGAGCGTTCTGGCGAATCTGTCGCACCGCCCGCCATGGGTGCCGAAGCCAGGGGACTGGCGCCTGTTTGCGCCGCTCCGGGCACTTACGTGTTGCAAAGATGAGCGCAGCCCAGATGCCACCAGCGGAAGTTGCCGAAGCAGCGCCAGCGAGCTCTGGCACCGGCGTTATCGTCCCGACCTCCATCAACCTCGCTGGCAAGAAGGGCTTGATCATCGGCATTGCCAACAATCAAAGCATCGCTTGGGGCTGCGCCAGGGCCATGCGCGGCCTGGGTGCCGAGCTGGCCATCACCTACCTCAATGAGCGCTCTGCGACATTCGTTCGTCCGCTGGCCGATCAGCTCGGCAGCACCATCACCCTGCCTTGCGATGTGGAAAAGCAGGGAGAACTCGAAGCTGTTTTTGAAGCCATCTCCAGCCAGTGGGGTCAGCTTGACTTTGCGCTGCACGCAGTCGCGTTCGCTCCAAAAGAAGACCTGCACGGCAGGGTGATTGACTGCTCGGCTGCGGGCTTTGCACGGGCGATGGATATCTCCTGCCACTCGTTCATCCGCATGGCCCGGCTGGCTGAGCCGCTGATGGGTAGCGGCGGCACGCTGCTGACCACCAGCTACTACGGCGCGCAAAAGGTGGTGGAGCACTACAACATCATGGGGCCGGTCAAAGCCGCGCTGGAAGCCGTGGTGCGGGAGCTGGCGACGGAGCTGGGTCCAAAAGGCATTCGCGTGCATGCCTTGTCGCCTGGCCCTATCCTGACGCGCGCCGCCTCCGGCATCGAGCATTTCGACAAGCTGCTGGCCCAGGCCGCCGAACGCGCGCCGCACCATCAACTAGTGACGATTGCCGATGTCGGTGCCGTGGCGGCCGGTCTGGTCAGCGACTGGTCTCGCGGCATGACGGGCAATGTCGTTTTTGTGGACGGTGGCTTTCATGTGCTGGGTTAGTCGCAGAAACAAAGTAGCCAGACCATGAGAGCAGACATGAACGCCAGCACGCCGATCGACATGATCGAAAACCACACCTTCGACGAGATGCGCGTGGGAGACAACGCCCAGTTGAGCCGCACACTGAAGGCCGAAGACATTCAGCTGTTTGCTGCCATGTCGGGTGACGTCAACCCGGCACACATGGATCCGGAATACGCCCGCAGCACGCAGTTCCATGGCGTTATTGCGCACGGCATGTGGGGCGCTGCATTGATCTCCACCGTGCTCGGCACACAGTACCCCGGGCCAGGAACCATCTACCTTGGCCAGAGTCTGCGTTTTCTGCGGCCATTACATGTCGGCGATACGCTGGACGTCCGGTTGACCGTCACAGCAATGGACGAGAAGAACCACCATGCGACGATGGATTGCCGCTGCACCGACCAGCACGGCGGTGAGGTCATCACCGGAAGCGCGCTGGTGCTGGCGCCGCTTGAAAAGGTGCGTCGCGAGCGGCTGCAGCCGATGCAGGTGCGGCTGACGGACAAGGCCCTGCGTTACCGGCAACTGCTGTCGGCCACGCAAGGGCTTGAACCTATCACCGTCGCCGTGGTGCACCCCTGCAGCGACGAGTCATTGCGCGGCGCGATTGAAGCGGCGCGCGAGGGCTTGATCGTGCCGGTGCTGGTCGGGCCCGAAGAAAAAATACGCGCACTGGCGGCGCGCGATGACATTGACCTGGCCGGCTGTCGGCTGGTCCATGCGCCGCACAGCCATGCGGCAGCCGCAATGGCTGTGGCAATGGCGCACAACGGCGAGGTGCAGGCGTTGATGAAGGGCAGCCTTCACACTGATGAATTGATGGCCGAAGTGTTGAAGGAAACGGGAGGCCTGCGGACCGAAAGGCGGGTCAGCCACGTCTATGTGCTGGATGTTCCCTCGTATCCCAAGCCCTTGCTTATCAGCGACGCGGCCATCAATGTAGAGCCCGACCTGCAAGCCAAGCGCGACATCGTACGCAACGCGATTGACCTGGCCCATGCCATCGGTATCGCCCGGCCCAAGGTGGCGATTCTGGCCGCCGTTGAAATGGTCAACCCGGATATGCGTTCCACGCTCGATGCTGCTGCCCTTTGCAAAATGGCGGATCGCGGGCAGATCACCGGCGCCATTGTTGACGGGCCGCTGGCCTTCGACAACGCGGTTTCTTCCAAGGCCGCCAAAGACAAAGGAATTGTGTCCAGCGTGGCAGGTGATGCCGATATCCTGATTGCGCCTGACCTGGAAGCCGGCAATATGCTTGCCAAGCAGCTGCAGTACCTGGCGGATGCGCAGGTAGCAGGGCTGGTATTGGGGGCGCGCGTGCCGCTCATCCTCACCAGCCGGGCCGACGGTGTGTTGTCACGCATCGCTTCGTGTGCGCTGGCGCTGTTGCTCGTCAGGGCGAAAGCGGCAGTGAAGCCGGAAACCTGAGGTCTGAATGAACGCGATTCTGGTCGTTAACGCAGGCTCATCGAGCGTCAAGTTTGCGCTGTTCGAGCCAGTTGCTGTTGCCGACACGCCGACGCTGATCGGCAAGGGACGCGTCGCCAAGGTGGGTGACCACGTTGAGCTGATCGTTAAAAGCGCGGATGGCACACTGCTCGAAAAAAGGCAAGTGGCCTGCGAAAGCGCCTCCTTTGACTACGACCATGCCATGACCCTGATGGTGGCCTGGCTCGCCGGACATGACGGTGGGCGACAGGTGGCAGCGGTGGGGCACCGCGTGGTTCACGGCGGACAAACCTATGTGAACCCCGTGCTGGTGAATGCAGAAATTCTTCGTGAGCTTGAAGCCCATGTGCCGCTGGCGCCCCTGCATCAGCCGCACAACCTGAAAGCCATTCGGCTTCTGGGCGAGCACCTGCCTGGCGTGCCGCACGTCGCGTGCTTTGACACGGCGTTTCACAGCACGCAGGCCGCTACTGCGCAGGCGTTTGCACTGCCGCGCGAGTTGACGGAAGCGGGCGTGCGGCGCTACGGCTTTCACGGGCTGTCTTACGAATACATTGCTACCCAGTTGCCGCGCGTGCTGGGTGATCAGGCGGGTGGCCGTGTTATCGCGCTTCACCTGGGCAATGGCGCCAGCCTGTGCGCGATACACCAGGGCAAAAGCGTCGCGTCCACCATGGGCTTTTCTGCGCTCGATGGCTTGATGATGGGAACCCGCTGCGGCATGCTCGACGCGGGTGTTGTGCTTTACCTGCTGCAGCAACTCAGGATGAGTCCGCAAGAAGTCAGCGATCTGCTCTACAACCGCTCTGGTTTGCTGGGCGTGTCAGGCATCAGCGGGGACATGCAAGTCTTGCTGCAAAGTGGCGACCGGCGGGCGGCCGAAGCGATTGCGCTGTTTGTGTACCGCATCGTTTGCGATATTGGTTCGCTGGCGGCTGCCATGGGCGGCGTCGATGCCCTGGTGTTCACCGCCGGGATTGGGCAGCACGCGGCGCCTATCCGGGCGCGCATCTGCGAAGGTTGTAAATGGTTGGGTGCGCGCATCGATCTGAGCGCTAACAGCAGCGGGCAAGAAAGCATTCATGCGGCGTCCAGCGCCATACGCCTTGCCGTGATACCCACCGATGAGGAACTCATGATCGCCGTACATACGCAGCGCTGTGCCGCATTGGTTGGGGATGGAGGGGTTTGAGGGCGTCAGGGCGCGGGCGAAGCTGCGGGTTTGCGAGGGATGACGAGCGGGGAGGGATTCAGAACCCGTTTGATGCCCGCTATGCATCAAATTGGTCTCTAGCCCAGGTAATACGTGCGTAAAAAGCTATCAATAGTGTAGCGTTTGCAGCGCTTGGCGTGTGACTGCTTGTGCGCTCAATGCTGCGCCCGCAGCAGCTCCTGCACCAGTGGATGCAGCACTTTCTTTTGCGCGGCAATACCAAAAAAATGTTCTTCGACGCCGTCGCACGGACCAACCTTCGTGACCTGATACCGCGCGGCTAATTCATCGTGTACCCATTCGGCGGCGGGAAAAACGCCCATGCCGGCAGCGCCGAAAGTTTTGAGCAGGGCGCTGTCTTCAAATTCGCCCACCAGATTCGGTTTGACACCCACCCGCTCGAACCATTGATCCAGCCTGCCGCGCACGGCCGCCTGTGTTGTCGGCAGCAAGACCGGCACCGTCGCCAGCGACGCGGGGAAATCCTGCAGTGCCGCCGCGTGCAGCTGTGCCGGCGCATACCAGGCCAGCGCCGAAGAGCCCAGCGCATGGCTGTACAGCTTCAGGTTGGGGTTGGCGGGTGCGGCACGGTCGGCCAGTACCACGTCGAGCCGGTGCAGGGCCAGGTCGCCCAGCAAGTCGTCGAAGCGGTCTTCATGGCACAGCAGCCGCAGCCGGGGTGCCTGCATCACCGGCTGCATCAGGCGGCGCACCGCCAGCTTGGGCAGGCCGTCAGAGATGCCGACCGTCAGACGCACGGTAGGCGTGCCGATGGCGTCGCGTATCACCGCCGGTAATTCCTTGCCGAGCTGAAAAATCTGCTCGGCCTGGCGCATGGCGGCCAGGCCGGCGTCCGTCAGGCGCAGCCCGCGCCCGACCGGGCTCAGCAGCGTATGGCCCAGCGCGCGTTCGAGCTCACGTACCTGCGTGCTCACGGTCTGCACCGCCATGTCCAGCCGCTCGGCTGCGCGGGCCATGCCGCCTTCCTTGGCAACGACCCAGAAGTAGTAGAGGTGGCGGTAGTTGAAATCCTGGCTCATGGCCGTTTCCTTTCCATCGGGATTCTGGCGGGGTTGGTAAACCTTCAATTCAGGTTTATCAGAAGTATTGAATCGTAATTCTCTGCTTTTTCAAACGCAATCGCTACCCTATCGTTGCGCCATGTTCAACCCCGCAAGGAGATCTTCAATGCAAGTCACTTTTGAATCCCGCGATCCGGAAGCCATTCATCTGCAACCCGTGGCCGAGCGGCGTGTGCGCCTGGCGCTGCGTCGCCTGAGCTGGCTGGCACCTCGCGCGCGCGTGCAACTGTCGGACGTGAATGGCCCGCGTGGTGGCATTGACAAACGCTGCCAGATCGAACTCACCACCGACGCGACCGAGCCGGTCATCGTCACCTCGATGGCGCGCGACTGGCGCTCGGCCCTGCACAGCGCCGTGACGCGTGCAGCCAAGGCGTTGTTGCACAACTGGCAGCAGACACGGCAGGTGCGGCGAATTCCTCGCACGCGATTGACGGCATTGCCCTCGGTCAGCTGACGCTTTCAAAACTCTCCCACCGAAAGGATTCTCATGGAACGCCTTGACACTGATCTTCGCCGCCAACCCGCGCCGGCTGACGCGGCCGCGCTACCGAGCGGGCAGGCGCGCAACCCATTCGAGTCTTCGCCAGGCCGGTCTGATGGCTGGGGTCACCCGGCGCGTTTGCCCGCGCCAGCCACCACGCCCGAGGCCACACGCGTATTGCGCAACACCTACGCACTGCTGAGCCTGACGCTGCTTTTCAGTGCAGGCGTTGCTGCGACCAGCGTGGCGCTGGCCTTGCCGGGGCCGGGCGTTCTGATCACGCTGGCGGGCTACTTCGGTCTGCTGTTTGCCGTGTTCAAGCTCCGGAACAGCGTATGGGCGCTGCCGGCGGTCTTTGGTTTGACCGGCTTCATGGGTTATTCGCTTGGCCCGCTGCTGACGCAGTCGCTGGCCCTGCCGGGCGGTGGGCAGATCGTCACCATGGCGCTGGCGGCCACGGGCGTCACGTTCATGGCGCTTTCCAGTTGGGTGCTGACAACGCGGCGCGATTTCAGCTTCATGGGCGGCTTTTTGTTTGCCGGCATGGTGATTGCGCTGCTTTGCGGGCTGGCCGCGATCTTTCTGCAAATACCGGCGCTGGGACTGGCTGTCTCTGCCATGGTCGCACTGCTGTCGGCCGGCCTGATTCTTCACGACACCAGCCGCATCATCCACGGCGGCGAAACGAATTACGTGCTGGCCACGGTCGGTTTGTACGTTTCAATTTTCAATCTGTTCGCCAGCCTGCTGAGCCTTTTCGGCATGGGCGGGTCCGACGAATGACCAAGCAACCCATACCCCGGAAAGAACTTTCATGAAATGCCCCAACTGCCTTGACACCGCGCTGCTGATGACGGAGCGGCAGGGTGTCGAAATTGACTATTGCCCGGTCTGCCGTGGCGTCTGGCTGGATCGCGGCGAGCTCGACAAGCTGATCGATCGCGCCGCCATACCAGAGGCGGAACACGCCGCAGCGACGGCGCCGCGTCAGTCCGCCGGAATGCGCCGCGATTTTGAAGATACCTCACCGCACGGCGGCTGGGGCCGCGACGCCGGCAGTCAGGGGCGTCGCAAAAAATCATGGATGAGCGACATCTTTGACTGACCGCGCTGACCAGCCCCACGCCAGCACTGCATTCTTGACCCTCACCTTCCAGGAGCCCAGACATGATGAGAAGTTACCCACTCAACAGCCCACAAGCTGCCGCGCGTATCGTGGCGCTGGCCCTGCTGGCCGACGGCGTGATGGAAAGCGAAGAAATGCTGATGCTCGAATATGTCCGGGCGCATGAGCAGCTCGGCCTGTCGATGCGTCAACTCGATGCGGTGGTGGAAGCGTTCGGCCAGGATATCGAGGTTGCCCGTCATCCGGGTTGGGCCGAGGACGGTCTGGTTGACCCGCGGACCATGGCCGCACTGATGGCCGAGATCGATGATCCGGCCCTGCGAAGGAAAGTGCTTCGCCTTTGCATCGCGGTCGTTGAAGCAGACGGCCGGGTTCATGACAGCGAATCGACGGTGATCAATGCGGCGGTGGAGCATTGGGGGCTGCACCGGGACATGTTTGCGCTGTGCACGCCGGAGCGGCCGCTGAGCTCTGCCTGACAGCGTTTCTCTACAGACAAAAAAACTGAACAACAACTTTCGGAGCAACTTTTCTTGGAAACCCTTCTTCAATTCATGCATGCCGACTTTTTGGGTAAAGCCGTCTGGCTGTGGCTGCTGTTCGCCGGCGTGGTCGTCTCACTGCTGGCGCTGGATCTGGGCGTGCTGCACAGTGACGATCGCGAGATCGGCGTGCGCGAAAGCCTTTTTCTATCCGGTGGCTACATCGGCATGGCAGCGCTGTTCGGCGCGTGGGTCTGGTGGTATCTGGGTGCCCAAAGCGGCACAGAGTATTTCACCGGTTTCCTGATCGAGAAATCGCTGTCGATGGACAACGTGTTTGTCATCGCGTTGATCTTCACTTATCTCGCCATTCCGCGGCAGTACCAGCACCGCGTGCTGTTCTGGGGCATTCTGGGCGTGATCGTTTTACGCGCCATCATGATTGCGCTGGGCGCTACGCTGGTCAGCCAGTTCAGCTGGGTTCTGTATCTGTTCGGCGCCTTCCTGGTGTTTACCGGCATCAAGATGTGGATCGTTGCCGACCACATGCCTGACATTGCGAACAATCCTTTGTTGAAGCTCCTGCGCAAGCGCATGCGCGTCACACCCAAAGTTGAAGGTAACGCCTTCTTCGTGTATCGCCCCGACCCGGTCACCGGCAAGCTGGTGCGCTGGGCCACGCCCCTGTTTTTGGCTTTGGTGATGGTCGAGTTCGTCGACCTGGTATTTGCGGTCGATTCAGTGCCAGCCATTTTTGCCATCACCAACGACCCCTTCATCGTCTACACCAGCAATATCTTTGCGATTCTGGGTCTGCGTGCGCTGTACTTCGCGCTGGCCGCGATGATTCACCGTTTCAAGTACCTCAAGTACGCGCTGGCGCTGGTGTTAGTCTTCATCGGCACCAAGATATTTCTGGTTGGCATCATTGGCAAGATTCCGCCGTCAATTTCACTAACCGTAACGTTCGGCTTGATTGCGGGCGGGGTTATTGTGTCGCTCTGGAAGACGCGCGGCAAGGTGACGGTCTAGCATTGGATTGAGCTTGAAAACGTACGGCGCTGTCGCTGCTTTTTATGGAGTTGATCACGTGAAAACGTTTGTATGGATTGCGACAATGGTGTCGGCGTTGGTATGGACCGTGAGCGCCGCCGTGCTGGTGTCGCTGGTTGGGTGGCTCGCGGCAAACGCCGGGGAGACGGGTGGTCTGACTGGCCAGATTGCGCAGTGGCCCGTGCCCGAATGGCTGGCCTCGTGGGTCGGTCCCGAGTTCCTGACCTGGCTACGCAGCACCACCACCAGCATGATGGGCTGGGGTTTCGCTGCATTGCCGGCTTTGGGGTCAGTGCTTGAGTGGTTGGCACCCCTGGTTTGGGTTGTCTGGGCGCTCGGCATGGTGTGCCTGCTTGTGTTGGCTGGTGGAGCGCACTATGCCGTGGGGCGCGCCCTGCGCCCTGCATTAAACAACCGCGGGGGCTGATTTTCCGAGCAGCTGGCAACAAGCTTGAATCCAGCGAAAGCTGACTTCTGCTTGTTGCTGCATCGTTACCTGGACACGTTGTAGATGCGTTTCCGGGCAGATTCCTTCCAGTGCGACCCAAAACAGACTTTGGCGCGGTGGTGTCACGTGAACGACACGCGACCAGACTCTGGCGCTGTGTAAATTCGGGTTCTTTGTGCAAAACTTTCTCGACCCGGCGATTCTTTTCTTTGTCTTTGGCATTTTTGCCGGCGCGTTGAAGTCAAACCTTGAGATTCCGCCGCAAATATCGCGCTTCTTGTCACTCTATCTCCTGATGGCGCTGGGCTTGAAGGGCGGTTTTGCACTGGCGCGGTCCGGCCTGACCACCGAGGTAGCGGTCAGTTTGCTGTCTGCGGTGGCGCTCGCGGTCATCGTCCCGGTCATTGGCTATGCCTTGCTTCGGCGGGTGCTCAATGGCTATGACGCGGCTGCGGTGGCCGCCACGTACGGCTCGGTCAGCGCTGTTACTTTCATCACGGCCACCACCTATCTTGACAGCCAGGGCGTTGCCTACGGCGGGCACATGGCCGCCGCCATGGCGCTGATGGAGTCGCCGGCGATTGTGCTGGCTGTGTTGCTGGCGAATCGGGAGCGGCAACGCAGCAGTGCCGCAACCCTGGCTGGCCTGACAAGCCGCCGACTATTGCAAAACATGCCTGCTGCAGGGGTCGCATCCGGCGCACCACTGGGGCGCATCATGCACGAATCGCTGACCGATGGCAGCCAGCTGCTTTTGCTCGGCGCCATGCTGATCGGCATCCTCACCGGCGAGTCGGGTGAATCAGCCATGAAGCCGTTCACCGGTGATCTGTTCAAAGGCATGCTGTGCTTTTTTCTGCTCGACATGGGTCTGATGGCGGCGCGCAATATGGGCGAGCTCAAAGGCAAGTCGCCCTGGTTGCTGGCCTACGCCATTGCCGGGCCGCTGGCGCATGCGGCGCTCGCGCTGACGATGGGCGCTGTGCTGGGCATGTCAGCGGGCAACACAGCGCTATTGATGGTGCTGGCTGCCAGCGCTTCGTACATTGCCGTGCCGGCTGTCATCCGGCACGCCATCCCAGAGGCCAGTGCCTCGCTGTACTTCGGCATGTCGCTGGGGCTAACATTTCCGTTCAATATTTTGTTGGGCTTGCCGCTGTATGTGTATGTGGCGCAGCGTGCAGTCTAGATATGACTCCTTCGCACCGCAGACGAGAGCGAAATTCCGTTGATACTGGTGAAGTGATGATTGCACCGCCAGATCACCATCGAATCAACGAGTCCCCTGAATATTTACAACAACCGAAGGAAAAACCATGAAGATATTGTTAGCTGCCGACGGCAGCAAGTTCACGAAAAAAGCGCTGACGTTCTTGGTAGCAAGTAACAAACTGGCCACAGCGGATGACGAGCTGATCGTGTTCCATGTGCAAGACCCGGTGTCGCCGCATATCAAGAGCAAGCTGGGGTCAGCCGAAGTTGAAGCCTATCAACTCGGCCAAGCTGAAAAGGTGCTCAAGCCGATCAAAAAGTTTTTAGACCAACAGGCGGTGAGCTACCGCTGCGTGTGGGTAGTGGGCGCTGCTGCCAGTGAAATTATTCGGGTCAGCAAAAAAGAGCGGGTGCAGATGATCGTGATGGGTGCCCACGGTCATGGGATTTTGGTGAGGGCGCTGATGGGCAGCGTGGCCCAGCGCGTGATGGCGGACTGCGACATTCCGGTGTTGATGGTCAAGTAGAAGCAAAGCAAAGCGAAGCGAAGCGAAGGGTAGGCCTGTCGCCGCTTGGCGGTCAGGAAGTTTTCTAAACCATCTTCAACCCAGGATTAACTTATGTACAGACGCATCATGGTTGCCGTTGATGGCAGTGCAACATCGAACAAGGCGCTGGTCGCCGCTTGCGAAATGGCCAACTATTCAGGTGGCCGTGCGGTGTTGCGGCTGATTCATGTGCTCGACGAAATGGCCTACTTCACCGGCGTCGATCCGTATGGTGGGCAGTCCGGCGAGTTGATCAAGATCATGCGGGAAACCGGCGAGAAAATTCTGGCCGATGCCTTGGCCATCGTTCAGGCCGCTGGCATCAACGCCGATACGGTGCTGATCGACAAGTTTGGCGAGCATCTGGGCGACACCGTGGCCGCCGAGGCCCAAAGCTGGAAAGCTGATCTGATCGTTGTCGGAACGCATGGGCGCAGGCGCGTCGGTCGCATGTTTTTGGGCAGCGGGGCCGAGCAGATCATTCGCCTGGCACCCGTGCCGGTGCTGGTGATACGCACGCCAGAGGTGGGCGCTTGAATGGTGCGGGGAAGGGGACGGCAAGCAGGGGTCACTCGCAAGCTGGAAAGCTACCTGAATATGATAGAAAACGGCTGCTAGCCCAATAAATACGTGCGTAAGCAGCTCCTGATTTCATAGCGGTGTGCTACTCATATTGCTGACGAGCGGCTACGCTTGCTGCGCTTATTTCGCTGCAGTAGTCGGACGCTCCACTTCTGCGCCTCGTCCAGCCACAAAATTGACGAGGCCACCAAAAACGCCAGCCCCCAGTCCTTTGCCGACAAGGCGGTTGTATCAAAGACCAGCTGAGCCGGCGGCCAGTGCACCACCAGCCCTTGCAGCGCAAGCACCCCGCCCAATGCCGCCCACAACTTGCCGTTGCGAAAGAATTGCCGGTTGAAGGTGGTGCCCAGCTCGGTGCGTGCATTGAACACATTGAAGAACTGGAACAACACAAAAGTCGTGAAGGCCAAAGTCAACGCATAGGTGTTGCCTTGCGGCTGCGCATATGTGACCAGCACCAGCGTGCCGACCGCCATCGTGATTCCGTACATCAGCAATTTTTTGAAGCGTGCCAGTGAAAGAATGCGTTCGTCGGCGCGGCGCGGCGGCTCGGACATGATTCCGTCGCGCGGCGGCTCCAGGCCAAGTGTCATCGCGGGCGGACCGTTCATGATGATATTGATCCACAAAATGTGAATCGCCGTGAACGGCGCTGGCAGGCCCAGCAACTGCGCGCCCAGCACGGTCAGGATAGCGCCGATATTGGTCGAAAGCTGAAAGCGCACGAACTTGACGACGTTGTCATAAATGATGCGGCCCTGCTTGACCGCGCCGACGATGGTCGCAAAATTGTCATCGGTCAGCACCATGGTGGCGGCCTCGCGCGTCACCTCGGTGCCGGTGATGCCCATGGCCACACCAATATCGGCGTTCTTCAAGGCCGGTGCGTCATTGACACCATCGCCGGTCATCGCCACCACATGCCCGCGCGCCTTCAACGCCTGCACGATTCTGACCTTGTGGTCTGGCGCAACGCGTGCGAAAACAGCGGTTTCCTCGACGCGGCGGGACAGCTCGGCGGCGTCGATACGGTCTAGCTCCGCACCCGTCAGTACCAGGCCTTGCAGGCCGAGTTCGCGCGCAATCGCGTCCGCCGTCAGGCCGTGGTCGCCGGTGATCATCTTGACCTGAATGCCCGCCTGCCGGCACAGCCGGATCGCCTCCCGCGCCTCGGGCCGGGGCGGGTCAATGATTCCGACCAGTCCCAGCAACACCAGACCGTCGGCCCACGGCATCAAGTCGGCAGCAGGGTGGAAATCCCGCACCGGTATGTCGCGCCTGGCCACCGCCAGCACCCGCATGGCCTGCGCGGCAAGGGAGGCGTTTTCGGCTGCAAAGGCGGCGCGCGTGATGGGGTCGAGTGTTGTCTCACCCGCCGTGCCCAGCCACTGGCTGGCGCGTGCCAGCAGTACGTCGGGCGCGCCCTTGACAAACATCCGCACCACGTCCCCGTCGTGGTGAAAGGTCGCCATGAACTTGTGCGCCGAATCAAAAGGAATTTCTGCGATGCGGGGGCTGCCTTCGACCACCGTTTCCTGGTCAACCCCGCCCTTGGCGGCCAGCGCCAGCAGGGCTCCCTCAGTCGGGTCACCAATCAGCTCGCTGCCGCGAATGCGCGAGTCGCTGCACAGCGCCGAGGGGAGCAGTAGCGGTAAAAAGTCCGGCAGTGCAGCGTCGGGTTGGTTGTCTTGGTTGGCACCGATGCTGCCTTCACTTGAATAGCCCTCGCCACTGACCGCGAAGCGCTGACCTTGATAAAAGATCGCCCGCGCGGTCATCTGGTTCAGCGTGAGTGTGCCGGTTTTGTCAGAGCAGATCACCGTCGTGGAGCCCAGGGTTTCAACCGCTGACAGCCTTTTGACGATGGCACCATTTTTTGCCATGCGGTGCATGCCGATGGCCAGCGTCACCGTGACTACCGCAGGAAGTCCTTCAGGAATGGCAGCCACAGCCAGCGCTATCGAGGTCATGATGGTCTGCACCAAGGGGTCGCCGCGCCATAGGCCCAGCGCAAAAATCAGGCTGACCACCACGCCGGCGATCAAGGCCAGCCGTTTGCCGAGCGCATCGAGTTGCACCTGAAGCGGCGTCGGGCCGTCATGCGCCTCGGCCAGCAGGCCGGTGATGCGGCCCATTTCGGTGTCCATGCCGGTCGCGCTGACCAGCAGCTCCATACGCCCGCGTGTGACCACGGTGTTCATGTAGGCCATGTTGAAGCGCTCGGCCAAGGGGTGATCGCCAGGCGCCAGGTCTTGTGCATGTTTGCCCACGGCATGCGATTCGCCGGTCAGCGCGGCTTCGGCGACCTCGGCGTTATGGGCCGTCAGCACGCGGCCGTCAGCGGCAACACGATCACCAGCTTCCAGCAGCAGTACATCGCCGGGCACCAAGTCTTGCGCCGCAATCTGCAGCACCTGCCCACTGCGGCGCACCCGCGCATGCTGCGCCAGCATTTTTTTAAGCGCGGCCAGCGTGGCCTCTGCGCGGTGCTCCTGATAAAAGCCGAGACCCGCGTTGAAGGCGACGACGATCAAAATCACCACCGCATCTTTCATATCGCCGATGGCGCCGGCCAGCAACGCCGCACCGATCAACACCAGTACCAGCAGGCTTTTGAACTGGTCGAGCAACTTCAGCCATGGCGAGCGCGGCGGCGCTTGCGCGAGCTGGTTCGGGCCGTGCTTGGTGCGCCGACTTTGCGCTTCGGCGTCACTCAGGCCAAGGGTTACATCTGTGTGGAGCTGCTGTGCGCACCTTGCGATGTCAAGCTGGTACCAGGCGGTATTGAGGGTTCGCGCTGGGGTCTGGATCGTATTTGTTGCGGTTATTGCCATTGGTTCACTATGCTCCTCAGACGCGTTGAATGCCCAATTTCGGCCTTTGGTAGGCGCCTGAGGTCGTGTGGTCGCCAATCATCCTTAACGGCAATCTTGTTCAAACGCCGAGTTTTACACGCCGGTGTACCGAAGAACTTTGAAGAGGCAGATGTCGGTCGTCACGCGAGCGCGTTGTCTGACGCTAGTGCAGTGCTTGTGGAGGAAGCCCGCCTTGCAAATAAAAAAGGCCGTCAACACTGACAGCCTTTGTTCATGCGGGACCCGAGATCAGAACTTGTAGCCGACCTGCAGGCAGTACGCGCTCGGGTCGAGTTTGACGTCGATGGTCTGGCCGGTCGTCAAGGTGGCGCGGGTCTTCAGAAAAGTCTTGGCATAGCTGGCTTCCAGATACCACTTTTCATTGATGTTGTAGATGCCGCCAATCTGCAGTGTCGGTGCGAGTTTGGAGTCAAACTTCGCGCCGGTGGCCGGGCCGCCGGGATTGGTGAGGGCGGTCAGCGTGCCGGTTCCTGTTTCTTTGTAGAACTTCACGTACGACAAGCCAGCGCCCAGGTAAGGCCGGAACGTGGCGTTGGCGTCCAGGAAGCGGTACTGGCCGATCAGGGTGATCGGCAGAGCCCTGGTTTCGATCAGTTTGCCGACACCCTTTATCGCGCCGTCGCCGGTGATTTCATGCTTGAAGCCGAAGCCGATCGGAACATGAGCCGCGATGTTGTCGGTGACCATGTAGTTGACGGCACCTGTGATCTGGCTGTTCGAGTTGACGTCGACTTTCGTGTTCGGCAGGCTCGGTGCGGTCAGGTTGCCACTGCTGACGGAAGGCGCGATGTGCGTCCCGCCGATAGAGGCGGAAAAGCTGCCAGCCTTCTGGGCCAGAGCCGAGCCGCAAAAAGCCAGCGTGGCCAGGGCAAGCAGGGTGGAAATTGATTTTTTCATGAGGGTTCTGATAGACAGTGAAATCGATTACAGCCAGCCGGCCGTGGCGAGATTTTTGGTGACGAACTGGGCCAGCAGCCCGTAGCCATACGGCGTCAGATGCACGTCATCGGCAAACAGGTATTTGCTGGTGTCGCCGGGGATCAGGCTGGAAGCCGTGCAAGCCAGCGAGCTGCCTGCCAGCGGATTGGCCGGCGAGGTTTTGCTGCAAGCCGCGGTCGTCACATTGCTCAAGGCATATTGCGCCGGGTTCGCCACCTGGTCGCGTCCCTGCGTGTAGGCATCCACCAGCAAGATACCGGGTTTGCCCGCCAGGCCCTGACTCAGCGTGCTGTTGAAGGCGGTTGCCATGTTCACGAGCAGGCCTTTCGTGCTCGCGTCCAGCGTCGCAGCGAAAGGTGAGGTTGACACGTCAGGCACGTTGAGCACCACGACATACTTCGCGCCCTTCGCCAGCACCTGCGTATTGATGGCTGCAACCAGTTCGGTCGCGGCTTGCGCCATACCGGCCACTGCGGCCTGACCGGCGGCGTTGACAGCGGCGGCGCCGCCTGCCGCGATAGATGCTTGAACGGCTGGCGACCAGCCTGCGAACTGCGCTGCGGCTACTGCAGAACTCACAGGGGTGTTCGGGTCACCAGCGGCAAACTTGGCCGCACTCGACACCCCGTTGAGATTCAGGAAGATGTCATTGCCACCGGCAAAAACAGTGACCAACTCCTTGCCGTTGTAGGTGCCGCCCACGTTGGCGAGGTGGTTAGCCATCTGATTGACGACAGGGAGCGCCATCAAACCGATGCCAGCCGCCTGCGCTGCAGCAACCGGGGAGCCGGTCGCCTGCAAAATAGCCTGCTGAATGGCAACGCTGTTCGGACCTGCGGGGCTGGTGACACGCGAGCTGCCCTGCGCGTAGTTACGGCAAGCGGGGAAATTCTGGACGGCAACCGCTGGCAACTGGGGAATGATGCTCAACAGGCCGGTTTGCGCCGCGCAGGGCGCTGGCAGCTTGTACTGGGCCGAGATCAGCTCGGTCCAGTTCTGCGCGGTCGCTGAATTGACCGTCCATTTGCCGCCGCCAACGGCTGCAATGGCGCCGACTTTGTAGGTACCAACATCGCTCAGGCTATCGCCAAAACTGACCATCGACGTGAAGCCGACAGAGCTGGTGCTGGTTTCACCGCCGCCACCGCCACCGCAACCCGCCAAAACCAGCGCAGTGCCCAGTGCGCTCAGCGCATATTTCCATGTTCTCATTCAAACGACTCCAGAAAAAGTGTGGCGCGAGGCCGTGACAGATGGGGTTGAAAAGAAAAAAAGAACGAACGTTCTTTTTGTGTAAACAGAGGTTACTGGAAAGTTTAGCCGCGGTTCAGCGGGTTATTACCGAGCGCCCTGAAGCGTGTTTGTTCAAGGCAACAAACCGGGTTTATTTCACGCGTTTCTGACGCCCACAGTCCACAGGCTGCCTGCGCATGTGCGTGTACAGGGCGGTCGATTCCGTACAGTCGCGTTCTGCTTGCTCAGCAAGCGCGCCGCCACCTCGCGCTCCAGCGGCAGCAGCATGGCGCCCCGTTGACGGAGTCGGTGTTCTTCCCTCAAGTCCCGCAGCTTGGGGTGGTCCTGATCAGCAAAATGGGTATGGCCAGGCGAGAGTGCAGTAGGTACTACGGCGTGGCGTCTGATCAGCGGCGTCGGGCCGGGGCCGCCCGCACCGGTGCCTGCAGCCATATTCTTGAGTTAAATCGCATGCCAGCCCAGGTAATACCTGCGCGAGCAGCTATCAAACAAATAGCAATCTGGTTGACATCGGCCTGTTTGTGCGGCCGTAGTATATTGAAAGCGGTCTTTCAACCGGCAACTCAAGGAGCCCCCCTCATGCTGTCAATTCTCGGAACGATATTGATCGGTCTCGTCGTCGGGTTCATCGCCCGCGCTGTCAAGCCTGGCGACGACAAGCTCGGCTGGATCATGACCGCCGTTCTGGGCGTTGCGGGCTCTTTCCTGGCCAGCTATGCCGGCACCGCCATGGGCTGGTACAAGCAGGGCGAAGCAGCGGGCTGGATCGCTTCGGTGGTTGGCGCGGTGATCTTGCTGGTCATCTACGGCATGGTGGCCAAAAAAGCCTGATCTCCTGTCGCTTGCATCGGTAGCAGCTTGCCCGGCATCAAGGTGCCGGGCCACGATTGCGGCCTTCAGGAAAGTTGGCTTTCAGATTGCGTGCTGCCATTTGCGCTGTCAGCAGCACGCGGGCGGCCCGTGTTTCTGGTCGTTTGGCACTGGAAATCCATTCCAGAATCGCGCGCCTTGATGATTTCGGGAAAGCCGCGAAAAAACCTGCTGCATCTGCATCGGCCGTCAGCCGCGGTCGCTCTGCGCCCCTGATTGCCGACAGCCACCGTTGACCTTGATATGCGTCAAGATGGCTTGAACCTGTCGTGTCACGATGCACCAAGCAAAGCCCGGGAGCACCGGCTAACACGCATGCCCTGTAAAGTGCCTGCATGGATCGTATGAATCGTATTGATAAATGGCAGCGCCGCAAAAGATTCATCACACGCCGCGGGGTGGTCTATTCGCTCGGCCTGTGTGTGTTGATACTGAGCCTGGGTGGTGTCGGCTTCTGGATGGTCGAGCCGCGCGCGGAAACATTGGCCGACGGCCTGTGGCTGGCCTTCACCACGGCGGCCACCGTTGGCTATGGTGACATTGTTCCCAGCACCCACGTCTCGCGTGCGTTTGCGGTCGTTGTCGTGCTGCTGGGCCTGGCCGTGCTGTCGCTGGTCACCGCGTCGGTGGCCGCGATGTTCGTCGAAACCGAAGAGCGGCAGATCGAGCACGACCTGATGCGCGAGATCGGCGCGTTGCGCAAAGAGGTGCAAAGCCTGCATGCCGAGCTGCGACTCATTACGCCGCTCTCGCCGCACCCGGATAAAAACCTGTCGCCGTAGCAGCGCTTTCCTCAAGCGCGGCGGGGCAGCAGCCGTCAGCGAAGATTCGACCGTACCCAGCGCACAATGTCGGCCGCACCCAGCGCGCCGCTCTGGCGCACCAGCTCGCGGCCATCCTTGAACAGCACCATGGTGGGAATGCTGCGAATGCGAAAACGCTCGCCCAATGCGGGTATGGCCTCGGTATCGACCTTGGCCAGACGCACCTGCGGCTGGAGCTGCGCGGCTGCGTCTTCATAGGCTGGCGCCATGGCGCGGCACGGACCGCACCACGGTGCCCAGAAGTCCACCAGCAGAGGAATCTGGTTGCGGCTCAGGTGTTTTTCGAAAGCGGCTTCGTCCAGTGCAGCCGAATGGCCGGTAAAAAGCGCTTTCTTGCAACTGCCGCAGGTCGGCTCGCTGCCCAGCTGCTCGGCGTGCACGCGGTTGGTGGTGTGGCAATGTGGGCAAACGATGTGAAGTGGATCGGTCATTGATTGCAGCTTGGGGACCCTGACCGGCATTTCAAGCGTCAGTCGGGGTCACGAAATGTCAGCAAGCGTGCCCGCCTCAAAACGAGCGCGGGTCAGTCAGGCACCAGCATCACCCGCCACCACGACGCATCGGCCAGCAGCGCGCAAGCACCGCCAGCCAGCGGCGCCAGGCGCTCGATGCGGGCGCGAAGCGGCAGTGGTTCTTCCAGCCGGGTCCACTGGCCCGGCGCGTCCCAGCGCAGCGCGTGCAGGGCCGTGTGCTGCATGTCGGGCACGACGACTGTGGGCCGGCGCCCCGCAGTCTCGATCACCACCGCGAGTTGCTGCTCCAGCGCGCCGAAGCGGTGATTGGACACATCGGCCGCACGCGCAAATGGCACCAGCCGGGGCGGGCGAAACTGGTAGAGCGTGAGCACGCCGCCAATGTGGGGCGTCGTCACGCTGGCGATGCCCAGCTGGCCGCCGCCATCGAAGTCTGCAACGCCCACCGGGTTGAGCCAGCGAAAGGCGGTGCCCAGTGACGGGCTGCGCGCCAGCTCGACCAATGCAAGGCCGGCCGCGGTTCCACGGGCTGATGCTGCGGCGCGCAGGCCAAACACCACCAGCGCAGCGCCGTGCGCCACGTCTGCTTCGACCAGCATGATTTCGTCCCGCCCGTCGCCGTCCAGGTCCACAAGCCGGGGCACGCGGTCTTCGAACACCCGCTGCGGCGGCAAGGTCAGCGTCAGCGTCTGCAGCGCCCCAGACGCATCGGCGGCCAGCACATGCAGGCTGCCCGCGTGCACTGGCGAGCCGAAGGCCGCATGCGGGTAGCGCGTGGTCGGCGATGCCAGCCAGGCCCAAGCAATGTCTTTTTGTCCGTGAATCGCCTGGCTTTGCGGCAGGCGCTGCTGCGCTGCGGCTGGTACGGCTGGCACGGGTGTGGCCGGTACGCCGCATTGCGCGGAGGCAGGCTCCAGCGTCAGCCCCATGGCCTGGGTTGCCGTGCCGGCCACGACCAGGGTCAACCGCAGCAACAGGTAAGTCAGACGAAAGCCGGTTTTAGCGGAGTGGTGTGGGGGTTTGCAGCGATCCGCTGACGAAGCAGTCATTTGACTGAGTCGGGATAGCTGCAAATTTCTTACAGCTTGTTGCAGAAGATGGCGTCTGACTGGAAGAGCCACACGCATGCAAGGCGCAAACGCTACAGTTTTGATAGCTGTCTGCGCATGTTTTATTTGGGATGCAGGCCTCAAACATGCCAAAACGATACCATCCATGGCTGCAAGTGTTCCCGCAGGCGCGCTACATGCCCGGCATTGAGACATTTGCTTACAGATTCCGGCACTTTTTCTCGTTCGCTTCAGTTTTTCGGCGCCACAGGTGTTGCCTGCCATATAAGTCAAAGTTACTCTTTACCTGTCATCTTCAAGGAGTGTAAAAAAATGTTGAAGCAATTCCTCAAAACAAAACCCCAAGCGATGTCACTCGCTTCGGATTCGCTCAATTACCTGAGCACCGGCTTTTCGGTCATGCCGGTGTCGCCGCCTCTGCAGGTCGGCGAGGTCTGGCAGCGCTACCGGCGTGGTGGCACGACTGAAAAAGAGTTGCTTCAGGGTCTGGCCAAGCAGGTGGCCGAACTGAAGGTGCCGTACCCGTTGATGCCAGCCAAGTTCCAGATGGCCACCCAGCTGGCGTACGCGCCCTGCGCCACCAAACTCGAAACCGCAGACGCCATCGATGCGTTGATGGACTGGGCTGACGACAACGGCATCACGGTACAGGACGGCGCAACGGCCTGATCTGACTGATCTGCCTCAGCCGTCCGGTTGCTTTCCGAGGGCAGCGTTCCACCTCCGCGGCCTCTCGAGTATTTAGCTACGCTTTTAATAGCAGCCCGTACAGGTATTTCATGGGCTGCAAGCCTGCCTAGGCCTGTCTAGGCAGATGCAGGAATTTTGTGTGAATATCCCGGCATGCCGACGATCAAGCCTGCCAGGGCACCCGTAAAGACACCAGCCATTCAGCCCGCGCACCTGCGCGACCTGCTGCTCGCCCCGCACCAGCACCCGCGCGGGCAGCCGCACCTGAGCGCCGCCAGCGGCCTGGTGCGCGTCGGCCACTGGCTGTATGTAGTGGCCGACGACGAGCATCATCTGGGTGTGATGGATGGCGGCCCCAGCCTGGCCGGCGAACAAAACGATATCGATCTGCGCTCCGACCCGCCCGTCACGCTGCTGCGCCTCTTCGACGGCCGGCTGCCGAAGGACAAGGGCAAACGCAAAGCCGTCAAACCCGATCTTGAAACACTGGTCGCATTGCCACCGCTGCCCGGCCACCCGCACGGCGCCTTGCTGGCGCTCGGTTCGGGCTCGCGGCCCACGCGTGAGACGGGCGTGCTGCTCGGGCTCGATGCGCGCGGTGCTGTGGTGGCGGGGGCTTTTCAAACCATCGCCCTCCAGGGTATTTACGCAGCGCTCCGGCCGCAGTTTGCTGACCTGAACATCGAAGGCGCTTTCGTGTCGAACGCCAGCAGCGGTCAGGGCGACGCGATGTTTTGCCTGCTACAGCGCGGCAACAAGGGTGACGCCCGCAACGCCTGCATCCGTTTCGACTGGCACGGCATCGCCCGCTGGCTGGGTGGTGACCACGCTGCGACGCCGGCCGCGCACAGCGTTCAGCCGATCGAGCTCGGCGATATCAAGGGCGTGCCGCTCGGCCTGACCGATGGCGCTGCGCTCAGCGGCGGCGGCTGGGTCTTCAGCGCCGTGGCAGAAAACACCGGCGACAGTTTCACCGATGGCGTCTGCGCCGGTTCGGCCCTGGGCGTGGTCGGGCCCGACGGCTCACTGCGCCAGTTGCACCGGCTCAAAGGCAAGCCGAAGGTCGAAGGCATCGCCTTGCAGGAAGAGCCGCCCGGTGAGGGCGGAGCGCTGGTCATGACGCTGGTGACCGATGCCGACGACCCGGCCAAGGCGTCGCAGATGCTGCGGGCGCGGCTTGAGCTGTTGTAGCGGGCTTGCCGGGTCATCACAGCGGGGCATCACAGCAGGTCATTACAGACTGCTACAGATCCTGTTTTGCAATGAAACAGGCTCCCATCCCAGATAAAACACGCGCAAGCAGCTATGAAAAGTATAGCGAGTCACTTCAGCTGTACAGCTGGAACATTTGAAAACACCACTCGCCGATGAAGCTGCTGCGGTGGCGGCCCCATTGACGTGGGGAAATCCGTGATGCGTTCGCTGGCGAAAGATCAACCCGGGCGATCACAGGCGGCCATTGCGCAGAATCTTTTTTAGCAGTGATTTAAGGACCCTCTGCATAACCCCGTGCGGCCTGTGATCAGTCGGGCTCGGGCGGTCTGCGGCGTTGCTTTTCTTGCCAATAGCGGGGCTATTGGCTGCAAAAAGGCGCCTTGCAGCCCATCCCGATCCGCCTGCCACAGGTCCGCCAGGGTTATGCGGAAGGTCCTCAACAACCGGAGATCATCATGAAAACTGTTTTTCTGGGAAAGAGAAGGCGTCAATTACAAAAATCGTTGCGCGTCTTCGGGCTCGCCGCAGGCATCGGCATGACGTGCGGGCTGGCGGCAGCGCAAACCGACGAGGTGGCGCGCGGCGCCAACAGCAGTAGCCGCATCGACACCGATTCATTCACCTTCCGCGCATCTGGCGACACGCCTTTCAAGCCGGGCTGCAGCGGCACGTCTGATATTGGAACGCTCTACGCGAACGCCGAAGTCGAGCCCTTCGTGGCGGTCAACCCGCGTTTTCCGCTGAACCTGGTCGGCGTCTGGCAGCAAGACCGCTGGTCCAACGGCGGCGCGCGCGGCCTGGGCACCGGGTATTCGTTCGACGGCGGCGTGACGTGGAAGCGCGTGTATCCGCCGTTTTCGGTCTGCGCCGGCGGCAACGCAGCCAACAATGGCAACTACGAGCGCGCCACCGATCCGTGGGTGACTTTCTCACCCAACGGCGTGGTGCACCAGATGTCGCTGTCGTTCGACGACACCATCATTACAGGCAAACCGGCCAGCGCCATGCTGGCCAGCCGCTCGACCGACGGCGGCCGCACCTGGAGCAAACCGATCGTGCTGGTAGCCGACACGGAAGAGCGTTTCAACGACAAGAACACCATGACCGCCGACCCAAATGATTCGCGCTATGTCTACGCCACCTGGGACCGCCTGAGTTTTGTGGCCGGTGAAGGCGCCGGCCCGACGCTGTTTGCCCGCAGCACCGACAACGGCCTGAGCTGGGAGCCGACCCGCATCATTTATGACCCGGGGCTGGACGCGCAAACCATAGGCGCGCGCATTGAGGTGCTGCCTGACGGCCGGCTGGTCAACTTGCTGACGAAGATCGATTTCCTCACCAACGACGTGACGCTGGAGGTGATTTTGTCCGACGACAAGGGCGCGACCTGGTCGGGGCCGACCAAGGTCGCAGACGTGTTTTCACAGGGCGCGACAGACCCTGAGACCGGTGCCGCGATCCGCGATGGATCAATCCTCGCGCAGCTCGCCATCAGCCGCAAAGGCGTCATCACCGTGGTGTGGCAAGACTCGCGCTTTTCGAGCGGCGCGGTCGAGGGCATCGTGGTGTCGCAATCGAGCGACCGCGGCCAGACCTGGAGCGAGCCGGTGCAGATCAACCGCGACCCACTGGTGCAGGCCTTCACGCCCAGCGTGCATGTACGAAAAGACGGGACCGTCGGCGTGAGCTACTACGACTTGCGCAGCAATACCGCCGACCGGGCCACCTTGCTGACCGACATCTGGTTGACCCGCTCGCGTGACGGCCTGAGCTGGCGCGAAAGTCGCGTCTCCAAACCGTTCGACATGAGCAAGGCGCCCGAAGCGCGAGGCCTATTTGTCGGTGACTACCAGGGGCTGGTCAGCATCGGGCCAATCTTCGTGCCGTTTTTTGTCAAGACCACGGCCGGCACCGACATAACCAACCGCACCGATGTCTTCTCGCATCTGGCGCTGGGCCCCACCCTGCGCGGTGCGGCCAGCGGATCGGCTGACGTGACCCGCCAGGTCGAGGCCGAAGAAAACGCCATGCCGGTGATGAGCGTGCAGGGCACCGGCCGCGCGGGCTTCGTGATGAGCGCCGACATGAAGCAAAAAAACCGCGACAACGTCGAGCGCGTGATGGCGGCCCGCGTGCCGCAGTGGAAGCAGCGCTTCGAGCAGCGGACCCCATTGAGGTCAGGCGCCACAACACCCAAACCGTAGCCGGGACAAGGGGATCACCTGCAGGCGGTTGCGCCTGCGGGTTGACCGCTCAATGCCAGCGCTCTGGAGCCGGTCCGGTTGCAAGCGCTGTGACTTTTGTTGTCGTCATAGCTATTATTATGATAGCGGCTCGCGCATGATTTGTATGGGCTACAGGTCGATCTGTCTTCAAATTGGCGGTTTTTCACTGCTTCACGGCCTGCGCGGGGCCGCCGCGGCCCCTCCGGCCGGGATCCGGGGTTTTCGCTATTGCCTTTCCATTGGCATCAACGCGCTGTGATACGCTGACTTCCACTGTACCCACAGCTGACGAACCTTCGACGTGGTCAGTCTGCGGTGCACCGCTACAGACAAAAAATGAGCCGGGAAATCCGGTGCCGTGCGCGCCGGATTTTCCTTGTCTTTTTGCTTATATTTTTGCTGTTGTTTGAGTCACTTGAAAAATACGGTTGGTCGTTGATGAATGCATTGTTTTTGGCGCCGGTTCGCGCCCGCTGTCGGGCCGCTGCCTGTGTGCTGGCATCGGTCAGCGCGCTGGGCATCGTGGCCGGGTGCGCGGCACCCGTGAGAGTTTTTCCGTCGCAGGAGCAATTTGGATCGGCGAACACCTACTCGCGTCTGTTTGACGCGTCGGCCGCGCAAACCTGCGAGGCGGCCCGGCGTGCCTTGCTCAGCCAGGGTTACATCATCAACACCGCCAGCAGTGACCTGGTCGAGGGCCGAAAAAGCTTTCAGCCCGACGCCGAGGCGCACCTGCGCATGGAAATAAGGGTGGTGTGCGCGCCCGACGGCCCCAAAGTGTCCGACGGCACGGACGCCAAAGTCAGCCTCGCGTTTGTCACGGCCCTGCAAGACCAATATGCGCTGAAGAAAAGCAACAATTCCGCCAGCCTTGGTGTGGGCGCGTTTGGCTCGGTGTCTTTGCCTTTCAGTTCCAGCAGCGATTCGATGGTGCGGGTGGGCAGCGAGACGATTGCGTCCGAGGCGTTTTATGACCGCTTCTTCGAGCTGGTGCGGCGCTACCTCGTCGTCGAAGCGGCGCCCGTCAAAGTGCCTTGAACGCGGCTACCTGCGGTGATGCGTGTGCCGGCCTTGCCGAAAAAACCAGCGCTTGACCAGATACCAGACCTGATACCACCCAGGTTGACATCCTGATCTCCCTCCAGAGCTTGACCGTTCATATCAAAAACAAAACTATCGATGGATATTCTTCCCCTCGTCATTCTGGTGGCCGTTGGCTTTTTGTTGCTCAAAAAGAGCGAGCAACGCAAACGCATTGCGTTGCTGGGTCGTCATCTCGGCCACTACCAGATCGAAAAATTGATGGAAACGCTGGCCACTGGCTACCTGCGTGCCCTGGGTGAGAGCGAGCCGCTGCGCCGCGAACAGATCTGGCGCCACCTCGACGCCGCAGAAGCGCAGCTGTGCCAGCAGTTCAGCAAATTCAGCGCCGAGTTTTCGCGGCTTGATCCGGCCGAGACCCGGGTCAGCACGCTGGCGCTGCCCATTCCGTACGCCGCCAGCGTGTTTCCGCAAGCCACGTTCGACGCGCGCCAGGCGATCGCCATGCACGCACAGGCGCTCACGCAGGCAGCCACCAACCCGATGCACCGGACACTCAAGCAGAAAGCCTTCACGCTGTCTGCGGAACTGTTTTTGATCCAGCACACCTGCCACTGGTTTTGCAACTCAAAAACAGTCGCTTCTGCCCGACTGCTGGCGCGCCACCAGACCTCGCACGAGCAGGTGCTGGCGGCAGTGGCGCCCGAGACGCGCGCGGCCTATCAGGCCTTGACCGGAAGCTGATCGGCGAGCGGCAACCGTCGGGCCGCAGAACAGGCCGGCCCGGGGTACTTTTGGCTCGTTTTCAAGGCAAACAGGCCTCCAGCCCAGGTATTACCTGCGCAAGCAGCTATTAAAAACGTAGCGTTATCCCAGTTGACCAGCGCTTTGAAGTTTTCAGCGCCAGGCGCATTTCGACACCATTGCATTTGCGCGGTAAATACCGGGTAAATGTCGGTTTGGATGACACGGCGTTGACAAATGCAAGCGAACAATGGCTGCACTGAATCGCAAAAAGCCTTAGAGAAACGCGGAACCAAGCCTCCAGGTTTCTCTGCATGAGCGGCGATGCAGGAGCAGTCTTGACACCGCATGCGGTAGGCGACTCTGCTGGCCTTTATTGTCATAACAGGAGACTCTGATGAAATCGAAACTCTTTACCGGCACACTGCTGGCGTCGGCCCTCTTCGCCGGGCTGGCAGCAGCGCCGGCCATGGCGCAAAACACCCATACACCGGGCATCGACAACACCCAGCAGGCCATCAATGCCCGCATCCAGCAAGGCATGCAGTCGGGCCACATCACCCCGTCTGAGGCGCAAATGTTGCTGCGCCGTGACCGCGAAATCGAAGTTCGCGAAGCCCGCTTCAAGTCCGATGGCCGTGCCACGCCACAAGAGCGCCAGCAGTTGCGCGCTGACGTGGCCGAGTTGAGCGCCGAGGTGGAGCGCATGATGGCCAACCGTGATGTGGTTCGCCAGGGCTCATCGACCCCGGGCATTGACAACATGCAGTCCGACATCGGCCAGCGTATTGATGAAGGCCTGCGCAGCGGCCGTATCAGCGAGCGTGAAGCCCGCATGCTGCGCCGCCAGAACCGTGCCATCGAACGCCATGAAGCCGCCTACAAATCCGATGGCGTCGTGACACAGCAGGAGCGCCGCCAGCTTCGCAATGAGCTGGGTACGCTGCGTGACCAGGTCGAGCGTTTGATCAACCCGCGCGGCTAGATAAATCGGGGCCAGGGCGCTTTTCCAGCGCCCTGACCGTCTCGAAAGCCGGCCAGGCAGTTCAGCTCCGTCGAGGGCTGGACTGCCTGGCTTTTTTCTTTTCGGGCCGCGGCGCTATGGCCGATCGTGTCTGCTGCAAGATCCCGGCACTGTTGTACCGGCTGGTTTATCGGCTGTTTTATCGGCTGAGATGGCGGTTTGACGCCGGTGTGGTTGAAGACGGGCTACCGGGCGGAAATTGAAGTCGGCAAGATCGGTGTGCTGGTCAATACGGTCGCCGCCGATGACACCCGGTTCTGATTGCACAATAGCTTCATGAACCCACTTGACTCGCCAAGCGAAGACGGCCTGCGCGCAGCCGAAGCCGCGCGGCTCCAGGCGATGCAGAACAACGACCTCGACGCGCTCGGCGCCTTGTTGTCTGATGCACTGGTCTACCAGCACTCAACCGGCGCCCGCGACACGCGGCAAAGCTATCTGGCACGGATGGCCAGCGGCGCGCTGCATTACGAAAAGGTCGAGTTCCTGACGCCCGAATTCCGGCTCATCGGCGGTGATGGCCGCGTCGGCCTGGTACATGCACGCATGCTCGCGACCGTGGTGGGCGGCGGCAGCCGGCGCGAGGTGGCCAATTCGTATCTGGCCGTGTGGGAACACGATACAGAACACAACGCGTTGGGCTGGAAGCTGGTGGCTTTGCAGGGCACAGCGGTGGTCCCCGTGAAGCCTTGAAGGCTGTCCCGACATGCTATCGCTCGAACTGAAAATTCCACCGCCTGCGGTCGGCTTGCTGGTCGCCGGTGCGATGTGGTGGGGCTCCCGCTACGGCGTGCTGGAAGCTGTGCCACCCGGCTGGCGGCTGGGCGCCGCGCTGGCAATTGCAGCCATCGGTGCGGCGTTCGACGTGGCCGGCATCATCGCTTTCCGGCGCGCAAAAACCACCGTCAACCCGATGAAGCCTGAAAAATCAGCAGCGCTTGTCAGCTCGGGCATCTACCGCATCACGCGCAACCCGATGTATGTCGGCATGGCGTTTATCCTGCTGGCCTGGGCGGTGTATCTGGCGTCACCCTGGGCGCTGATCGGACCGCTGGCGTTTGCCGCCTACATCACGCGTTTTCAGATCAGGCCCGAAGAGCGCGTGCTGGCCACCCGCTTCGGTGCTGAATTCGCCAGCTACCGGGCGCGCGTGCGGCGCTGGCTCTGATTACCGCCTAGGGCGGCCGTCTGCGACGACTGTCTGCCACCGTCCAGTCATAAGGCGTGAAGGCCACTTGGTAGTCCAAAGGAATCACCGATGCCGTGTAACGCTGTGCATAAGCGATGAGGCTGGGTGCGTGGGCCGGCGTAAAGTCTTCGGTGTAGAACTTGAGAATTTCGTTGAAATAGACCGTGCGCTGGCCGGGCTCAATACGCAGGTTTTCCGGGCGAGCAAAAAATGCGCGGGTCTCGCGTTCAAGTTCCTCATCAAGCTTGTCAGCACTGAAAGGCGTGCGCGGCAAAACCGGGCACGAAACCGCCGAGCAGTTGAGTGCGAAGTGAATGCGGGGTTCGTTCAGTTTGCGGATGATGTCATTTTCAAAGGCGTACAGCGACAAGTGGGTGCCGCCAATCTCGAACTTGCGCAGAACAAAGAACTTCACTTTTGCCCAACCGGCGTGCGTGGCCGGAATGCCGGACGCAATCACGTTGTACATCGACAGTGCGTTGTAGGCATTGATCATGTGGGCCAGATTTGCCTGCGGGCTGGGGCCGGCGTTCAGCGGCGTTGCGCCGATGGCCTGCACGTAGGCTTCGAGCGCCCGAAGTCCGCTGCTGCTATTGCTGCTTTTGTCATCGCGCAGGGCCGCGAAATTTACTTCCCCCAGATCATTCACATGACGCTGCAATACAGCAGCGTAACCGCGCTCGGCCTGCGCCAGGGAAAGCGGCGGTGCGTCTCGCAGGCTGGGCTTGACGATGGTGCTGCAGGCGCTGAGCAGAAACATGAAGGCCATCAGCATGACTATCTGCAGAACAGGACGCAGGCCGTTACGCCCTGGCCGGGCAACGCAGCGAAGGGATGGCCGGGTCAACGAGGCGAGTGAATCCATGTCGGGTTATGGCTCCGTCTGTGCGCCTTCCGGTCTGTGCTTGCGCATCGCCACTTCGCGCGGCTTGCCCTTCAGCCACTTCAGCGGGATTTTGATCTCGCCATTGACGTCGGGTGCCACGGCCAGCGGCTGCCAGGTCTCGCCATTGGCCAGCATCACTGGTTTGCGCAAGATGCGTTCCCGCTCGGCGTTGTACGCGCACATTGACATCGGGCCTTCGGCCGTTGCTGCCATGAACACGCACGCATCGAGCCGTTCGGCATCCAGCTGGCACGCGTCCATGAAGCTGTGGACGAAAAAAGATACCTTGCGTATCGGCGGTATCACGCGGCCGCCGCTGAACCATTGCCCACGCGCGCGCCACAGCAGCGGCAGCGCAAGCCTTGCGAAGCCGCCGAGCAAATTTTTTCTGCGCAGCACTGCCCTTGCCAGAGCCCAAACGCCTTCCAGCGCCTGACCCCGGGGCAGCCTGACGTCGGCTGTGTCTCGCATTACGCGGGCTGCAAAATCACCATCAGCAAGTCCATCGAACACGTGGCTGCCGATGCTCCATGCCATGGCATAGCGGTTGCAGCTACGGTGGCCGCTTTGAAGCGCATCGAAATTAAGAGAGATGCCCGCGCCTTGCGCAATGGCCGTGCATATCGATTCCTGGGTGATCGCCAGCACGTCGCGCCCCGGGGCAACGCCGCGTCCGGTGTCTGCACCCAACTGAAATGAGGCAAAGCGCACTACGTCGTTGTGCTGTACAAAAAACTGCGCCAGCGTGGGTATTTCATGCACGTTGGCGGCGAACACGGTGGTGTTGAAAATGACAGACAGCGGCAAGCCGCGCACCATGTCGATGTAGCGCAGGCGCAGCGCATTCAAGGCCGATTCGCTGTCGTACCCTTGCCGCTGCTGGCTCAGGTCGACATGAAAAGCTACATCGTTCAGGCCATCGGCGGCCAGACTTTGCAGCCAGGCGCGGGTCAGCAAAATGCCGTTGGTGAAAAGCGAGGAACGCATGCCACGCGCCCGGATGTGACGCACGATTTCTGACAACTCGTTTTTTTCGCGCAGAGTCGGGTCGCCGCCTGAAATCTGCACGTCGGTGTCAGGTCCGTACTGCAAGGCAATTTCATCGATGCGGCGAAACAGTTCCTGCAGCGGTACATCACGCACCACTTCGGCGCTTTCAGACAGGTAGCAAAGTGTGCAATCGAGGTTACAGCGCTGGGTAATTTCCAGCGACACACAACCCATCGCCCAGCGGCGGCCGGCGAGTTGGCCGGGGCCCCATTGCCCGGTGCGTTGCATGCGCGTGGCAAGGCTCGCCAGACGGTCGGCTTGCAACAAAGGTGAATGTAAAGGCACCGGCGTGGCTGCCAGCGCCGGCTCGATCGGTAATGAAATGGGCCGGTTCATGCTGCCTGTGGGTCGTGGCAGCACCGGAACTCTTACAGGCGGCCCCGGAAAGAAGTTGTTTCAGGCAGTTGTTTCAGGCAGACTTTTTCTGCACGATCACCAGCGCGATGCCACCCAAAATGGCGAAGGAAGCCAGCACCAGCGGGCCGGTCAAGGCCTCGCCGATTAACAACACGCCACCTAACGCGGCAATCACCGGCACACTCAGTTGCACGGTGGCCGCCTGCGTTGCCTTTAGCGCAGGCAAGGCCTGGTACCAAACCGCGTAGCCCAGACCGGACGCCAGCGCGCCTGATACCGCGGCATAGCCCATGCCCGCAGGGTCGAGCCTCAAGCCGTTGGCCGTGATCAGCGCCAGCGCGAGGGCCAGAGCCAAAGCCATTGGCACGGTGCGTAGAAAGTTGCCCGCAGTCACTTCGGTCGGGTGGTTCTGCTGCGGGTTGGGCGCGCCTTTTCCGCGCAGTGAGTAAACGCCCCAGGCCGCACCCGCACTCACCATCGACAGCGCGGCCAGCGGGGAAGGCGCTGCCAGCCCCGGCAGCATCAGCGTCACAAGGCCCGCCAGCGCCAGGGCGATACCGACCCACTGCAGTTTGCGCAGGCGCTCGCCGCGCCAGATGCCGTAGCCGATCATCGTGGCCTGTACAGAACAAAAAAGCAGCAGCGCGCCTGTCGCGGCCGACATGCTGACGTAGGCAAACGAAAAGCCCGCCGCGTACACAAAGAGTGCGCCGGCCGACAGCCAGTTGCCCGGCACCGGCCTGCCTTTCGGTCCGGACGAAGCCCCGCCACGGGTCAGCTGCACCACCAGCCAGAGCATGCACGCGCCTGACACCAGGCGGACAGCCGTGAAGCTGGCTGCGTCGATAGCGGTGTGCTTCAGCGCCATCCGGCACAGCAGCGAATTGCCGGCAAAGGCGAGCATGGCCAGCGAGACCAGAACCGTCAGACGCAGCCGGGGCATATTGCTTTCAAAAAAGGGCAGGCGTGCTGCACAAGACCGACAGCGCCACCGCAAAAAATGCAGAGCCAGCGCGCATCATGCACTGGCAAGCGTGGAAAGACCGTGTCATTCCATTTCTAAATCATCCGTGCACTTTGTAGTCTTCGCTGGCCGTACGTCTGTACTGTCTGCGCTTCGCCTTCGCGTTTACGAATGATCTAGAAATGGAATCATGCGCTGAAAATACCGCCGGCTGGAGCTGTCACCCCGGGTAGGCCACGACTGATTGCCGTGCATGCGAAGCTGGCGCACAGCAGCGATGGCCAGGCCGACTGGATGAGCGGGCCGTGACTGTACCCGCAACGAAAAACAGCCAGCGCGGGGCGCTGGCTGTACTTGCGAAATGGGGCGGTTCAGGTCAAGAGCCTGAGCCAGATCGTCCGATCACCGGCTCAGGCATGCCGCCTGATCAGCCCGGTTTCTTGATCAGGCCGCGTTGGCAGCGCGGCGCTCGCCGAAAGCCGACTTGCGCTTCACGGTGGCGGTGACCACATCGTCGCCGGCAATCTTGCTGGCGATTTCGGCGGTTTTCTGTTCGATCTTCTCGGCCAGCTTGCTCAGCACGAGGGCGCCGGGTGCGGTGGCGGCGGCCAGCGTGTTCAGGGTCGTCACGCCGGTTTTTTCTTCGAAGGCGCTGGCGTTCGCGGCCACGCGCTCCACGCCTTCTTCAAGCACCTTGACGAGCTGGCTGATGACTTGTGCCGCGCCATTGGTCGTCAGGTCCAGGCCTTTGCTGTAGTAGGCGCTGAAGGCAATCTGGGCCGCTGCGGCGTTTTTGGCCGTCTCGGCGGTCAGCTCGCTACGCGACTGTTTCAGGGCACGGTTCCAGCGCTGCTCCAGCAGGCTGACCGCGCGCTCGCCACCGGCGCGGTAGGCGTCAATCACGTTCCTGGCGGTGTTGCCATAAGACTCGATCAGATCGACGGCAACAGTGGACAAATTCTTGGCGGTCATGGTGTTTCCTTACGCGGTGGTTGAAATGGACAGGTGAGGCAATGGTGCGGGTTTTCCCTAGGGAGTGCGACCTAGTCGGCTAGAGTGAGCTGTCCAGCGGGTTTGCAGGTTGATGGGCGCCGCTGGCGCAGGTCGGGTTAGCCGAAGGCGTAAACCGACATCTCACTGCGCTAATCCGGCCTGTATGAAAATTAGCGCTATTTTTAGTAAAAAAGGCCTGCAGCCCAGGTATTATCCGCGCAAGAAGCTACAAAAATAATAGCGGGTTGTTATGACTTGTGCCACACCAGCAGCAGGTTGCTGGCCGGCATCGCATGCCGTTCGCGCAGCGTCAAACCGGCTCGCCGCGCTTCCTGGGCCACGTCTTTAAGCCGCCGGATCCCCCACGCCGGGTTGCGGGCGCGCAGGCTGTCGTTGAACGCGAGGTTGCCGGGCGAGGTCACTACAGCGTCCTCCAGATACGGCCCGTAAGTGACCAACACCCCGCCCGGTGCCAGATGCCGACGGCTACCCCGCATCAATGCCGCGCAGGTCGCCCAAGGCGCGATGTGCAGCATGTTGGCGCAGTAGATGGCATCAAAAGGCTGTGTGAACGCGGCGCCCGTGGCGGGCCACTGCGCCGCCAGCACGTCCAGCCACAAGGGCGCCGCCACATTCGCCTGCCCCGCCTCTTTCAGCCAGGTGGCCATCAGGGGCAGGTCGTTTGCGTCGCCATCGGTGGGCTGCCAGGTCCAGCCCGGCAGCGCAGCGGCGAAAAAAGCGACATGCTGGCCGGTGCCCGACGCGATTTCAAGCGCGCGGCCCTCGGCAGGCAGCACGCGCCGCAATACCTCCACGATAGGTTGCTTGTTGCGGTCTGCGGCGGCGCTGAAGGGCAGGCTGGACATGGCGGTGGAGGCTGAAAAGTCGGACACACTCGATTGCACCATGTCTGCGCCATCGCTGCGCCGTCCCTGCGCCACGTCTGCACCAGGCATCCCCAATTCTTGATACAAATAAATGCAATTAAATGGTTGCACGTTTATTTTTGCGGATTGAAAATAAATGCAACCAATAAATTGCATGATTTTCAACTAACTGCAACCAGGAGATTTCATATGACCTCACAAACAGACCGTATCGAGCGAAGCATCCAGATCAACGCCCCGCGCGCGCAGGTGTGGCGCGCGATCTCGAATGCCGAAGACTTCGGCAGCTGGTTTGGCGCCAATCTGAAAGGCCAGACCATGGCGCCGGGCCAGCGTGTGAAGGGCCCCATCACCATCAAAGGCTATGAGCATGTGGAGTTCGACATCATGGTCGAGCGGGTGGAGCCCGAAAACCTGCTCGCTTTTCGCTGGCATCCGTATGCGGTCGATCCGACAATCGACTACTCGAAAGAGCAGCGCACGCTGATCACGTTCGAGCTGAAAGACGCTGACGGCGGCACCCTGGTGAACGTGGTCGAATCCGGCTTTGACAGCGTGCCGCCGTCGCGCCGGATGGAAGCCTTCCGCATGAACAGCGGTGGCTGGGAAGCGCAGCTGAAAAATATCGCCGGGTTTGCAGAGCGTGGTTAACTCGCTTGGCGCGCTGCAACTGACCAGCTCCGCACCGGTTTTTGCCGCGCTGGGCGATGCCACCCGGCTGCGCCTGATCGCGCTGCTCTGCGCTGGCGGCGCTGCGTCGATCGCGCAGCTCACCGCCGGCACCGATGTGACGCGCCAGGCCGTCACCAAACACCTGCAGGTGCTGGCCGACGCCGGGCTGGTGCGCGACATCAAGCTCGGCCGCGAACGCTTTTGGGAGTTCGACCCGCTGCAGCTCGAAGAAGCCAGATCCTCGCTGGAGACGATTGCGCGGCAGTGGGACTTTGCACTTGGCAAATTGAAGCTCGCTATGGAAAGCAGGCCTGACCCGGACAGCGCGACGCCCCACGCAAGCAATAGCTGACCATCCAGCTTCGACTTTGCAGGGGACTGTCGCAGGTTTTACAAGAGTTGTGTTGCAATGCCCAATGTCTTCAAATCCAACCGTCTGGTTTGTTCGTGCGCCGCGGCGCTTGCTGATGCTTGGAGCGTTCTGCGCGCTGGGCTTTCTGGCGGCGTGCGGCTCCATACCCGTACCCAAGGGCGCCACCAGCCAGCCCGAGGCGCTGGCCCTGCTCGAGCAATCGCAGCAGGCGCACGGCAAGGCTGCGTTTGCGGCCATCAAGGACATCAACGTCGGCTACGGCGGCACCTGGTTTGACTTGATCAAGCGCATTCAGCCGGCGATCACCGACGCCGCGTTTCGCCAGACCTCGCAAGAGCGCATGCTGGTCAACGGCCCTTCGGTCATAGCGCAAATCCACAGCGGGCCGGGCGGGCAAAAAACCGTCGTCGAGACCGATCGCAAAGTATCCGTCTGGTACAACGGCGCGCCGTATGCGGGTGCTGACCAGCAAGCCGCCGCGCACCTGGTGCTGCATGCGTATCAACTGTTTTTATACCCGGCGTTTTACGTGCAGCGTGCCAGCGTACTGGAGCTGGCCGGCACCAGCGTGGTGAACGGGCGCGACTGCGATGTGCTGCTGGCCGTGCTGCGTCCGGGCATCGGCAATTCGCGCGAAGACAGGGTGCTGCTGTCGATTGATCGCAAAGACAAACTGGTGCGCCGCGTCTGGCTGACGCTGGAAGGCAGCGAGCCGAGCCAGGGGGCCGTCGTCAGCGTCGAACACGACAAGTTCGTCAACGTCGGCGGCGTGATGTGGCCAACGCATTTTTATGAAACCGTGGTGAAGCCTTTTGCGGGCTTGCCGGCGCACGATTTTTACCTGACCGGCATCGACCTCAATCGCGGTTTGACGGCAGCTGATTTTGCCGGCGGGCGGTTTTCAGAGAAGGCGGCCCGACCGGCTGCGGCGCTGCCGAAATAGCCGCAGATTTTCGCTGCTCAAGCAGAGATAAATAAAGCCGGGTCCACCATCGTCCGGTTCAGCATCACGCCCCAGTGCAGGTGCGGGCCCGTCACGCGGCCGGTGGCGCCCACGGCGCCCAGGCGCTCACCAGTCTTCAGCATATCGCCCGGCTTCACGTCAATCGCGCTCAGGTGGCACATCATGCTGAGCAGGCCGCCACCGTGGTCCAGCCACACCGTGTTGCCGTTGAAGAAATAGTCACCCGTGTCAATCACTTTGGCCGGCAGCGGCGACACGACGGGTGTACCGGTGGCGGCGGCGATGTCCATGCCGCTGTGCGGATTGCGTGACTGCCCATTGAACACGCGGCGCAACCCGAACGAGCTGGAGCGCCGACCCGGCGTGGGCACCTGCATGCGCAGCGCGGTGGCTGACGCCCAAGCCTGCGCAGGCGGCTCGGTAAACGTCGCCATCACGGTGGCCTGGTGCGCGCGCTCGCGTTCGTAGCGCGCTTCGTTTTCTGGCGACAGATCGACCGTGCCGGGCGCCACACTGAGCCGCTGCTCGGCGTATTTTTTGGGGGCGATGGTGTAGCGGATTTGTCGCTTGCTGCCGCCCTCGATCTGCACATCAATGCTGGCCGCGCCCAGCTTGGCCGCCAGCGGAATCCCGACCAGTGCCACCCAGTCGATCACGTCGCCCAGCACCAGCAAGGGCACATCGCCGGCATACGCGACAGGCCGCGTCGCCGCCGGGCCAAGCGACAGCCGGGCGATGCCGCCGGGCACCTGCAAGCTGTTGGGCCACAGGTCGGGGGAAGGTGGCTGCGTGGTGGCCGCAGCCAGGCCGGACGCGGGCAGAGCCAGCAGGCTGGCGGCGTGCAGCAAAGCAGAGCGGCGCGTGAGTGCTTGAGCGGTGAGCGGTACGTAAACGATGGGCAAGGTGTTCAAACAATCTGAAAGTTGGCGGGGTGGATGAAATATACGGCGATAACCCCAACACACGTCACCTGTCCGTTCGCCCTGAGCTTCTCGAAGGGTCGGCACAGCGCAACCAGGCTTTGACAGGCTCAGCCCGAACGGGGTGGTAGCGCCTGAATGACCAGCATTGGCTCTAGGGACCCTCTGCATAACTCCCTGCGGTCTGTGGTAACGCGGGCTCGGGCGGTCTGCGGCGTTGCTTTTCTTGCCAATAGCGGGGCTATTGGCTGCAAAAAGGCGCCTTGCAGCCCATCCCGATCCGCGTACCACAGTTCCGCCAGAGTTATGCAGAGGGTCCCTAGGCCAGGTAAAACGTGCGCGAGCAGCTATTAAAAAAGTAGCAAAGTGAAACCCTTCAAACCATTTCAGTCGGCATGCTGCTGATTATTACGCTGCCCAGGTGATTTTTCCGTCGCGCACGTAGTCGTCAAACTGCTCACGCGGAATCGCCGTCAGGCCCACCACGCCTTCGGCCGCTTCCCAGCTCAGCGTGGCGCTGTCGTCCGCCAGATCGACTTCGACGCGACCGAGCGGAATTTCAATCGGTACGCCGTCGCCCGGGGTGTAGGTGACAAGGCCGGTGATGTTGGCGAACTGGGACATGCTGGCTCTCCTGATGAATCGAAAAAATGCGTGAAACCGGCAATTACCGCGGTTATCGGGAATTACCGGGGTCACCGGAAATTGCCGGGATTACCGGTAAGTGCAAGACCATCATTAAGCATGCAAAAGCCGCAACGATATGTCGGCCAACAGCGAATCTTTCAGGTGGGCAAATCGGGCGGGTAACTACGGGCTGCCGCTGAAAATGACCCGATGCACGGCAGGGCCAGAAGTGCAGTTTTATTATTGTGTGCAGACGTTTTTGCTCTGGAGCCTGGTGAAAAACCATCGGTTTGTCACAAATCGTCTTCGCTGAAGTTTCAAGTTTTTCAAAGGAACCCCATGACCCCTGACCAGCAAGAAGCGCTTTTGGGCATCGCCCTGTTTGCCGCCTTCGCCGATGGCACCAAGGCCGACGCCGAGCGCGAAGAAATTCGCCGCATTGCCGATTCGCTGTCCAGCGATTCGGGCGCGCCTTACCTGCAGCGGCTGTACCAGGACGTGCTGCTCAAGCGCGTGAAGATCGAGGCCGCCGTACAAAAGCTGACAGACCCCAGCCACCGCCAGCTGGCCTACGAAATGGCGGTGTGCGTCTGCGATGCCGATGGCCAGCAGACCGATGCCGAGCGCAGTTTTCTGGCCGACTTGCGTGGGCAGCTGGCCATCGACCCCGTGAAAGTCGTCGCCTTCGAAGCGCAGGCCGAGGCGCTGGCTGGCATCAATAACACCAACATCGCCGCGCCGCTGCCTGCGCCCGCACCGGCGCCCATCGCGCCGTCTGCCAGCGATGCCGAGCTCGACAAATCCATCCTGAACCACGCGCTGCTCAACGGTGCGCTGGAACTGTTGCCGCAGTCGTGGGCGTCGATGGCCATCATTCCGCTGCAGGTCAAGATGGTGTACGGCATCGGCAAGGCGCACGGCTTCGAGCTCGACCAGGGCCATGTGCGGGAATTCATCGCCGCTGCTGGCGTGGGCCTGACGTCGCAATACCTGGAGCAGTTCGGTCGCAAGCTGCTCGGCGGCCTGCTCGGCAAGGTGATCGGTGGGGTCGGAGGTGCCGGCGCCGGCATGGCGCTGTCGTTTGCCACCACATACGCGCTCGGGCAACTGGCCAAACGCTACTACGCCGGCGGCCGCGTCATGAACACGCAGTTGCTGCGCGAAACATACCAAAGCCTGCTGGAGCCAGCCAAACAATTGCAAACGCAGTACCTGCCGCAGATCCAGCAAAAGGCGCAGACGCTGGATGCGGGGCAGGTGATGGCAATGGTGCGCGGTGCGTGAGTCGTGCCTTTTCGGCGGAATTTTTGATCAAATCGGCCTCTAGCCCAGGTAAAGTCTGCGCGGGCAGCTATTAAAAACGGAGCAGATTGAACCGCTTGCTGGTCGCGCTGGATTCGAGTCTGACCGCGTTTATTGCTATGCCGACGCCGTCATTTTGAAAGTGGTCTTGCAACGCGGGTAGTTGTTGCAGCCCCAGAAAGCGGCGCCGCCTTTGGCCGGTTTGCGCGATACCGTCTTGATGCCGCAACTGGCGCAGGTCGGGCGCCAGTAGTCGCCCTCGAAGGCCACGGTCAGCAAGGCCGCCTGCTGCTCTGGCGTGCGGGTGCCAATCAGTTTGAGCAGCGCCGCGCCGTCCATCGCGTTAATGCCGTTGGCTTTGGCGAACTGCATCGCATCTGCGGTGTAGCTCGACGTGGTGGCATAGGTGCCGCGTTTGAGCTGGTGCGAAGCCATCACGCCGAAAAATTCCCTGACGTCTTTCACGCCGACCGGCTTGCGGGTCCAGTGTTTGCATTGCGCGATGGCCACGGGGCCAACTGCATTGGCCGAGTACAACCAGATGTCAACGCCGCCGTCCGCACCATGCGACTGCGACTCGGTTTTAAACCCCGCCTGCGCAAACAACGCTTCGCAAAGCGCCTCAAAACGCCGCCACTCGATGGCCGCAAACATGGCTGCGCTCCACGCGCCCGCCTCAGACGGGGGGCGTGGCGTGGCTGCTTCGGTGTCGCGTCCAAATTGAATATCTGGTGCTTGACGCGGCGCCGGTGAAAACTGCGGCTCGGCTGGCGCAGCGCTTTTGCGTTGGGCGTGGCGGCGCAGGTTCGCTGTGAATTCCTGCTTTTCGCGGTCATTCAGTTCCCATGCCTCCACGGCCGGCGATTGCCTTGCCGCTGGCGCCGTGTTGTTGGCGGTCTTGCGCAGATAGACGATGCCCAACACGACCAGTCCCGCGCAGAGCAGAAACCAGCCCGGCAGGCTCAAGGCAGCGGCAAGCACCTTCATCACGATGGAACCGCCAAGCAGCGACGGAACAATCAAAAACGCCAGCCCCAGCAAGGTCACGCGAATGCCCGTTTCCTGCAGCGAATCGCCCCCGCGATTCGGGCGCCTCGTCGTGTCTCTGGGTCTGGCCATGGTTCTTTCCTGCATTGGTGATGCGACAGCTGCAGCGATAAAACTGCGATTTTGAGCGACCACGCATGCAAATTAATCACTTTAATTGTTTAATATGGCGATTTAAGTGATTTATCTCCGTTATTAACCGGTTTGTCGTGGTTTGTTCCGGTTTGCTGATTCGGGCGGCATGAGATGAGCAGAACAGGACGAAAGGGGAGGACATGCAATGACCAGTCGGTTTGATGGCATGCTGAAAAAATGGAACGCTGACCGCGGCATGGGTTGTGTGGTGGCCGAACAGGGCGGTGAAGAACTCTTTGTGCATGTCTCCGCTTTTCCGTGCGACGGCCGCGAACATTACTCGCAAATGACCTCGTGCAGCGAGGCGAAGTTGTTCCTGAAGAATTGCCCCGGCGTTCAGATGGACGGCGACGGTGATGGCGTGCCGTGTGAAACGCAGTGGTGTACCGGAATCTTCGGGAATTGACAGTCGGGAGCCGCTTTTAGCAGTCGTTCACGCCACTAGCCCAGGCAATACCTGCGCGACCAGCTATGAAAAACGTAGGGACAACCGATCTGAAGACTCACAAGTCCTGCGCATAACGCGCCAGCATTTCCGCCTGCGTCTCCGCAGGCATATCGCCGCCGATCTGATCTTTCAGCATTTCGCCCATCGATGGCATGACGGATCGATTGATGTGTCGCGTCGGGTTCCACAGATCCGAGCGCATCAGCGCCTTGGCGCAGTGCAGGTAAGCGGCTTCCACCGTGACGCGAATCACCAGTTTGGGCCGGCGCTTGGCATCGGTGCACAGATCCAGGTCGGCATCAAGCGTTGACAAGCCCGCTTTGCCATTGACGCGTAGGCTTTCGTCCAAGCCGGGCAGCAAAAAAAGCAGGCCGATGCGGCCGGTCTGCACGATGTTTTCCAGTGTGTCGAGCCGGTTGTTGCCGGGCGAGTCGGGAATCAGCAGGGTGCCGTCGCCCTGCGCCTTCACAAAGCCCGGCGCACCGCCGCGCGGCGAAGCATCCATGGCGCCTTCAACATCGGAACTGGCAATGACAGCGAAGGGTGACAGCGCGATGAAGCGCTGGCAGTGCGCGTCAAGATGCGTCAGCTCTTTCTTCACTGACCGCTCGCGGGCGGGCGCATACAGGGTGCGCAAGGCGTCAAGCGTGAGGATGTTCATGGCGGCTTTCTGTCTCTCCGTCAAAAGGGGACGGACATGAATCGCGATCTTATCGGGCTGCGGCCGTAGCTCACCTGCATCTACGTTTCGTGTGGGCCCTGCCTGATGACGGTTCTGCGCTTGGAAGGCGCTTTCCGTAGAGATGCGTACGGCGCATGGAAAGACATCGCGCAGAAAAATGCGCAATCATTTCCAGTCTGGATCTGACGGTGCCCCTACAGGATTTTGGTATCCTGAATTTTGGTCATATCGGCCGCTAGCCGAGGTGAAACATGCGCGAGCAGCTATAAAAATAATAGCAAAAAGGCTCGCCATGACAAGGATGGTGTGGTTGGCTTAACCGTTCGCCCTGAGCTTGGCTAAGGGTAGTTATCGCGCAACCAGGCTACGAGAGGCTCATCCCGAACGGGTGGGTAGCGTCCGGTCAGACAGATTGCGCATCCACTATTGCGTGGGCACCGCCTCCCACCAGTGGGTGAAGGTGGGTTCTGCGCGGGTGCGCAAGGTGCGGAAGTAGGCGGCGAGGTTATCTATGTCACGGCTGGTCAGGTTTGGAAAGGCGGGCATGCCTCCTCTTTTCCCCTCGCGGACTGCCTCTTTCACAATGTCTTCGTCCGGTCTGTCGCTCCTGAAGTTGGGCCCCATGCCACCGCCGCTGCGTCCACCGTGGCAGCCGTAGCAGTTCTCTCGCAAGAAAACGCGGCGACCTTCTTCGGCTGGGCCCAGCGCGGCTGCCGCGGTGGCGGTCAGCAACAAAACAAGGCAGGTGGCTAACCCGATAACGCTAGTAGCGGCAGCGGCTGGTTTGACTTGCATTTCGTTTCTCCTTGTCATTGACCCGGTATGCCGGGTAAGCCGGGTAAAGCGATAAAGCGATCGGTGGCAGCGCGCCCACGCGGGGAACCCCATAGGCATCCAGCACCTTCTGGATGTCGCTGTGCTTGCGCTCCAGAATGCCTTCGATCTGCGCCTTGAACGCGGCGTCGTCACGCCGCACGCCCATCGCGATGTCGAAGGTGAAAGGCAGGGCGATCCGGTCGGCGCCGGACACCGCCGCCTGCACGGGCACCACCGCCAGCTCCACCGGTTGCTGCTGGGCAAAGTAGCCGGCAAACGGCCCCCAGACGATGGCCACGTCAATCTCCCCGGCTGCGACGGCGGCGATGATTCTTCCGGGCGGGCTGTCGTCTGTGTCCAGTATCGTGAAGCCGACGACATTGCTCACGATGCCGCGGCGCGCCAGCGCGTGAGCGGGTGGCGAGTTGGCGCCGTCCGCGCCAAAGGCGTGCAGGCCGATTTGCAGCTCACGCAGCGCCGGGTCGTCGAACGAATGCAGGTCGAGCTTGCGGTTTTTGGGGTACACAAACACGTAGCTCGCGCTGTAGTAGGGCTTGGTGGGCAGCACCAGGTCATAGCCGGTGGGAACGCCCATGACCAGGTCGCAAGCCTTGGCCTTGAGTGTGTTGCGAATAAACCCGCGCTGCTGCGGGTGCCAGGTGTAGCGCACCGAGGCGTTCATGTCCGCCGCGATGATTTCGGCGATCTTGTTCTCGAAGCCTTCCAGCCGCTGGTTCGAAAAAGGCAGGTTGTTTGGGGCAGCGCAGACGCGCAGCTCGCGCGCCGTGTCTGCGGCCGCCGCGCTTGCCCACGCCACCACCAGCGTGCCGATGAGCTTGCGCATGAGGGCGGCGTGCTGCTTGTTCATGGGCTGGTCACCTGATGCCCGCTGGGGACTAGGGCAGTTTGAACACATGCACCGCGCCGCCAGCCGGGGTGAACTGGGGCAGGTCGGCCATGGCGCCGACAAACCCCAGTCCCGCATACGGGTCGTCCAGCGCCAGGCGGGCCGGCACAACGCCACCCATGGCACCGCCCACACCCGAGTAAATTGCGATGCGCTGCTTGCCGTCAGGGCCTGTGAAGGTCATGGGGTTGCCGATGATGCCGGACGGCAACTGTTTTTCAAACAGTACCCGGCCCGTGGTCGCTTCGACCGCCCTGAACCATCTGTCCAGCGTGCCGTAGAACACCAGGTTGCCTGCTGTGGCCAACACGCCGCCGTAAACCGGAAAGCGCTCCGGAATGCTCCAGGCCCGCGTGCCGCTCACGGCGTCCCACGCGATCAACTCGCCGCGGTGGCCGTCGCCGGGACCGGCCTTCAGCAAGGTGCTCGCGCCCACGAAGGGCGTGCCTTCGATGAAGTTGACTTTCAGCGGTTCGTTGTCTACACACAGATTGATGGCGGGGACATAGAACAGGCGTGTGGCCGGTGAGAAAGCGGCGGGCTCCCAGTTTTTGCCACCGGCCGGTGAGGGGCAGATGTCTTTGGTCACCACGCCTTCGCGCGGCACTTTGGCGTCGACGACGGTGGGCAGCCCGGTTGCCAGGTTGACGCCCGTCGCCCAGTTCAGCGGAACAAAAGGGTTGGCCACCAGCACCTCACCGGTGCTCCGGTCCAGCGTGTAGGCGTAGCCGTTTTTATCGAAGTGCACCAGCAGCTGACGCGTCGTCGTGGCATTGGCGGGGAAAGGCAGATCTACCACGATGTTCTCGCTGGTGGAGTCGAAATCCCACGCGTCATGCGGCGTGACCTGGTAGGCCCAGGCCGCCTCGCCGGTGTCGGGGTTGCGCGCCAGAATCGTTGACGACCATTTGTTGTCGCCGGGCCGAATGTCGGGGTTCCAGGTGCCCGGGTTGGCGGTGCCGTGAAACAGCAGGTTGAGTTGCGGGTCATACGTCAGCCAGCCCCACACGGTGGCGCCGCCTTGCTTCCACAGCGTGCCGGGCCAGGTGGTCAGCCCCAGGTTGGCGCCGCGATCTTTGGCGTAGAAGGGCTTGAAGCTGGCGCCAATTTTCACGTCGGCGTCAGAGCCCGTGCCCCATGCCCGCCAGACCTCGCGCCCGGTGTCGACATTGAGGGCCGCCATCCAGCCGCGCACGCCCAGTTCAGCGCCGCTGTTGCCCACGATCACCTTGTCGCCCACGACGAGCGGGGCCATGGTCATGGTCTGGCCGGTGCGGGGGTCGCCCAGCCGGGTGCGCCACACCTGCCGCCCCGTCACCGCATCGACGGCGACGGTGGTGTTGTCGAGCGCGTTGTAGATCACCTTGCCATTGGCAAAGACCGCGCCGCGATTGACCAGGTCGCAACAGGCTTGCCCTTTGGCAAACTCACGCGCCTGTGGATTGAACACCCAGCGCGTCTGGCCGGGGCGGCTGAGGTCAAGCGCAAAGAGCTTGTTCGGGAAGGGGCCGACCACGTACATGGTGTTGCCCACCACCAGCGGCGTGCCTTCGTGCCCCGCCTGCACGTCGGTCTTGAAGCTGAATTCTTCCTTGAGCTGGCCCACATTGCTGCTGCTGATCTGGGTCAGCGAACTGAAACGCGTGCCCTGAACGGTGCCGGCGGGTGTCGTCCATTCGGCCCCAGCCGCCTGCGCCCATGCAAAGCCGGGGGACAGCAGGGCCGCTGCCAGTAGCAAGATGGGATGAAGCGTTCGAAAGCGCGGGCGTGCGGGTGGGCTGCCCAGGTTGCGCGCGTGGTGCGCACCCTGCTTGAGGGCGGATAGTGAATGCCTGAGAAAAAATTGCGGGGTCGATTCCATGGAAGTCTCCATCAATCAATAGCTAATCAGTAGCCAATCAGTAGCCAATCAGTTTCGAGGCCACTTTCTGCCCGTGGTCAAGGGCAGTCAAGAGACCATGGTCTGACCCGACGTGTTGAAGTGCAACCGATGTCGCGTGGTCGGCTCGCACCAAAACGGTAAGGTTTCAGTTTTTCTCCGGATTCAAACTGGGTTGGCGCACCCGAGCGGTGCTTGACGCTTTGCTGGCGCGTGGTTCCAGCGTCTGGGAAAAGAGCGCTTACACAAAGCCGCAGTCCCTTGCTTTGCTTACCTGCGCCGCTGCGCGTTACGTTGTTGCAAGGTGTAGGCCATTGGGCCGCATTTACCTTGCTTTGGCTTCGCGGTGGCGTGGTGGTGATCAGGCCGTGATCTGATCTGCGTCAAAGGGGCTTCAGCTATTGCAGCCCATACTGAAACCCCGACTGACTCCGCAATGCAGCCCACACCGAAAGAAGCCCATGAGCACCTTTGACCACACGGGCCTGATGCAGGACATCAACGAAGGCGTCAAACAGTTTCGCACCGCCCAGCCCGAGGCAATGCAGGGCTTCGCGCAACTCTCGCGCGCCGCCATGGCCGAAGGCGCCCTCAGCGGCAAACACAAGGAACTGATGGCCCTGGCGATCGGCGTCACCCAGCACTGCTCGGGCTGCATCGCCTTTCATGTGAAGGCGCTGCACAAACTGGGATGCACCCGCGCCGAGGTGGAAGAAATGCTCGCCGTGTGCGTGTACATGGGCGGCGGGCCGGCGCTAATGTACGCGGCTGAGGCGCTGAAGGCTTGGGAGGCTATGGCGCCGGTGGCTGGTTGACTCGCAAACTCTTCGCAGTGCCGGCGCTGGCATTGCGGGCTCAGAAAAACGGCGTTTCTACGGCTAATTCTTGGGTCGAATAAACCGCTAGCCCAGGTAATACGTCCGCGACCAGCTATGAAAAGCGTAGCGAGTCGGCTCTCACGCGTTACGCGTTCTGCGTGCGACGTGTCACTGCAGCGCCGCCACGGGCTTTATCAGGTTTAGGCGTAATCCCCGGCACTTTCAACCTGAATGCTTCAGCCATGCGGCGGGCGCGGTCGGCTGAATCTTTTAATGCTTTTTCGAGCACTTAGGGTGGCGGCCCCTGACTGGCGACCTAGTTAGGTCTTCCATTTGGAAAGTATCTCGTCAGGATATTGTTGAAGGCGACTTGTGCCGCCTGGCCTTCTGCGGCGCCATATCGATCAAGCCAATAAGCGTACCAGCCCTCTCCATAATCAGCGCTCTTGTTTGTGCCATTGATCTGCGCAACCGGTTTGTTCAAGAAGATCGCAGCATGCGTTTTGAATGCAGCGTTGTCCATCGGAATCTGCGATTGATAGACTTTCAAACGGTCATAGATTGCCGCAGACGGGGGCAGGTTAGAGGCTGTCATGGCCCTGCCAAGTGCCAGCGCATCGACGGGCTGGACCCCCCAAAAGTGAATCAATGGTGTCAGGTCGAAGCCCGCAGCGATCGACATACGCAACATCTGGCTGTCGATTGCGTTCAAACCAACGCCGGCGGGCACAACTTCTTTGCGAAAGACCCGGTTTTCTTCAAGGTAAAACTTGTCGAGTTTGTCCCATCCGAAGAGTGCGGCAACTTCAACATATTTGGCATAGCCGCGCTGCTGATATCGAACTTCATTTTTCTCGGAGTTGGTGATGTCCATGGCCCTGCCAGCTCTGAAATTGGGCGTGACCATCCAGTTAAGGGCTGCCTGATCGCGGGTAATCTGATCTTGATTGCTCATCGACCTGCCCAAGGCTGTATCAATGTTTACGCCATATAGCCGGTTGCTCACCGCAGCGCCCAACAGGTTGACAGCAGCTTCGCCTTCGCCCGGAAAATTGTTGAACAGCTGAGCATGACCCAACTCATGAAACTCCACCTGCGAAAAGTCCTTGCCCGGGGTTAAAAACCATTCTTTCTTATTACCGTCAGTCGCATCCGCCGGGTTGTAGCCGTTATTTCCACTCGGGTAGCCAATGCCAAACGCATCGCTGTAGAGGCTTGTATCGACAATCAAATATAAAATCTGGTTGTTTCTGACCCGGCTGCGACCGAGGAAGTCAGAAACCACGTCCATCCGCGCGTCCCAGTCCTTCATTAGCGTCACTGGATCAACATAGTTATAAATCCAGCTTGTTGGCAGCGTCATCATGTATTTGTCACTCATGAAATCAGCCCATGGCGCCGGATTTTTACGCTGGATATCTTGCCATTGCTGAAGTGTGGTGTTGTTCAAGGCCGTAGCGGAAAAGAAGGGTGCGGGCACCGCATTCTGGATCGTGACAGCGACGTCCGTGCCAGCGCTTGCAAGATAGGGAACATCAATATAGATGCCGCCACCGAACGGATTGGCAATTTCGGTCACTTCATTGATGATGGGAAATTTGTTGGTAACGCGAAACGGCCGGGCAATGGTGCTCTTGATATATTTGTCATGCACGTTGGCGCCGACCTGAATAACATAACCCTTGTTGACCAATGCGGCGGGCACCGTGATACTGGCAACGTCGCCAGCTGCCAGATAGTATCCGGTCGGTCGCCTTGCAAAAGACTGGGAAAAGGCCGTGCGCAAATCGGCGTCTTTCACCATAGTGGCGTTAATTTTGGCTGTGTAGGTCACGCTCGGATTGGCAGGCGCCTTGACCTTGCCTGGAAACCAGTCGGAGCTGTTGAATTTTTTGCCCGCAAGAATGCTTTTGTATTTCGCGATGTTCTCAGGTGTAAATGCAACGTCGTGGATACTTTGCTGAATTGCCAGAACAGCACGGTCCAGTTCAAATCCATCGGGTGCTGCAGGGTGATTCGGAAAGCCGTTCTTCGTTTTCACATTAATAAAAAACGGGCCTTTCTCTTTTGTCTCATACGACGTGAGGATTGAAAATGCCAGCAGCAAGGTATCGCTTTTGTCTGCCAGTGTGTACATCGTTTGGGTAATTCGGTCATTCTGCTCCTGCAGGTCTGCAGCCGACAGAACAGTCACGCCATCAATATGAGCCTTGATTTTTGCCAACGCAGCAGAAAATACTACTGCGTCGTTGTTATCGGGTGTCACCTCTTTGCAGTAACCTTCTTTATATTTTGAAGGAATTGGATCATTTCCAAACGTCTCGGCACTCAACAGAACCTTGCCAGTTTGATTGAACAGGTAAACAAAGCGGTTGTCAGACTCCAGACCAAACGCAACATGCGTTTTTACCTTGAAGTCCTTGACGTCACCTTGTTTGCCGCAATATACAAAGCCTTTGAGGTTAAAGGTTGGGTTTAAGACCTCAGCAGCGCCTGGCGACGGCGTATTGGTCCCTGGGGTGCCGGTTGAATTTGCACTGACTGCGCCACTGCCACCTCCCCCTCCACAAGACGCCAGACAGACTGAAGCAATCACAACAGCCGTGCATGAAATGGCACGCAGGTTGCCGATCAGATTAAGTGGTTTCATGTTATTGATATCTCAGGTTGATTTATGGCTTGATCAGTTTCAACATGGCTACTCCCATACTTTCACCTATATGAAAGTAGCTTTCGCCGTTGTAGTTCCAGTGGTATATAAATCCAATTTCAGGCGATGTTTGCGGATAGTGAAATGGGCGGGTGTCAACGGTGCTGACGTTGCCAGCAAATTCAGGGTATTTTTTCGGGTCAGCGACATTGCCCTGTGCTGCAATCAGTTTTACGGCCACGGGGTCGCTGTCTGCGTTGGCCATGCCAGTATTGGCGATGGCCACTGGCAGCAGGGGTAAATTCAGGTCCTTGCGAACATCCCTGATCAGGTTGGCCAGATTAAATTCATACTCATTCACATACGCGGCATTGACGCGATCATTCCAGCCTTGATGCCAACCCAGGCCAGCAACCTCAAAACCTTTCCCGTCATATTCGGGGTAATATTTTTTAATGTCGGACAGCACCAGCCGGACTTTGGCCAGCATCTCGTTGTAATAAGGCCCGGTGGTGCCGCCAGAGCCAGGTGGCCTGAAGTCCACTGCCAATGACTTGCCGCCCCATGACGTTTTGACCAGCAGCACCTTGTCGACCAATCCATTGCCCACGATGTGCCCAAAGCCAAACTCCGGCCCTATATAGCCAGCAGGCAAGACATTTTCGTCACCAAAACCCACGCTTAGCGCACCTTTTCGTCGCTCCGTCGTTTTGCCGATCGCTCCTTCATCCCAGCTTGAGACCCAGACATCGCTGCGTGTGGCCCAACTTGGGTAGGTTTTGGTATCGGCAGCGGCTCCGGTGGCCGCATTGGCAGCAATGGTGTAAGTGGTCGATTTGGTGGCGTCCACCAGGTAGCTATAAACAGCCGGATTGTTGTTGACCATGGCCCTCAAGCTGCCCGCCCCACCCAGAATATGCGGCGTACGACTGGCTTTGCTAAGGTCAGCCCCTAAATCGACCTTGCCATAGCCGACCATGTTGGACTGGCCAGCCAGGATGAAAATTTTGAGCTTTCCGTTGCCATCTTTCGCGGGTACAGCAGCAGGAGGACTTGCATCAGGGGGAACTGAAGCAGGCTGAGTCGATGGAGCAGGCTGACCGGTGTTTCCGGAAGCCGCCACCGTATTCGACGTCGATGAATCCGCGCCTGATGAGCCTCCACAGGACGCAAGCAGCAGTGAAGCTACAAGGACGATAACCTTGCCGGCCGGTACCAGCCTTCTATTGATTTGATTCAGCAAACGCATTGACTTTCCTTTCAGAAGCGTGAAAGAGTAGTCAAATAAAACCTTGAAATTAGGTTTTTGGTACTACTATTTACCGATTTTTGTTGTAAGTTGGCGACGATAGGTCTTTGTGGCCGTAAGGGCAGGCGAATGAAACCGCCTACTAAATACTTACTTCCAGCGACGCTTTTGCAATTCCTGGGCCACTGGGACTGGCAGGTGTCGCCAATGCATCGCATGTCAGCCGGCACGGTAGCGCCGCGCTGCTAATCCCTGAAATACACTGCCCGTAAAAACTGGCCTTCATTGGACTTGCGCACCGGACAGGTCAGAGGAGAAGCGGGAGGGCATTAGCAGGTCGGGAGGAACGGGCGTGGTGTGACCAAGTTTGGTCAAATCCTGTTCTTCGCGAAGTTCTGCAACGGGCCTGCACCGAACCGGATGGCGATCAAAAGCGTAAGGCCCTAGCCGGCGTTGGCCCAAGGCGCTGATAGCCCGGGCAATCCGCAGCTATGGCGCTGGTTGGTGGTTAACTCGACTCTGCGCACCCCCGGTGCGGGCATTGCGTGGCCAGAGAAACGACGTTTATTGGATAGATTTCAGGTGAAATAGGACGCTAGACCAGGTGATACGTGCGCAGGCAGCTATCAAAAGCGTAGCAATTCGTCCGCTGAATCAAGTTAACCTGGCGACCTGAGCCTGTAGTTTCGGCAAGTCCTGCTGAATGGTTTGCCAAACGATTGCGTGGTCAACGGTGAAGTAGCCGTGTGAAAGTGCATTGCGCATCTCATACGCGAATCCCCACGGAATTGCGTTGTGTTTTGCCGCAAATTCTGGGTGATGTTTTGCGACGTTGTTGCAGGCCTCGCCGATCACCTCCAGGTTGCGTATAACCGCATCGCGGGTTTTGCGGTCAGCCATATAGGCAGCCAGTTCCATCCCCGAGGTGTATTCCTGAATATTGTCGATTGCCTCGAAGACGTGCTGAAGGTAATCAGCAATCCGGAGCGGGTCTGCGCGGCTCATACCGGCAACGCTTCGCGCAAAACCTGCTCGCGAAACTTCGCAGGCAAACCGTTCGGGGTGAGCACATCGACTTCCAGCCCCAGCAGCTTTTTCAGTTCGAACCGAATAGCGCCAATGTCCATCAGCGTGGTTTGCGGCGTGGGCTCGACCAGCAAGTCCAGATCACTGCCCGGCACATCGTCACCGCGCAGGGCAGAGCCGAACACCCGAACGGCCGTCACACGGTGGCTCAGCGCAATCTCGCGGATGCGGGTGCGGTGCAGGTTGAGGGCTTCGGAAGGGCGCATGGGCCGAGTTTAGCTGGATTGCTTTTTAGGGCCGGGCGGTACTCAAAATAGCGGTTTATTGGACGTAATTTCAGATGAAATAGGCCGCTAGCCCAGGTAAAGTGTGCGCAAGCAGCTATCAAAAGCGTAGCAACCAAGCGCTCTCACGTTACGCCTTCCGCCCACGACGCTCACATGACCCCGAAGGTCTTGAAGGCTTCGACCGTACTCATTCCATTCTGGATGGCGGTGCGTACCGCGCTCTCGCTGCTGGCCTTTTCCAGGGCCTTGCGTATCGCCTCTTCCTCCGCCTCTCTGGGGATGATCAGCACGCCGTCGCGGTCGCCGAAAACGATGTCACCCGGGTTCACGCGCACGCCGTTGATTTCTACCCCGACACGGTAGTCCACGACCTTGCCGCGTGGCCCCTGGTCCTGGGCATAGCCGCCATAAGAGAACACCGGCAGGCCGAGCTCCAGCACTTCAGACGTGTCGCGCGAGTAGCCATCAAGTACGGCGCCGGCGGCCTTCAGGTGCAGGGCGCGCGTGGTCATGAGTCCGCCCCACAGCGCGAATTGCGGCGCGCAGCCGGTAGCCACGTAGACCTCATTCGGGCGCAGATCATCCAATGCTTCAAAAAGCAGACCGAAAGGCTGACGAGAGAGCGCTAACTTGCCTTGTTCCTCTACCGCAGCGAAGCACAGCGTTTCAAGCACCGGCATCGCGCGCCCTGCAATCACCATATGGCTGGCTAAGGGCCGAATGTGGGGGTGCAGGAACTGCCGAAGGTAGCCGAGCGTGTCCAGAATGTCGCCGACCACGGCGGGGAAAAGACGCTCGCGCATCAGCGTAAATAGTTCGTCGTCGGTCTTCCACATGGATGTGCTCCTTCGGTTTTATCGACTGTGCTGATACTAAACGTCGGATTCCAGTACTCACCATCCATTTGAAGCTTGGGCTCGTCGATCTGGTTGCACACTCGTATATCGGCAGATACTTCATCAAAAAGGCCGCTAGCCCAGGTGATACGTGCGCAAGCAGCTATGAAAAGCGTAGCAAGCCAGCCCTCGCGCGTTACGCCTTCCGCGCACGACGCGTCTTCGCAGCGCCGCCACGGGCTTTCGAAGGCTTAGGTGCAACGCCTGGCACTTTTAGGCCAAAGGCTTCAGCCATGCGGCGGGCGCGGTCGACTGACAGCCTGAGCGCTTTGTCCAGCTCTTTAGGCGAGTGGATTAGTAGGTTGTTAGAAGATTTTGTCGCTTGAGCCATCGTTCGATCCTTTGATCTGCTGAATTAATTGGAATCTGCCACAAGTTGCCCTGATTATCAATTTGCTCGTTATGTAAACGACTAATGACTATTTTGTGACCAGCGATGTAAATAGGACCAAAGTGAACAACACGCCGAAAATTCCACAAGCGACGAAAACAGTACCAAAAGATTTTGAATAAGTAAGGCGACCAGGGAATAGTGGAAATGATGCCATCAGGCCGACACTCTGTGGATCGTTGCAGAACGGAAGGGTTTTAACAATTGTTGAATTCTGAAGAAAAAAGCATTCGATTTCTTTCAGAGATATTTCCGCATTCTTAATTAGATCCTTCGTGCGTTGATCTATTTTCCAAAAAATGAATGCGAACATAAAAATTAGCGGCCCTATTCCCATTGCCCAATATGAGTTAGCAAATTGCAATTTTGATTGCAGTACAAAAAGGCCAGCACCAATTAGCCCTGTCTCAAGTGTGATGAAAAACTGGAACACACTCATTCTTTGTTGAGCGTGTAGTGAAAAATAGTTCCAGCAGTGGTTTCGTATCTCAGATTCAATGGAAGGGTCGAAGATTGAGCTCATGAGTTTGCTCGGTGATAGTGCATTGAGAATGCATTTAATAAAAGTCGGTTTCTAGAAATAACACGAACAGTACTTCCAGTCTTTTTCTCTATCAGGCGGTAGTTGTTATTGTCTTTTAAGAACTCTAATGACAAGTCGTTTTTTATCAACTGTGCAAGTATTAACGCGCACTGTTCAACTGTACGTACAACTAAAATTCCATTTAACACGCCAGTCGATAAAATAACTTGAAGGGCAAGTGGATGAATTTCTCTAAATAGTCTCGCGCGTCGTTCGAAAGTTATCGCATTTGCGACAAGCGTATTGATTATTGATTCTCGAAAATCTTGAATTGTAATTAATGCATAGTCACTCTTTTTGCAAGAGTTCAACCATTCTCGATAACGAGATTTATAAAGCTCGGGAATTCGGTTTTGCTCTTCATACAAATCAAAATCAGCCCAGTGCGTTTCTGCAATTTGGCCCAGTGCTATGTTGTCTAGTTTTCCAAGTAATGCACTTAATACGTATCCAAATATTGCCTGCTGATCGACGCTTTCATCTATATGTTCTCGATTCTCGGCATCAAGCATCGTCAGCAATTCGGCTCTACTTTTCTTAAATAAAGTTTCAGTGTCTTCGGACGCATCCGGGAAGCTAAGTCGAGGTACATAAACAATTACAGGCTTACCTTGACCAAGGGCCACGCTAGCTTCTGAGTCTTTCCCGAATGTATCGGTCTTTTGTGCCATGTAGATGGTCACTGAGGCCCGTTTAAGCATTAGTGCTTCAACAAGTCCTTTTGCAATCCTATCGTCAATCCACGACTGTGTGGGATTGAAGTGACGCAATTTAAGTACCTTCACTTGATCATGCAAGAATAATTTTTTAGTAAAAGCATTAACTGAAACAAAGTCTGCATCGGAGCGCATCGAAGTCGCAACATAAACGTCTAGAAAATCAGATGCAAGGTAGAATGCTAAATTTTCGAGCGCCGCATCTGTGTTTGATCCATTCGGGTGATCTCGTCGTCAGATTTTGGGGCGAGCCTTTCCGCTTCTTGATCAATTTCGTCTGCGCTTGGTGCAAATAGCGGTGAAAAGAGGCCGTGCTGAAAATGAGATTCGAATTTTCGAAGCAACGAATCCATCCGGATTTTCGTTTTATTTGGAATAGCAAGTACTGCAGTACCAGAATCCTTTTCACGAAACTCGCGCGCTAGGTTTTTCAGAAATTTGCTCAGCGTGCCTCGCTCATCATTCTCTTGCTTCACTCTCGCGGCAGAGATATACCCAAGATCAGGAAGCCTCTCATCAACAATTTCATTAGGTATTCGCCAATCTGCACGTGCGCTGTAGCCATGGGTCTCTTTAATTCCGATTGGCGCTAAACACTCAACCACACTAGTTGCTTCATTGAGCTTTTCGTAACCATCCTCGAAGGTGCTGAATAACCTAACTGCATCTTCTTGATACGCAAGCACAGAGTTTCTGAATGCGTCTGGAGATGCAAAACTAGTGGCGTTGAAGTATCTGTTAAAGAATTCCTTACTTGCCGGTCGAACCCCATAAAAAACGAGAATACTGTTAAATAAATCGTGGAGTTGTATCTCGGAATGCGTACCGTCGAAAAGGCGTCGTATTGCTTTGTCCGCAACAAAGCGAGTACTAGATTCGTGACCGTCGAGTGTTACACTTCTACCGCATAACTCTGCTAGCTGTTCTTCAAAATCCGACCGTGTTTGCACGTCTTGATTAAGAAACTCTATCCAATAGTTCCTTGGAATATCAAGCTTAACGCAGATTTTCTCCAAAATTTCTGGGCGAGGTAAGCGTAGACCTTGCTCGAGATGTGCAATATTCGATCGGTTGATGCCAGTAAGTGAATTGCTAAGAGTGTCTTGCGATAAACTTTTGTGTTCGCGCATTGATTTTACCAATTCGCCGAGTCGCTCCCTAGAATTCTGCATACGTCAATTTCCCTTAGTAATTTTTTATGACTACTTCTGTAGCCATTTTTCGATGTCCTGCAAAGCCAGCTATATTTCTTCGAACCTGAATTTTCGTAGTAGACCAGCGCTGCGAGAATCTGTAAATCTCGCTACATTCAGTGTATGAAAGCATAAATTTCACCCCCCTTTCGTCCGCGTAGCTCAATGCGTTCCAAAGATCTTCGATGTCTTTAGTGCCAAAAGAATTTGCATCGTACTCACAGAATGATTTTCGATCAGTGGATGCGTAGGGTGGGTCGACATAAATGAAATCGCCAGCAACGGTGCGGCCAATTGTTTCTTTGAAATCTTTGTTCACCAGCTCACACCCGGTCAGTAGCTTGCTGGCGCTCGACACTTCCCTTTTTAATAAAAGTTTCGAATTTCTTTGACCACTGTATGGAACGTTGAAGCTTCCGGCTTTATTTGTACGATAGAGACCATTAAAACAAAGTCTGTTAAGGTAAAGAAAGCGCGCTGCTCGTTCTGTTCTGCTTAGAGTATTTGGGTCAAGCGATCTAACCAAATAGAATACTTCTTTGTCGTCAGGCAAGCTTTCATATTTATTCATTACCTCACGGTTGTTTGAGCGAATCAATTGAAGAGCATTAATGAGCTCCGAGTTAATATCTGAAAGAAGTGCTTTTTTGGGTTCCAGCAAGAAAAATAAGCTAGCGGAACCGCAAAATGGTTCAACGTAACGATTTAATGTTTTCGGAAATTCCGGCAAAAGATATTTTGCTAAATACCTTTTACTTCCCGCCCATCGGATAATTGGATTCATTGACTTTTTATATAATACGTATCGGGGAAGTCAACGCTGGAATTGTCGGCGCTTCTGAATCGACATTATTTGGCGAATCTTCGACTTTCTTGAATGGAATGAAGCAGCTCTGCGCCCAAATCTCGCTTTGCATCGCGTTCGCGCAGTTGTTTTTCAGTCATGGGCATGGGTACATCGCAATCTGGGTTCGACGGTTAAGTTGAATTTCACGCAACCTTTTTAGGTTTCAGTTGCATCTGCACTGAATAGCCCAAGTTGGCCGCCACATTGACCAGCGCATCAAGCGTGAGTTTATGGGTACGGTTTTTCACCAGATCGTTCATACGTGGCTGTGTGATGCCAGCGCGCTTGGCGGCTTCTGCTTGCGTGATGCCAAGCTTGTCGATGACTTTGCGAATATGAATGACCAGGTCCCCGCGAAGCAGCAGGTTTTGCGCCTCAGCTTCAGGAAACCCCAAGTCGCGAAAGACGTTGTCGCTTCCTGTCTGGCTTTCAAGCGTGCTGCCACTCATGCTGCTTTTCTGTGTTCCAGCGGCAGCAAACCTTCTTTTTTGGCATCAAGCAACACAATCTCAACAATCGAGCCGTCTTCGGCATAGCTGATGTTCGTATTCCAGCCTTGAGAAACCTCGCGCACGATGGGTTTGTCTGAAACACGGATTTGCAGGATGTCGTCGTTCTCGAAATAGATGCTTTTCATGGTTGAGGCTCCCAGTGATGCATGATGGTTTTGACCACGACTACATTGTCAATCACGGCGGCTACGCATAGCAAGTTGTCGGCGCGGTTAGGGAAATGTTTAAAGAGCCAGTAATGAGGGCCGCCAGCTTCTTTTAGTGTGCCGGTTTCGATGATTTCCAGAATCAGTGCGGCGTTAATATCGCGTTCTTCCATTCGCAACCGTGCGTGCTCTGTCAATACAACGGGCAGCCCGAAGCGGTTGCTGCGCATCATTTGCCCCAGCTATCTTTGAGCCCCACAGCCAAGTTAAACACCAGTTTGGTGCCTTGAATGTGATCCACCCGATCAGCCACAAAATACCCATGTCGCTCAAACTGAAACTTGTCATCAGCCTTCGCCGCAGCCAGTGACGGTTCCACCACAGCCCGCATCACCTTCAGGCTGTTGGTATTCAGGTTCTCCAGAAAATCCTTGCCGCCCGCTTCGGGGTGCGCTTCGACGAAAAGCCGGTCATACAGCCGCACTTCGGCGGGCACGGCGTCGTTCACGCCGACCCAGGTGATCACGCCTTTGACTTTGACGGCGTCTGAGCCGGGGGTGCCGCTTTTGGTGTCTGGGATCAGCACGGCTTGTACTTCGGCGACCTGGCCATTGGCGTCTTTCGTGCAGCCGGTGCATTCGATGACGTGGCCGTATTTCAGGCGGACTCGATTCCCCGCAAGCGTTGCACCGCTTGCGTTCACATGCGGCGGGAACAACCTGAAAAAGCCTTTCGGCGGGGTTTCTTCGAAGTCGGTGCGTTCAATCCACACTTCCTTGCCGATCTTGAAGTTGCGTTTGCCCAGCTCGGGGTGGTGGGGGTGGACGGGGGCAGAGCAATCGTCCAGCACACCAGCTCCCATCACGGCATCCCAGTTCGTCAACACCAGCTTCACCGGGTCCAGCACGGCCATCGCGCGGGGGGCAATCGGGTCTAGCGTGTCGCGCAGTGCGCCTTCCAGCGTGCTGTAGTCGATCCAGCTGTCGCTCTTGGTCACGCCGATGCGTTCAGCGAACAGTTGCAGCGCCTCGGGGGTGTAGCCGCGCCGGCGCAGGCCGACGATGGTGGGCATGCGGGGGTCGTCCCAGCCGGTGACTTTGTGGTCGTACACCAGTTGGGCCAGCTTGCGTTTGCTGGTCAGAACATACGTCAGGTTCAGCCGCGCGAATTCGTATTGATGCGGATGCGGCGTGGCGACCAGGCCGCCTTCACATAATCGGTCTAACAGCCAGTCGTAAAAAGGGCGCTGGTCTTCAAACTCCAGCGTGCACAGGCTGTGGGTGATCTGCTCCAGCGCGTCCTCAATCGGGTGCGCGTAGGTGTACATCGGATAGATGCACCAGGTGTCGCCGGTGTTGTGGTGCGTGGCGCGGCGGATGCGGTAGATGGCCGGGTCGCGCAGGTTGATATTGGGGCTGGCCATGTCGATTTTGGCGCGCAGCACCATCGAGCCGTCTTCATGCTGGCCGTCACGCATTTCACGGAAGCGGGCCAGGTTTTCAGTGGGTGTGCGGGCGCGGAAAGGGCTGTCAACGCCGGGCTTGGAGAAATCACCGCGGTTGAGCCGGATCTGCTCGACGGTCTGCTCGTCCACGTAGGCGTGTCCGGCTTCGATCAGGTATTCAGCGGCGCGGTACATGAAGTCGAAGTAGTCGCTGGCCTGGTACAGCATCGACTCGCCGGCGGCTTCCCAGTCAAAGCCGAGCCACTTCACGGCGTCTTTGATGCTGGTGACGTATTCGGCGTCTTCTTTTTCAGGGTTGGTGTCGTCAAAACGCAAATGGCACACGCCGCCGTAGTCGCGCGCCAGGCCGAAGTTCAGGCAAATGCTTTTGGCGTGGCCGACGTGAAGGTAGCCGTTGGGCTCAGGCGGAAAGCGAAGGCGCACCTTGGCCGGGTCGGGCTGGCCGGCGGCGTGGTGGGCGGCGTCGCCCGGGGTGCCGCCCCAGCGGCGGCTGGCGTAGGTGCCCTCAGCCAGGTCTTTTTCGATGATCTGGCGCAAAAAGTTGCTGTGCTTGGGCGCGTCTTTGTCTGCCGGGGCGGCCGGTTTCGCTGAATTGGGGGGCGCAGGTGGGGTAGCAGGGGAGTTCATGATTGTGATTTTAGGCCGCAAGGTCAAAGAGTTACGTTTGGCTACGGTCTTCACGAAGCAGAAGGTAAGCCGTTTGCAGCCTGCTGCGTTTAATAAAGGCATGGGCATTTCCCGCCCTACAAGGAGATTGAACAATGACCAGCGCCACCATGAATACCGCGATGAACACCGGCCTGTCGGCCAAACGCTCGGCCATCATCGCCGGTGCGTCCGCCGCCCTTGCCATTGCGGCAATGGGTTTTGCCAGCTCGGCCGAGGCGCGCGGCGACGTGTCGTTTTCTGTTGGCGTCGGCCTGCCGGGCGTCGCGGTGGGTGTGACCAATGCCTACCCGGTGTATGGCGGCTATCCGCAGCCGGTTTATGTGGAACCGGCGCCGGTCTACGTGCGGCCACGTCCCGTGTATGTGCAACCCGCCCCGATTTATTATGAGCCGCCTCCGGTGTATTACCGTCCGCGCCCCGTTTACGTGCAGCCCGCGCCCATCTACTACGGCCGCCCGCACGGCTGGCAGGGCCGCCATGGCGGCTACCGTGATCGTGATGATGACGACCGGCATGATGGTCGTCGTGGCGGCTACTACCGCGACCGCAATGGCGACGGTCGGCCTGATGGCTACCGCGGCGGTTACTACGGCAACCGTGGTGGCTATGCGCCTGCACCGATCTATTACCAGCGTTAAGCTGAAATCCATCAGTAAAAAGCCCGCATCAAGCGGGCTTTTTTTCATCTGCGGGCAGCCGTGTGGCCAGGAGTCTGCGCGGCAGAAGGTGCGTCGGCTGCAAAGTGTCCGCAGCGGTCTATTTTTCGCCGCTTTCTTGCCAAATATCTAGATATTCGGCGGCGAAATCGTCAAAAACTATCCTCGCTGGGGCCACTTTTCGCTTCGACGCCTTCTGCCGCGCAGACTCCAAGGCCGGGAAAAAGGCCGGAGCCTTACGCCGCTTTCCAGAAGACATAGTCAGCCTGGTAGGGCAGCGTCAGTTTGTCGCCCACGTCGTTCGATGAGCAGGCCTTGCTCAAGTCCTGGCCGCCTTTGGTCTTGATGCGCTGAATGTAGGTGACGTTTTGCAGTACGCCGGCGCCCGCACCAGGCGCGCCTTTCGACAACTGCTGCGCGATGTTGGTAGAGCCCAGGCGCGGTGCGAAAGCAATCTGCGTCCCGACCACGCTGGAGCCGTCCATGTGCGTCCATGTTGCCGGCGGGCCTGAGTATTTCATCACCTGCTTGCCGGTACGGTCCACCAGGTCGGCTTGCGGACTGACCAGCACCCAGCCAATGGCGCCTTGTGCAGCGGGGTTGGCCTTGCATTCGTAGTTGAGCAAACCGGTAGCGGTGGTTTCAAGCATGGCCACGTTGCCGGCGGGTACCTGGACTTGCGGATCGAGCATGTCCTGCGTGAATTCCTTGGGCGGTGCTTTCACGGTCGAGCAGGCGGCAATCATCAGCGCGGTGCCGGTGACCATGGCGATTGTGGCGATGGTGCCTTTGGTGTAGGCCCAGGCGGTGTTGTGTGTGCTTTTCATGAAACCCCTCAAATAATAGTTTTGATGGGACCAGTAAGCGCCTGGCAGCGCTCAACGACTGTAGGACGCCGGGCGGAAGGACTGCGGGCGCAAATCGCCGCAGTCCTGATCAATGGCTACTGCCCGAAGCGCGGGCCGTTTGCGAGAAAGACTTCTTCCTCTTCGGTGCTTGACCGCCCGAGAGCCGTATTGCGATAGGGGAAACGGCCGAACCGGGCAATGATTTCTTCGTGCTTGCGGGCGAAGTCGAGGTTGTCCTGCAGCCGCTCCTTCAGGGCTTCGGGTGCATCCTGAAGCAGCTGCGTAAACCGCGCGATGCATTCAGTTTGCAGTGCCAGCGTTTCCGCATGCATCAGCGGCATATACATGAACACGCGGCCGACCCAGGGCAACTGCTGGTCTGCTTTGGAGGCGATGACTTGCAGCACCAGTTGCCGGGCACGCTCATCTCCGCTGAAGGCCCGACCATCGCCACGGAACACGTTGCGGGTGAACTGGTCGAGCAAGATCACCAGCGCCAGTTGGCCCAGCACCGGGGTTGGCGCGGTTTGTGCCCAGTCAGTCAGCTCGCCATTGAGTGCCTGCAAAACCCGCGGGCCAAAACACGATTTGATTTCTTCATCCAGCGCAGCGCCGCCGCCGAACCAGCGCTTGCTCATGTTCTGGGTCGGCCAGCCGAGCTGCACGCCGTCGCCTAGCCAGAAATCAAGGACGTCCGTGGGTGTGGCCAGGGCCTGTGAGGTGGTCATGGGCAAGAGCTTAGCAGTGGCCGCGTTGCGCAATTCAGGCGTGCAGCAATCACGCCTGGGCCAAGAGGCTATCACCACAGATCGGATCGAAGCTGCAATTCCCAGTCACCGGCACGCGCCGAGTACACACCGACAACACCGTAGCGCTGCTCGCCCACGGCGTCCCATTTCATGGAGCCTGTGACCGGCGCGTAACCGTCCATCGCGCGCAGGACCTGGGTGATCTTTTTAGGGTCGGCTGACTCGGCGCGTTTCATGGCGGCAGCCAGCACATGCATGGCGTCATAGGTGTAGTGGCCGCCATAAGCTGGGTCGATCTTGTAGGCCGCGCGGTAGCCGTCCAGAAACTTCTTGCCACCCGCAAATTCCTTGGCATTGAGGATGGGCGAAGTGGTGTAAAGCCCTTTCACCATGCCTATGCCCTTGAGCATGGCGGTGGTCTTGATGGTGTCGCCACCCAGAATGCTCACGTTGGTATGGTCAACTTTTTTCAATGCTTCCAGCAAGGCAAGCATCTGGAAGTCGGCCATCGTCGAAACCACGGCTTCGACCCTTTCAGCCTTGAGCTTCGCCGCCAGCGTGTCGAAGGCGATAGTTTTGTCGTCGAACGACTGGCGCAGGACGATCTCCTTGCCAGCTTTCTTCAGCTCGACCGAGGCACCTTCGGCCAGGCCCTTGCCGTACGCCGTGCTGTCGTCGATGACCGCGAATCTCGACACGCTCAATTGGCGTGCGGCAAACGAGCCGATGGCCCGTGCCTGCAGGTTGTCGTTGGCGACCAGCCGGAACGTGGTGGCCAGGCCGAGTTCGGTGAATTTTGGGTTGGTCGAAATCGCCAGCTGCGCGATGTTGTGCGCGGCATAAACCGGCGCTGCCGGAATGCTGACACCGGAATTGAGATTGCCGATCACGGCAACCACGCCGGCGTCGACCATTTTTTGGGCGATCTTCACGCCCTCGGCTGGATCAGACCGGTCGTCCATCGCCACGATCTCGATCGTGACCGGCTTGCCCTTGATCTTGAAGCCTTCCTTGTTGAGCTCGGCCGCCGCCAGCTTCACACCATTGAGCAGGTCCTGCCCGAGGTCCGCCAGGTTGCCCGAAAGAGGTTGAGCCACGCCAATCTTGACGGTGGACGGCGGACTGTCGCAGCCGCTCAAAAAGACGGCGGCGACGGCTGCTGCGAGGGAGGCAAGCGCGTGGCGCCGAGCGGGAAGTGAAGTCATGAAAGCTTTCTGTTGTGAGATGTATCCAACAGTAACCATCTAAATTTGCTTTGGTATCAGGCGCCACCCGCTCATTTGGAGATTATCAAAGTCATAAGTGTCACTGATGTAAGTGAATTAATAAAACCAATGGCTTATATTGAATTTCGCCTCGGCGGCGACCGGTAGAGATCAGCTGGCGATGCAGCGCAACAAACCGTGAAGCGATAATCCGGGTTCACTTTCAGGAGACCGCGTGGATATTGCATTGCTGATCAAGGCCGCCATCATGGGCATCGTTGAAGGCCTGACCGAATTTCTTCCGATCTCATCAACCGGACATTTGATTCTTGCGGGCGCGCTGTTGGGGTTTGATGACGAGAAGGCCAAGGTGTTCGACATTGCCATCCAGACCGGCGCAATTTTTGCGGTCATCCTTGTCTACTGGCAAAAAATCCGCGACACCGTGGTGGCGCTGCCGACCGAAAAGCAGGCGCAGCAGTTTGCGCTGAATGTGTTGATCGCCTTCATTCCAGCGGTGGTGCTGGGCCTGCTGTTCGGCAAGGCGATCAAGGAAAATCTCTTCACACCGGTGGTGGTGGCCAGCACCTTCATCATTGGGGGATTCATCATTTTGTGAGCTGAAAAGCGCCAGGAAAAGAACCCGGCCGTGGCGCGCATTCACGCGGTTGAAGACATGTCGATGATGGACGCGCTGAAGGTGGGTCTGGTGCAATGCTTCGCGATGATTCCGGGCACCAGCCGTAGCGGCGCCACCATCATCGGCGGCATGCTGCTGGGTTTGTCGCGCAAGGCAGCCACTGATTTTTCGTTTTACCTGGCGATTCCGACGCTGATCGGTGCGGGCGCCTACAGCCTGTACAAAGAGCGTGGTTTGCTGTCAGTGGCAGATGTGCCGATGTTTGCCGTGGGCCTGCTGTTCTCGTTCCTCAGCGCCTGGCTGTGCATACGCTGGCTGCTGAAATACATCGCCAGCCACAGCTTTGTGCCATTTGCGTGGTACCGCATTGCGTTCGGTATTGTGGTGTTGGTCACGGCGTGGACTGGCGTGATCAACTGGGCGGGTTGAACGCTAACACCCGTTCGGGCTGAGCCTGTCGAAGCCTGCGTGCGCCGCGAAGACCCTTCGACAAGCTCAGGGCGAACGGTTAGATAAGTTTTGTGCCTCTAGCCCAGGTAAAACGTGCGCAAGCAGCTATAAAAATAATAGCGTCTGGCGAGGCTGAACGGGCTCACTACGGCACGTTCAGCATGTTCAGCAGTACCGCCTCGACAGCCGCCGCCGTAGCTTGCGGCCGCTCCATCGGGAACAGATGCGTTCCGTCCATCATCATCACGCGGCCCCTGGTCAGGCGCTCGGTCAGCGCCATGCCGACCTGCTTGACTTCAAGCGATTCGCGGCCGCCGATGAACGCCAGCGGGCACTTGAGCGGGTGGCGCCGGATGAGTTGTTCCATGTTGTCGGGCAGCGTGTTGTAGATGCTGGTTTCGACCTCGCGGTCAAAGCTCAGTACGCGCCCCGGCTCCAGGGCCGCATCGTGCGTACCGTGCTCGATGTAGTCGCGTAGCGTCTGCTCGTCCCACTGGGCAAACGCTTTCTTGCTGCGGAAATGCGCGAACACGTCGTCTTTGCTCAGCCACTGGTTCCTGCGCCGGCGGCTGATGGCGCCGGGCGACACCGAGCCGACCAGCCGCGCACGTTTGGCCACGCCGAGCGCCGTGGCGCGCCAGCCGCCAATCACCGGTGCATCGAGCAGCACCACGCCGCGGACGGCTTGCTCGCCCAGCACCGGGTGCAAGGCGGCGCACATCAGGCTCAAGAAGCCGCCGAGCGAATGGCCGACCAGAAACGCCGGCTGGCCGGTTTTTTCGACCTGTGCGTGGGTGAAGTCGGCCAGCTGCTGCACCAGGTGTGGCCAGTTGCTGGTGACCGGGTAGGCCGGGTCATGGCCGAATTTCTCGATCGCCTGGACGTTGAAGCCGCGACTTTTCAGGCCGTGAAAAAGCACGCCGTAGGTGCTGGCTGGAAAGCTGTTGCCGTGGGAAAAAATGATCAGTGGTTTGGACGATGAGGGCACAGCTTCACTTCAGATCTTCAGATCAGCTTTTCTTCGGGCGAGGTAATCTTGCGCAGCGGGTCATGACGCGTGGCCGGCATCTTCAGCGGAATGTCGGTGTGGGCGTCGTCCCATACGGGGTCTTCAATGCTGTCGAACACTTCGCGCAGTTTTCTGCCCCAATTGTTGTGCATCATCTGGTAGTAGGGGTTGTCGTTGTCGATGCAGACGATCTTGTCGCTTTGAAACGAGTCTGCCTCGTACACCACCAGGTCCAGCGGCAGGCCGACCGACAGATTCGACTTCATCGTCGAGTCCATCGAGACCAGCACGCATTTGGCGGCTTCGGCCAGCGGCGTGTGGGGTGTCAATACGCGGTCGAGTACAGGCTTTCCGTATTTTGATTCGCCCACCTGGAAGTAGGGCGTCTCATCCGTCGCCTCGATGAAGTTGCCGGCCGAATACATCTGGAACAGCCGCATCTTTTCGCCCCGAATCTGCCCACCGAAGACCAGCGACACATTGAAATCGACATCGGCATGGCGCAGCGCGGCGGCGTCGCGGTCATAGACGCGGCGAATCGCCGAGCCCAGCACGCGGGCGGCGTCGAACATGCTTTTCGCGTTCCAGATCGTGATCGGCTCGGCGCTGCCCGGGTCTTTCAGGTGCTCGACCTGCAAAATCTCGCGCACCGACTGCGAGATCGATAAATTGCCGGCCGACAGCAGCACCATGAAGCGGTCGCCTGGCTTTTCATAGACGATCATTTTGCGGAAGGTGCTGATGTGGTCCAGCCCGGCGTTGGTGCGCGAATCTGATAAAAAAACCAGACCGGCATTGAGTTTGACAGCGACGCAATAAGTCATGATGGGCTTTGGCAAATGTTGGAGGTTGTTCTGAGATAAAGGTGTCGCGTATTGAACTTCGGAGGCTGGCAGCGTCACAGCGGCTTTGAGAGTTTTTTGAGCTGGTACAGCGCATCCAGCGCCTCGCGCGGGCTCAGGGCGTCAGGATCAATCTGATGCAGCGCCTTGTCAAGCGCGCTCTGCTCGGCCGCAGGCGGCTCGGGCGGCGCAGCGAACAAATCGACCTGCGCGCGCGCCTCGGTTTGCTGGGTTTCCAGCGCGTTGAGTGCGCTCTTGGCGTGATTGACCACCGCCGCCGGCACGCCGGCCAGTTTGGCCACTGCAATGCCGTAGCTCTTGCTGGCCGGGCCAGGCTCGATATGGTGCATGAAGACGATGCTGGCGCCCGACTCGACCGCGCTCACATGCACGTTGATGGCCGCATGGTGCTGCGCCGGAAATTCAGTCAGCTCGAAATAATGCGTGGCAAACAGCGTGAAGGCCTGCGTCTTGTTGTGCAGATAGGCGGCAATGCCAGCCGCCAGCGCCAGACCGTCGAAGGTCGAGGTGCCTCGGCCGATCTCGTCCATCAGCACCAGTGAATGTGGCGTGGCGGCGTGAAGAATCTGCGCGGCCTCCGTCATCTCGAGCATGAAGGTCGATTGCGCATTCGCCACGTCGTCGGCCGCGCCGATGCGGGTGTGAATCGCGTCGATTGGCCCGAGCCGGCAACTGGCTGCCGGCACGTACGAGCCCACGCTGGCCAGCAGCACGATGAGCGCTACCTGCCGCATGTAGGTCGATTTGCCGCCCATGTTGGGGCCGGTGATGACCTGCATGCGGTGCTTGCTGCCCATGCTGCAGTCGTTGGCGATGAAGGCACCGCCGCCCGTTTCAGCCAGCCGCGCCTCGACCACCGGGTGCCGGCCTTCGGTGATGGCAATGCACGGCTCCTTCACGAACACCGGCGCGGCCCAGTTCAGCGTTAACGAGCGTTCGGCCAGCGCACACAACGCGTCGAGCGAGGCGAGGGCGCGTGCCAGGGCACTCAGCGGCGCAATGAATGCCTGCAGCTGATCCAGCAGTTCTTCGTACAGAAATTTCTCGCGGGCCAGCGCACGTTCCTGCGCCGACAGCGCCTTGTCTTCAAAGGCTTTCAGCTCGGGCGTGATGTAGCGTTCGGCGTTCTTCAGCGTCTGACGACGCCGGTAGTCGCTGGGAACCTTGTCCAGCTGGCCCTGCGTCACTTCGATGAAAAAACCATGCACGCGGTTGAATTGCACCTTCAGGTTGGCGATGCCGGTGCGGGCTTTTTCACGGCCTTCGAGGTCGAGCAGAAAACCATCGCAGTTGGTCTGAATCGCGCGCAGCTCGTCCAGGTCGGCGTCGCAACCGTGGTTGATGACGCCGCCGTCGCGGATCAGCGCGGCGGGCTCGTCCAGCAGGTAGCGCCCGAGCTGGTCTGCGCAACCGGCTGGTGTCTTCATATGGTGTATTATTTGAGTCAAAAGGGCCGGTAGCCCGGGCAATACCTGCGCAAGCAGCTCTGTTTTTTGTAGCGTCAACAACAGGCCCACGAGTTCGCGCGGGCGCACCTGGCGCAGCGCGATGCGGGCCGTGATGCGTTCCACGTCGCTGCTGCCTTTGAGCTGGCTGCGCAGGGTTTGCTGCAGGCCGCCCCGCAGGTGCGTGATGGCCGACAGGCGTTCGGCGGCTTGCGTGCGGTCGCGACGCGGGCTGAGTAGCCAGCTTTTCAGCGCGCGGCTGCCCATGCCGGTCATGCAGGTGTCCAGCAGTGAAAACAGCGTCGGTGAATCTTCCCCGCGCAGCGTTTGCGTGAGTTCGAGGTTGCGGCGCGTCGTCGGCGGCAGTTCGATCAACTCATCGGGCCGCACTACCACCAGGGTCTGCACATGCGGCAGTGCGCGGCCTTGGGTGTGTTCGGCGTAGCCCAGCAGCGCCGACGCTGCGGCATGCGCGTCGTTCAGCGCGTCGGCATTGAACGAGGCCAGCGAGGCGACTTTCAGTTGATCGAGCAGGCGACGTGCGCCGAGTGCCGCATCAAACTGCCACGCTGGCCGGGCCGTGGCCGCGCTGCGCAGGGCTTTCAGGCGCTGCTCGAAAGCCGGCGTCACGTCGATGTTGTAGATCAACTCGCTGGGCGCAATTCGGCCCAGCCAGGCGTCGAGTTCGTCGGGCGCGCACTGCGCCAGATGAATCGCGCCCTGAGTCACGCTGAGCCAGGCCAGGCCGCAGCGGTTGCGCGCGCCCTGGTGCACGGCCAGCAAGATGGATTCGGTCTTGTCGCCGAGCAGGCCCGAATCAGTCAGCGTGCCGGGTGTGACGACGCGCACCACCTTGCGTTCGACCGGGCCCTTGGCGGTGGCTACATCGCCAACCTGCTCGCAAATGGCTACCGATTCGCCGAGCTTGATCAGCTTGGCCAGGTAGCCTTCGAGCGAATGAAAAGGCACGCCGGCCATCGGGATCGGCTCGCCGTTGGAGGCACCGCGCTTCGTCAGCGTGATGTCGAGCAGGCGCGCGGCTTTTTCGGCGTCGCCAAAAAACACCTCGTAAAAGTCGCCCATGCGGTAGAGCAGCAGCGTGTCGGGGTAGCCCGCCTTGAGGGCGAGGTACTGCTGCATCATCGGCGTGTGTTTGGAAGCCACCGCCACTGCGGATTCGGGCTGATTCACGCCATCAAGGTCAATGAAGTCACTCATGCGCTAGCCAGACTCGCGGCGGCGTGCTGATTGACGTAAAAACGGGCCGTTTGACGCAACTTAAAACGGCGCGTCCGGCAGCTTGGGCGTGGCAGCGGCGACCGGGCTGACGGCCTTGATGCGGCGGGATGTCAACGTCGTCTTGGGCGCAGCAGGGGCGGCGGCTTCAGTGGGCGCATCGTCGACTTCGTTCTGGCTGGCGGCTGCCGCTGCATTGAGCGCGGCCTGGCGCACGGCGGCTTTGTCGCCGGCGCCGGCAAACTTGCTGTAC
>JANNKV010000052.1:0-10279 GCA_031396485.1 Polaromonas sp. | reverse complement strand
CGCTGGCAAGGCTGAAGGTGCGATGGATGCTGGCAACATGCTCAAGCCGGCGCTGGCGCGGGGCGAGCTGCACTGCGTTGGCGCGACTACGCTAGACGAATACCGAAAGTACATTGAAAAAGACGCTGCGCTGGAGCGCCGTTTCCAGAAGATTCTGGTCGGCGAGCCCACGGTGGAGGCAACGATTGCTATTTTGCGAGGCCTGCAGGAGAAGTACGAGGCGCATCACGGCGTACAGATCACCGACCCCGCCATCGTCGCGGCGGCCGAGCTGTCACACCGTTACGTGACAGACCGGTTTTTGCCCGACAAAGCCATCGACCTGATCGACGAGGCGGCAGCCAAGGTCAGGATCGAGATCGACTCCAAGCCGGAAGTGTTGGACCGGCTGGACCGCCGGCTGATTCAGTTGCAGATCGAACGTGAAGCCGTGCGTCGCGAGAAAGACGATTCGTCGCTCAAACGTTTTGGCCTGATTGCCGAAGAGATCGAGAAACTGCAAAAGGAAATTGCCGACCTCGACGAAATCTGGCAGGCCGAGAAAGCGGAAGATCAAGGCTCTAAAGGCTTGCTGGAAGAGCGCGACAGCATTCGCTTCCAGATTGAGGAGTTCACCCGGAAGGGCGACTTCAACAAGGTCGCCGAGCTGCAATATGGCAAGTTGCCCGATCTGGAAAAGCGGCTGAAATCAGCGCAGGACCATGAAGCTCAAAAGGGCACCAGCAGCACGCCCAAACTGCTGCGCACGCAAGTCGGTGCGGAGGAAATCGCAGAGGTTGTCAGCCGTGCCACGGGTATTCCGGTCGCCAAGATGATGCAGGGCGAAAGAGAAAAGCTGCTTCTAATGGAAGGCAAGCTGCACGAGCGCGTCGTAGGCCAGGCCGAAGCCATTGGCGCGGTGGCCAATGCGATTCGCCGCTCGCGTTCGGGCCTGAGTGACCCGAACCGCCCGACGGGTTCCTTCCTGTTTTTGGGTCCCACCGGCGTCGGCAAGACCGAGCTGTGCAAGGCACTGGCTGGCTTTTTGTTCGACAGCGAAGACCATTTGATTCGCATCGACATGAGCGAATTCATGGAAAAGCATTCGGTCGCCCGCCTGATTGGCGCGCCGCCGGGCTACGTGGGTTACGAAGAGGGCGGGCATCTGACCGAAGCCGTGCGGCGCAAGCCCTATAGCGTGCTGCTGCTCGACGAGGTCGAGAAAGCGCACCCCGACGTGTTTAACGTGCTGCTGCAGGTGCTGGACGATGGTCGCCTGACCGACGGCCAGGGCCGTACGGTGGACTTCAAAAACACGGTGATCGTGATGACCAGCAACATCGGTTCACCCATCATCCAGTCGATGGTCGGCAGGCCGTACGAAGAGATCAAGGACGCGGTGACGGACGAGTTGAAAAACTATTTCCGCCCCGAGTTCCTGAACCGCATTGATGAGACAGTGGTGTTCCACGCGCTGGATGCGAAAAATATCGAGTCGATTGCGCGCATCCAGCTGAAGGTGTTGATGGCCCGTCTGCAAAAGATGGATCTCACGATGGAGGTGTCAGAGGCCGCAATTGCCGAACTGGCGAAGGTAGGCTTTGATCCGGTGTTCGGTGCGCGGCCGCTGAAGCGCGCCATTCAGCAACGCATCGAAAACCCGCTCAGCAAGTTGCTGCTGGAAGGGCGCTTCCCGCCCAAGAGCACGATTCCGGTCGATGTGGACCCGATTCGCGACCCCGGGGTGTTCAGGTTCGAGGCGGCGGGGCACTGAGTGAGTCTGCGTCACATGCTATTAAAAACGTAGCTACTTGCGCAAGTATCACGGGGGCTTGGCCCTTTTTATCTGTAGATAAGAGAAATATTCGTTCCGGCGCGAGCCGGGACGGATTTTTTTTGACTGATGGTTTCTGAGGCATTTCGGCGAACGGCACCGCGCCTTTAACTTTTTATCTACCTGCCAGGCAAGACGCCAACGATATCGGGCAGTGAATGTACGCTGCCGCACAGACCAGCGCGCGTTTCCTGACTACGCTGGAATCGTCGACAAGCGAGTTATGGCTTTAGTGAATTGAATTGCCTGGCATTTTCAGGGCATCCGACTTTTTGAACGGTCGGGCATTCGCTCAGGCACAAATGAAACCCCAGGGAGGTAGTGATGCAGGCATGGATCGCACCGTTGAGGCTCTTTAGCTATGTTGTAGTGGCTCTGATGCTTGTAGCAATCGTTTACGCAGCCTTCATTTCGATCAAGTACTGGTCCGGTATCGGCGTGTAAGCATATAAGGACGGTCCCGTGAACAAACGCCAATCACGCCTGTTTGCCATCGGCTCGACTGTTCTGGCAGTCGTGATTTTTCTGGGCATGACGCTCGACAGTCATCGCCAGTTTGGCAAGCTGACCAACGCCGACAAGATCACGCCCGCAGTGACTCACGGCAAGGATGTCTGGCACGCTAACAATTGCATCAATTGCCACACGCTATTCGGCGAGGGCGCCTACTATGCGCCCGACCTGACCAAGATCACCAAGCACCGTGGCGAGGCCTATCTGCAGGCCTATATGCGCGACCCGTCGAAGTTTTACGACGAGAACAAACATCGCCGCCTGATGCCCAAACAGGACTTGAGCGACAAGGACATCACTGACCTGATTGCTTTTCTCAACTGGGTCAGCAATGTGGACAACCAGGGCTGGCCACCGCGGCCTATCCTGGTGACGGGCGCCACCTTGCCCGGAACCGACCAGACCGTAGCGCAGCAGACCACAGGCAGCGGTGCGGGAAGCCCGCCAACGACGCCGCCCGGAGCGCGCCCCATGTCAGGCACCGAAAACCCGATGGCGCTGGGCGAGCAGGTGTTTCGCAGCGCGACGCCGGCCTGCGCCGCCTGCCACTCGATTGCGCCAGGTGTCAACATGGCCGGGCCTTCGCTTGCAGGCCTGGCGGCGCGCACGGAGGCCTTGCTCGCCTCTGGCCAATACAAGGGCAAAGCCACTGATCTGCCGGGCTACATCCGGGAATCAGTCACTGAGCCGAGCGCGCATGTGGTGCCCGGCGCGATGTACTCCGCCAATGGGGTGTCGTTCATGCCGACCACCTATGTCAAAGACATGACTGCTGCGCAGCTTGACCAGTTGAGCGCTTACCTGTCATCGCTCAAGTAGTCCGGAGGCTTTCCCATGCGATACAAATCCCAATCCGTTGCCTACTGGTATTTCGCCGTTGCTCTGGCCCTGTTCGGCCTGCAATTGGTCTTCGGGCTGCTGTCGGCCGTCAAATATCTGGGGCCTGACCCGCTGCTTTACATCCTGCCGTTCGATGTCACCAAGGTCATCCACACCAATCTGCTGATCGTCTGGGTGCTGTGCGGCTTCATGGGCGCCACCTACTGGATGGTGCCGGACGAGTCGCGCAGCGAGCTGTACAGCACCAAAATCGCCTACATCCAGCTGATTCTGTGGGTGCTCATGGGTGTGACGGCGATCATCGGCTACCTGTTCCGCTGGGGCACCGGCAATAAGTTGCTCGAACAACCCTTGCCGCACAAGATAGTCATCGTGATCGTGATGCTGATGTTCCTCTACAACATCGGCATGACGATAAAAAAGTCAGGCCGCTTCACCACCACCGAAGGCGTGCTGATTGCCGGCCTCGGTCTGGCGGCACTGCTGTACCTGCCGGCGCTGCTGCACTATGAAAACTACACCGTGTCTATCTTTTACCGCTGGTGGACGATTCACTTGTGGGTCGAAGGTGTGTGGGAAATGATTCAAGGCGGCTTTCTGGCTTACCTGCTGATCCGGCTGTCGGGTGCCGACCGCGAAGTGATGGAGAAGTGGCTGTACGTCATCGTCGGCCTCGTGTTCATCGCCGGTGTGATCGGCACAGCGCATCACTACTACTGGATTGGCGTGCCGGCCTACTGGTTGCCGATTGGCGGCTTTTTCAGCGCGCTGGAGCCAGTCGCGCTGGTGGGTATGGCCATGTACGCGTATTCGGCCATCCGCCGCTCGGGGCTGGCGCACCCGAACAAGCTGGCACTGCACTGGACGGTCGGTAGTGCGGTGTTCACGCTATTTGGCGCCGGCCTGCTGGGGCTGGCCCACACCTTCCCAAGTGTCAACAAATGGACGCACGGCACGCTGATCACCGCCATGCACGGCCACGCGGCGTTTTATGGCGCCTACGCCATGATCGTGCTGGCCATGATCAGCTACGCGCTGCCGGCCATGACGCGGCGGCCTGAAGAAGGCACCTCAATGGGCTACTGGTCGTTCTGGATGCAGATTGCCGGCATGTTCGGCATGACGCTGTCGTTTGCAACTGCCGGCATTGGGCAGGTTTATCTGGAGCGCATCATGGGCATGGGCTACCTGGATGCACAGTTGAAAATCCAGATTCACTTTGTGATGCTGGTGATCACCGGCTCCATCTTTGCCATCGGCGTGGCGCTGTTCATCATCGACTTTTTCCGCTATGCGCCGCGCTTTGAGGTGAAGACTGATGCAGAGCCTGCATTGAAGCCGGTAGTGAAACCGGCAGTGCGCCCAGTGGTAGCGTGATCGGGGCGTCAGGCGAGCAGCGTGTGTTCATGAAAGACGCCGCCGATCAAGCCGACTCCACCCTTGAGGCGCCTTACTATCTCGCGACAGGTGACGAAGTAGCCATCTTCGAGCAATGCCACAAGCGAAAATTGGCGGTGATGCTCAAAGGCCCCACCGGCTGCGGCAAAACCCGCTTCGTCGAGTACATGGCCTGTCGCTTGGGGCGTCCGCTCGTCACCATTTCGTGCCATGACGACCTGACGGCAAGTGACCTGGTGGGCCGCTTTCTGATCCGCCATGACGGCACGGCCTGGCAAGACGGCCCGCTGACCCGCGCTGTGCGCGAAGGTGCCATTTGCTACCTCGATGAAGTGGTTGAAGCGAGGCAGGACACCATCGTGGTACTGCATCCGCTCACTGACCACCGGCGCATTTTGCCGATCGACAAGACGGGTGAAACTGTGAAAGCTGCTGATGGCTTTCAATTGGTGGTGTCGTACAACCCCGGCTATCAGCGCATGCTCAAAGACATGAAGCCCAGTACTCGCCAGCGCTTTGTCGCGCTCGACTTCGCCTTTGCGTCACCAGAGCGCGAGACCGCCATTGTCGAGCGGGAAAGCGGAGTCGACCATGCCACCGCCCATGCGCTGGTCGGCCTGGCGCAGCGCCTGCGCGGCTTGCATGACAGAGGCCTGGCCGAGGTGCCCAGCACCCGGCTGCTAATTGCCGCCGCGGAGCTCAAGGTGGGCGGAATCCCGGTCAAGCAGGCCTGCTACACGGCCATCGTGTCGCCGCTGTCGGACGAGGCCTCGCTGGTCGGTGCCATGCGGGATCTGGTCGACGCCACGTTCGTTTAGCGCAGCCATTTTATGGCCGAAGCGGAAGACGTCATCACCGATGTGGCACGGCACGCCACCGTGTTTGCACACGCGCTGTGGCGTCGCCACCGGCCTGCCGCCGGCCGCCCGGCTCCGCTTCACCTTGCAGACGTGGCCCCGCGCATTGACCTGCTGCTTGCAGCCGTGTTTGGCCGGAGTTTTGTGTTGCGGGTGGCACAGACGCCGGCTCGGCGAACGGCGCTGGCAGGGCTCTTGTTGCGGCATCAATGCCCGCCGGTGCGTGAAGCGGTGCCTGCCACCGACGGCAACAGCATCTGGTTGCCCGCAAGTTTTTCGCTGATCGATGCAGAGTCGCTGGCTCAGGATCGTTTTCGCACCATGGCCTTGCAACAGGCCATGCGCGCCGTGCGCGGCAGCGTAGCCCAGCAGCCCGTCGGTGCCCCGGCCTTGTTGCAAGGGCTTTACCTGCTGCTTGAAGCCTGCGCTGCCGACCAGGCGCTGTTGCAATTGCTGCCCGGCATGGGCGCAGCCATCACCACGCTGCGGCGCCAGGCATTGCAACGCAGGCCATCGCTGGTCGCCTTTCCGGAGTCCCTGCAGCCGCTTGAAAAACTGGTGCGCGCGGTTCTGAACACGCCAGCAGATAACAAGCTACCGGCGTCGCTACCGCCAGGCATTGACGCAGCTGCCTTCGCGCAAGCATCGACGCCCGCCGAGGTATTGACGCAGGCGAAATTGATGCTGCTTGCATTGCAGGGCAGTCAAGCGCGAACCTTTTCCGGCCATGCCTTGTGGCGCGACTGGTGGACCGGCGAATTGCGCCCGCCTTTCGCTGGCGTCGATGCTGCATCCGGCATGGCCGGGCAGGGCGATGACGATGAAAAAGTATTGCCACGCAGTGCGCGCTTGACGCGCAGCCCGCAGGTTCGCGAAGGCCTCGCCGACGAAGACGATGACCAGCCGGGCGCCTGGCTGGTGCAGCCGTCGCCGCCGCACGAGCAGGCCGAAGACTCGATGGGCCTGCAGCGCCCAACCGACCGTGATGCAGCCACCGCCGCCGAAGAGTTTGCCGACGCCTTGTCCGAATTACCTGAAGCGCGGCTGGTCTCGGTGCCCGGCAAACCCAAAGAAGTTTTGCTTTCAGACGACCCACCCGAAGCCCGTGCCAGTGGGGCAAGCACGACCCAGCCGGTCGGCGCCACGGGTCCGCTGCACTACCCCGAATGGGATTGGCGCCTGGGCGCTTACCGAAACCCCGGCGCCACGGTGCGCTTGCTGCCCGCTGCCCCTGGCCCGCAACAGTGGGTGGACGACACCCTGGCCGAGCGGCGCGGCATGCTGCACGATATTCGTCGCCGCTTCGAGCTGCTGCGCGCGCAGCGTCAGCGGGTTTTCAGGCAACTCGATGGCGACGAGATCGACTTGTCCGCCTACATCGAAAGCCAGGCTGACTTTCGGGCTGGGCTGCCGAGAGCGCAGCGGCTGTACCAATGCGAGCGGCGTACCCGGCGCGACCTGGCCATCATGCTGCTGGTGGACGTCAGCGGCTCCACCGACGGCTGGATCGCCAGCCAGCGCCGCGTGATCGACGTGGAGCGTGAGGCACTTTTGCTGGTGTGCATTGCGCTCAACGGCCTGGCCGCACCGTACAGCGTGCTGGCGTTTTCGGGCGAAGGTCCGCAGGCCGTGGTGGTGCGAAGCGTGAAGCGTTTCGACGAGCCCTACGACAGTGCCGTTGCGCAGCGCATCGCTGGCCTGGAGCCCCAGTATTATACCCGCGCAGGTGCCGCGCTCAGACATGCCAGCGCGCTGTTGCTGCGCGAGCCAGCCGAACACCGCCTGCTGCTGCTGATCTCCGACGGCAAGCCCAACGACATTGACGCTTATGACGGCCGCTACGGCGTTGAAGACATGCGCCAGGCCGTGACGGAAGCCAAACTCCAGGGCTTGTCACCCTTTTGCCTGACGATTGACCGTCAGGCGGCCTCGTACTTGCCGGCCGTGTTCGGGCCGCACCAGTACGCGCTGCTACCGCATCCGCAGCTGTTGCCGACGGTATTGCTGGACTGGCTGCGGCGGTTGGTCACCTGCTGAACTGCTCAGATTTCAGGCCACGGCGCATCGCCGAGACTGCACGAGGCGCTATTAAAAACGTAGCTGCTTGCGCACGTATTACCTGGGCTAGAGGCCGATTTCATTGTGAAATAGGCCTTTTTTTATATGTAGATGAAGGTGTGCAGCCAGATTCGACGGTCGCCGTCACAGACCCAGACAACCCTCGGAACACGACTGCTCGAAAACCCTGATTGATTTATTTAATGATTGTTTTAAATTCACAACCTTGATTGATCCAGCCCTATGAACTCTCCCTCATCGCCACCCACCATTGCCGCCATAGCCCGCCTCGCAGGAGTCGGCACCGCCACCGTCGACCGGGTGCTGAACCGGCGCCCGGGCGTCAACGCCGAAACAGTTGAACGCGTGATGCAGGTGGTGGCTGGGCTGGGTACGCCGCCGCAGCCGGGGCGGCCTAGGCGTGGCGAAAAATTCCGTTTCGCCTACGTCTTGCCGGATGAACCGACTCCGTTTCTCGCCCTGATCGAACGGCAGATCGCCCAGTCCGCCGGCGATTTTCGCCACCAGCACATCACTGAAGTCACCCACCGCATCGATTCCCGCGACCCGGTGCAGTTTGCAGCGACGCTGGCGGGGTTGAGTGATTGCCACGGCATCGCGGTGCTGGCGCCCGACATGCCGCCCGTCAAGCTGGCAATCAATGAACTGGTCCGCGCCGGAGTGCACGTCGTGACGCTGTTTTCCGACGTGGCGGGCTCCATGCGCGAAACCCACATAGGCGCCGATAACCGCGCCGCCGGTCGCACCGCCGGGCTGCTGCTGGCGCGCATGGCGCAACCGGCCGGCCGCGACACGCTGCTCTTGGCATCGCAGGCAACCCGACTGTCGGCAGAGATCGAGCGGCGCATCGGCTTTGCCCAGGTGCTGGAAGAGCAATTTCCACAGCTGCGCCTAGTCCGGGTGCCCGATCTGCCGGCCGACGACGCCGGGGCGGCAAACGCCTTGAAGCATTTTTTGAGTAACGACATCGACCCCGGCCGCGTCGCCGGCATTTACAACGTTGGCTCCGGCGTGACCGGGCTCGTCAAGGCGCTGGCCGAGTGCGGCCTGGCGCCGAAAGCCGGCGTCGTGGCGCATGACTTTACCGATGAACACCGCGCTTTGCTGGGCGCCGGTGCGCTGTCCTACCTGCTTCACCAGGACATCCATTACTGCGTTCTGGCGGCTGCGCGTGTACTACGCGCCTTGTGCGAGAACGTTCGCGGCGCGCTCAATGTCGCCCAGCCGCGTGTCGAAATTCTGACTGCCGAGAACCTTCATTGAGCGGACGTCGGATGTGTGCCAGCAAGTCCTACAACTTAAACGGAGATAGCCCATGAAACTGACATTCAAGAAATTGCCTGGGCTTGCTGCCTTGGCCGCTGCGGTCGCTCTATCGCTGGGCGGCACGGCCGCGCAGGCGCAAGACAAGACCATCACCCTGTGCTGGGCCGCGTGGGATCCCGCCAACGCGCTGGTCGAACTGTCGAAAGACTTCACCGCCAAGAGCGGCGTGAAGATGAAGTTCGAGTTCGTGCCCTGGCCGAACTTCGCCGACCGCATGCTCAACGAGCTGAATTCAAAAGGCAAGCTGTGCGATTTGCTGATCGGCGACAGCCAGTGGATTGGCGGCGCGGCCGAGAGCGGCCACTACGTCAAGCTGAACGACTTCTTCGCCAAAGAAGGCATCAAGATGACCGACTTCGCGCCGGCCACCGTGACCGGCTACGCCGAATGGCCGAAGAACACACCCAACTACTGGGCGCTGCCTGCCATGGCCGATGCGGTGGGCTTTACCTATCGCAAGGACTGGTTCGCCAAGCCTGAAATCCAGGCCGAGTTCAAGAAAAAACACAATCGCGATCTGGCACCGCCAAAAACCTGGGCCGAGTTCCGTCAGGTGTCCGAATTTTTCCAGGGCCGCATGGTCGATGGCAAAAAGGTCTACGGCACCTACCTCTACACCGAGCGTGGCTCCGAAGGCATCACGATGGGTGTGACCAACGTGCTCTACCCGATGGGCTTCAAGTACCAGGACCCGAAAAAGCCGTATGCGATGGACGGATTCGTCAATTCGCCTGACGCGGTGAAAGCGCTTGAGTTCTACAAGGCAATCTACAAGGGCAGCACACCACCAGGTCTGACGAACGCGTACATGAGCGAAGGCCTGGATGCCTTCAAGTCCGGGCAGGTTGCCATGCAGATGAACTTTTTTGCGTTCTTCCCGGGGCTGTATAAGGACCCGAGTGTGGGTGGCGACAAGATCGGCTTCTTCGCCAACCCGTCTGACAAGGGCAAGGGCGTACAGCTCGGTGGCCAGGGTATTTCGGTGGTGTCTTACTCGCCGAACAAGAACGAAGCGTTGCAGTACATCAAATGGTTCGCCAACCCCGAGATTCAAAAGAAGTGGCAGGCCATCGGCGGTTCGTCGGCAGCCAAGGCGGTACTGAATGACCCGGCGTATCCGAAGAGTTCACCCTTCGCGCAGCCCTTCCTGGAGTCGATGGACATGGTGGTCGACTTCTGGGCCGAACCGTCTTATGCGCAGCTGCTACTGGCCATGCAAAAGCGCGTGCACGACTACGTTGTGGCCGACAAGGGCACCGCGAAAGAAGCGCTCGACGGGCTGGTGATCGACTGGAAGAAAGTCTTCAAGGACGACGGCAAGGCGAAGTAACTAGCCGAGTAAGCAATGTCAACGCAGTCAAGTCTCTTGCCTGGCCTGTTGTTCGGGCAAGAGGCTTTGACCGCTATCCAGGCGCATTGAAACCATGAGCTCCACTCCGATTCACCTGGCCGA
>JANNKV010000033.1:0-6275 GCA_031396485.1 Polaromonas sp. | reverse complement strand
CCAGCTGCCGTCCTTGTCGGAACGATCGAGCGCCGGTTGCGGCCACTGGATGCCAAACGACGGGTCATCGTGACGTGCGCCGCGCTCGGCGCCCGGCGAATAGAACGCCGACACCTGGTAGGTCACAACGGCGTTGTCGCTCAGCGTCAGAAAGCCGTGCGCGAAACCCTGCGGCACCAGCAGCATCCTGCCGTTCGTGTCGCTCAGCTCCACGCCTATCCACTGGCAATACGTGGGTGATTCAGGCCGGACATCGACAATCGCGTCCCAGATGGCGCCCTGCATGCACCGCACCAGCTTGTCTTCAGCGTGCGGCTGCACCTGGTAGTGCATGCCGCGCAGCGTGCCCTGGCTTCGGGTCAGCGACATGTTGGTCTGCACCATCTGTTCGGGCAACCCGTGGGCAGCAAATTCCCGGGCGCAGTAGGTGCGGGCAAAGAAGCCGCGCGCATCTTCGCGCTTTTCGATGTCGATGATGAATGCGCCCTTGAGCGCTGTTTCGGTGAATTTCATGTTTCTGATGCTCTTGATTGCGTTGCCAGATCGGCTACCAGTTTTTCCAGGGGGCTTTGCCACTGGCCCAGTGGGTTTCCAGCAACTGCTTGTCGTGCAGCGTGTCCATCGGCTGCCAGAAGCCGCGATGCCGCCAGGCTGCCAGCTGGCCGGCGTCGGCCAGTTGTTCCATGGGCCCGCGCTCCCACACTGTGTCGTCGCCTTCAATCAGCCCGGGCCGGTCAATGATTTCGCGCTCGAGGACAAAGAAGCCGCCATTGATCCAGGCGCCATCGCCGTCGGGTTTTTCCTGAAACTTGGGCACACGCACTTCGTCTGACTGAAGGGTGAATGCGCCAAAGCGACCCGGTGGCTGCACGGCCGTCAAGGTGGCCATTGCTTTTTGCTCGCGATGAAATGCGATGAGGCTGGTGATGTCCACGTCGCTGACGCCGTCGCCGTACGTGCAGCAAAAAGGCCCGTCGTTCAGGTAGCGGGCAGCGCGTTTGATACGCCCGCCTGTCATGGTGTTGAGACCCGTGTCTACCAGCGTGATGGTCCAGGGCTCGGTGGTCGTTCTCAGCAGCGTCGTCGACTGGTCGCGCATGTCAAAGCGCACGTCCGAGCCGGCCAGCGCGTAGTCGCGGAAGAATTGCTTGATGATCTGGCCTTTGTAGCCGCAGCAGATCACAAAGTCATGAAGCCCGTGCTTTTGATACATCTTCATGATGTGCCAGAGGATGGGCCATCCCCCGATCTCGACCATCGGCTTGGGCCGGACTGCGCTTTCTTCGCTGATGCGGGTTCCGAAGCCGCCTGCGAGTATCAATACCTGCATGTCGTTGTCCTTTCTGGTGTTTTTCTGTCTGCCTGCTCGTCCAACTGCCGGAATCTGTCGCTGGGCGTGGTTCAAGTCCGGTGTCCATCCCCTGAATGTGAATTGCCATGATCAAGAGCTCATCGGCGGGCGCTAGCCGTTGGCAACTTTCTGAACTGAATGGAGGGCCGCGGCTGCCGGTACGTCCCGGTGAGCCAAATCTCTGAGCACCCGGTTGCGGATGGCACTGTGTGGGATGTCCGGAAACTTCCGCGCGAAGAACGCCGCAGATCTGCGCAGAGTCTCAAAATCACTGTCCTCGATCCAGCGCGGGTGCGCCTCGTCGAACACGTTGATGTAGTGGTTCAGCGGCCCGGTCCTTATCTCCAGGGTCTTCAGCAGGGTGGGAATCAAAAACTCCTCCGCAATATCGATTTTGCTGAAGAAGTCCCGTATGCCGGGGCGCGCGTAGGCGGCGATCAGTGCGCCGATCACGTGACGTCTGGCCCCAAACCACACCGAGCCGACGTAGGGGCGAAATTCCTCGTTAAACCGGTGCCTGCCGATGCCCGGATGACTCAGGGCGATGATGGTCAGTCGCGCCAGGCGGGCGGCCAGCGTCATGCGGCCATCACGTCCGGCGGCAAAGCCGGTTTTGTACCAAATGCCGGCCTCTTCGCGCTTTGCGTCAGTGCCACGATAGTATTGACTGAACGTCAGATGTCTCGCCACGCGATACCTGAATGTCTTGTCGGGCGTGAATGCCCGGTAACCCAGCGACATCATGGCGTCGTGATTGGCAAGCAGGTCAATGCAACCGAAATGTGCCTCTTCGCTACCATTGACATGAGCCTCAAACGCTTGAATAGGCTTGATGGGCAGGCAGGTGGGGCTCAATAACTGCAGGTAGTCAAATTCCACGTGTTGCATGGCATGCCGCAAAGACTTGAATATGGCATCGACAAAGCTGAATCGTCCCCAGCCGGTGCGTATCGGGTCCGGCACGAAAAGCACGTTGGGTTCATGCAATTCAAAATCTGCGGTCTGGGAAAAGTCGTGGTGCACCAGGACGGTATGCGGCGCCAGTGCGCGAGCGAGCTCGTCCACGGCCGCGGCATTGTGGACGGCAGACATCACGACAAACAGAATCCGGGGTCGCATGGTTCTATGGCTCCTGGGGCCCCGTCTGTTCTTGCAGGCGCCGATTGAAAGAAGTTGTTACTGTTACAAAAAACACTTACATATATTAAAAAAAATTCACACCTGTCGCTGTAGGACAGCACTGTTACGGCGTGTAAGCGTGGTGTATTGACAGGCTGTCTCACGCCTCGTTGTTACATATAGGTCGGTTTTCTTGTACTGTGAAAAGATCTCGCTTCTTTAGAAGCATGATGCGTACCCACATCCAAGGACCCTCTGCATAACCCCCTGCGGTCTGTGATCAGTCGGGCTCGGGCGGTCTGCGGCGTTGCATTTCTTGCCAATAGCGGGGCTATTGGCTGCAAAAAGGCGCCTTGCATCCCATCCCGATCCACCTGCCACAGTCCCGCCTGGGTTATGCAGAGGGTCCCTAACCCGGCAGGCAGCCATCCAGTCGGCGTTTCCTGTGTCGATGGGTCGGCGCCCTGTGCGGGTCTGACGATCGCATACACTTCATCCCCTGTTTTTGAAGGTTTCTCATGAGTTTGAAGTGCGGCATCGTCGGCTTGCCCAACGTCGGAAAATCCACCTTGTTCAATGCCTTGACCAAGGCAGGCATCGCGGCTGAAAACTACCCGTTTTGCACCATCGAGCCCAATGTGGGCATCGTGGAAGTGCCCGACGCCCGGCTGGATGCATTGGCCGCCATCGTCAGTCCGCAAAAGATTCAGCAGGCTATCGTCGAGTTTGTCGACATTGCCGGCCTGGTCGCCGGTGCCAGCACCGGCGAAGGGCTGGGCAACAAGTTTCTGGCTCATATTCGCGAAACCGATGCCACCGTCAATGTGGTGCGCTGTTTTGAAGACGACAACGTCATTCACGTCGCTGGCAAGGTCGATCCGATCTCTGACATCGAAGTCATTCAGACCGAGCTGTGCCTGGCCGACTTGGCCGCGGTTGAAAAGGCGCTGCATCGCGTGACCAAGACGGCACGCTCGGGCGACAAGGAGTCGGTCAAGCTGGTGGCGATTCTGGAGAAATGCCAGGCAACACTGAACGAAGCCAAGCCGGTGCGCACCATCGAGTTCAGCAAGGAAGAGCTGCCGCTGCTTCAGCAGTTTTTTCTGATCACCGCCAAGCCGGCGATGTTTGTCGCCAACGTGGCGGAAGACGGTTTTGAAAACAATCCTTTACTTGATCGCTTGACAGCCTATGCCAAGGCGCAAAACGCGCCGGTGGTGGCGATCTGCGCCAAGATGGAGGCCGAAATGGCCGATATGGACGATGAGGACAAAAAAATGTTCCTGTCCGAGATCGGCCAGTCAGAGCCGGGCCTGAACCGGCTGATCGTCGCCGCCTACAAGCTGCTCGGTTTGCAGACCTACTTCACGGCCGGCGTGAAAGAAGTGCGCGCATGGACCATCCACTTTGGTGATACAGGCCCGCAGGCCGCGGGCGTGATTCACACCGATTTTGAGAAGGGCTACATCCGCGCCCAGACGATTGCGTTCGATGACTTCATCACTTTCAAAGGTGAGCAGGGCGCCAAAGACGCCGGCAAGATGCGCAGCGAAGGCAAGGAATACGTTGTGAAAGATGGCGACGTGATGAACTTTCTGTTCAGTTCTTGATGAACCAGTGCCGAAATCGGTTCGCATGACCTTTTCGAGTGCTTTTTACGGTGTTTTAGGCCGCTAGCCCAGGTAGAACGTGCGTAGACAGCTATTAAAATAGTAGCGAGTGAGTTCTTTACCTACCCCTGCTCCTACTCGCCTTGGCACCTGCATACGCAACCACAGCTCGCAAAAACAATCTGTCATGACAGACCGACCCCGTCCTGATCAACGCCTGGCCAAGCGACTCGCCGAGATGGTGCCGTGCTCGCGCAGTGAGGCCGAAAGGTACATCGAAGGCGGATGGGTCACGGTCGATGGCGTGGTGGTCGAGGAGCCGCAGTTTCGCGTGCTGGACCAGACCATCGTGCTGTCGAAAGATGCCACGCTGCTGGGCGCCAGCGCGGTGACTTTCCTGCTGCACAAGCCGGCAGGCAAAGACCCGGGCTCCGCTGACCTGTCGCCCGCTGGCCAGTCGTCCGATGATCGTTCTGGCATTCGTCCGCTGAAGAAGCACTTCGCCAGCGCAGAGTTCATCACCCCATTGGCTACGGCTGCCAGCGGACTGGTGGTCTTCACCGACGACTGGCGGGTCGCTCGCAAGTTGCGTGAAGATGCCAATGTGATGGAGCACGAAGTGCTGGTCGAGGTCAGCGGGAGCATCAAGCCCGGCGGCCTGGAGCGCCTTAACCGCATCGACCATGGCTTTACCTTCAACGGCATCTTGTTGCCGCCCGCCAAAGTCAGCTGGCAGAGCGAAGCGCGTTTGCGTTTTGCTCTGAAAGGCGAGCGACCGGGGCAGGTGGCCTACTTTTGCGAAAGCGTCGGCTTGAGGGTTGAGGCCATGAAACGCATCCGCATCGGCCGGGTGCCATTGAGCGGGCTGCAGCCGGGCCAGTGGCGCTTTTTGCTGCCGCAAGAACGTTTTTGACGCCGCAAATCGACCGCAGTAAACTTTTCCGGAATCGAAACCGGTCATGCCGGATTTCACGATGGCTGATCCCCGTTGACTGGAGCAACCGTGACTGATCCCGATTTCACCGACCGCGCTACGGGCCCGGAACCCTGGCCCTCTCTGCCCTTCGACGAATGGAAGGACACCTGTGCAACACTGCACCTGTGGACGCAGATCGTTGGCAAGATTCGGGTGGCGCAGGCGCCATTCGTCAATCACTGGTGGCACGTTGCGTTGTACGTGACGACACGCGGCCTGACAACGTCGCCCATCCCGCACGGCGCGCGTACTTTTCAAATCGATTTCGACTTCATCGATCATCAGTTGCTTGTCAGCACAAGCGATGGCGCAGTGAAAACCATGCCGCTCAGGCCGCGAACCGTGGCTGATTTTTACGAAGAGCTGTTTTTGATGTTGGGGCAGCTCGACCTCACCGTCACGATTTTCAAAACCCCGAACGAAGTGGTCGATGCGATTGCTTTTGACCGCGACCAGACCCATGCGTCCTATGATGCCGCACACGCCAACCGGTTCTGGCGTGCCCTGGTGCAGGTGGATCGGGTATTCCAGGAGTTTCGTGGCCGCTATGTGGGCAAGTGCAGTCCGGTGCACTTTTTCTGGGGAAGCTTTGACATGGCCGTGACCCGTTTTTCTGGTCGGTCGGCGCCGGACCACCCTGGCGGTGTACCGAATTGCCCGAATTGGGTCATGCGCGAAGCCTATTCGCATGAGTTGAGTAGCTGCGGTTTCTGGCCGGGTAACGAAGCCGTGCCGTACCCGGCGTTTTACGCCTACGCTTATCCGGAACCGAAAGGATTTGGTGACGCGCCCGTGCAGACGCCCGGTGCTTTTTACGATGCGTCGATTCGTGAATTCCTTCTGCCGTATGAAGAGGTGAGAAAGGCCGCCTCGCCCGATGCCATGTTGCTTGATTTCCTGCAACGCAGCTATGAAGCCGCTGCCGATCTGGGCCATTGGGACCGCGTGGCACTTGAAAAATCTGCGCGATGAAGATGGCCCGCCGCGAGGATTCTGCCGCGCAGACTTCTAGGTTCCGATGACCCCTGGAAACGCCCAGATCAGGCTGCCGGTCATCAGAAAGTAGCGCATGAATTTGCCGATGGCCATATAGGCCAGACACGGCCAGAACGGAAATTTGAGCCAGCCCGCGACGGCGCAAAGCGGATCACCCACGACCGGCAGCCACGCCAGCAGACAGGCCTTGGGCCCCAGTTTTTCAAGCCACCGCACAGCACGG
>JANNKV010000227.1:0-15225 GCA_031396485.1 Polaromonas sp. | reverse complement strand
AGCCGGAAAAGCTGGCCTCGAAAAACCCGGCTTGTATTCAAACGACGAAGCAGCTGCGGACGAATCGACACACCGTTGCTAAAAACCCGGAATATTTTCGGCAGGCTGTCAAAAGCAGCTTTCAAGCCGCTTCACAGCCCTTCAGGTATAGCAAGGACCCAAAGTACGCACTTCGACGGTGCACCAGGCCGCGGCCGGGCATTGAGCAGCGATTTCGACGGCTTCTGCCTGCGTGGCGCAATCGACCAGAAAAAAACCGCCGACCATTTCCTTGGCCTCGGCAAACGGACCGTCGAGGATTTGCGGCCGACCTTCGCGCACGGTCACCCGCGTTGCCTTGACTTGCGAGGCCAGCGATTCGACACCGCGCAAAATGCCGCGCGACTTCAGGTCATTGGCAAACTTCAGCATGCTGGCGTAGGCCGCATGCCCTTCGGCTTCAGTGCGAGTTTCTCGCTGTCCCACGGGTTCCTGAATGAGCAGCATGTAGGCCATGAACGGGTTCCTGAATAAATAAGAACTTGTCCGTGAATAAGCTGGGGTCGCGCAAGTAGATTTTCGGGATGAGCTGCAAGGCGCAAAATCCAAGGTAAGGCCGAGGCCTTTCCTGATTTTGCAACGACGCAGATCGCCCGAAAATCCACTTGCCCTTCGGGTTGGGGTGAAACCGGGCGATTTGACTACCAAATCCCTTGCATGGGCATGAGCCCATGCGGCGTGATCTTGGCAGCCAACTCATCCCGGTTGCACCCCAACGCGACCCCAGATTATTCACGGACAAGTTCTAAGTGATGGTTCTCAGTCGACAAAAAAATCGGGCATGAACTCGGTCGTCCCCGGCGTGACCGAGTATTTTTCCAGATCGGTCACGCCGTGCGCTGCCAGCAGCTCGTCGTCAATGTAGAAGTTGCCCGTGTTTGAGGCAGGGCTGGTCAAAATGAGATACGCCGCGTCCGACAAAATTTCGGGCGTGCGGCAGCGCTTGACATCCACGCCGGGAATCATTTGCAGCGCAGCGGTGGCAATCGCAGTGCGCGGCCACAGGCTGTTGACGGCGATGCCGTATTTTTTGAACTCGCCCGCATGGCCCAGCGTGCACATGCTCATGCCGTACTTGGCCATGGTGTAGGCCGTGTGGTTCTCAAACCAGTGCTGCTTCATCGACAACGGCGGCGACATGCTCAGCACATGCGGGTTGCGGCCGGCCGCAGCTGATTTTTTCAGCTCCGCCAGGCATGCCTGCGTACACACGTACGTGCCGCGCGCATTGATGCCGTTCATCAGGTCGTAGCGCTTCATCGGCGTGTGTTCGGTGTCGGTCAGGCTGATGGCGCTGGCGTTGTTGACGACGATGTCGATGCCGCCGAATTTTTGCACCGCCTGCTCGACGGCGGCCGCCACCGCGTCTTCATCGCGAATATCGACCTGCAGCGGCAGCGCCTGACCGCCGGCGGCTTCTACCGCCTCGGCCGCACTGTAGATGGTGCCGGGCAGTTTGGGATTGGTCTCGGCCGTCTTGGCCAGAATCACGATGTTGGCGCCATCGGCCGCCGCGCGCGTGGCAATCGCCAGCCCGATACCGCGCGAGGCGCCGGTGATGAAGAGCGTTTTTCCTTTGAGTGTCATGGGAATCTCCTTTTCAGTTTGCTATTATTTTCATAGCTGCTTGCGCATGTTTTACCTGGGCTGGAAGCGCTTTTCATACTGAAACGGGCTGTTTTTGCCTGGTGACAACCTCAACCCGGCCCGCGCAGCGCACCCAAGGGTATCCGCGGCAACGAATGCATTGTGAAACATCCACGCGCTCGAAGCCAGTCCTCCGCAAAGGCACATCTCGCTACCCGACTCGCCTGACCTGACATGGCGACCCGCAGCCGTCCCACATGTCAAACGATGTAAGAATGCCTCTGGCTATCCGACCAACTTTCGACCAACCCCAATCCGCCTGGAGTTCTGACTTTTCATGCCCCCTAGCCGCCTCCATCCGTTTCGTCTTTCGCGCCGCCAAAGCCTTGCCCTGTTCGGCGCCAGCGTGGCCGGTCTCGCCTGCCCCGCATTCGGCCAGACCGGCGCAGCCTGGGCGGCGATCGAGGCCAAGGCCCGCGGGCAAAAGGTGTTCTTCAACGCCTGGGGCGGAAGCGAGCGGACAAATGCCTATCTTCAGTGGGCCGCGTCCGAGGCAGCCAAGCGCTTTGGTTTGCAGGTCGAGCATGTGAAGCTGACGGACACGGCAGAGGCCGTCAAGCGCGTGCGCAGTGAAAAAGCGGCAGGCAAACAAACCGCCGGCAGCGTCGACCTGATCTGGATCAACGGTGAAAACTTTCTGACCATGAAGCGGGAAGCGCTTCTGTTTGGGCCTTTTTCTGAAAGCCTGCCCAACTACAAATGGGTGGACGTGACGGGCAAGCCGACCACGCGCAGCGATTTTTCAGAGCCCGTGGACGGCCTGGAAGCACCCTGGGGCATGGCGCAGTTCACTTTTTTTGCGGACCGCAAACGCGTGCCGAAACCGCCACTCAGCATGGCCGAGCTGGCCGCGTTTGCGCGCGCCAACCCGGGCCGCGTCAGCTACCCGCGCCCGCCCGACTTCACCGGCACCACGTTTCTGAAGCAGGCCCTGCTGGAACTGAACACTGATCGCGCGCCGCTCTACAAGCCGGTCACGCCAGAGTCCTTCGCCAAAGCGACCGCACCGCTTTGGCCGTATCTGGGTGCGCTGCATCTCCACCTCTGGCGTGGCGGCAAGCAGTTTCCGCAGACGCCCGCCGCCATCCGGCAAATGATGGCCGACGGCGAGCTGCTGTTGGCACTCACCTTCAACCCCAACGAAGCGGCCAACGAAATCGCAGCGAAGCGGCAGTCCGACACTGTCTATAGCTGGCAGATGAGCGCGGGCACCGTCGGCAACACGCACTTTCTGGCCATTCCGTTCAATTCGGCAGCCAGGGAAGCCGCGCAGGTGTTTGTCAATTTCCTGCTGTCGCCCGAAGCCCAGGCGCGCAAGGCCGATATCAATGTGTGGGGCGACCCGACCGTGCTGGCGGTGAACAAGCTGGACGCGGCCGATCGCCAGCGCTTTGGTGACCAGCCGCAGGCCGGGCAGGTCGATCAGCCGGCACCGGTTCTACTCGAACCCCATGGCAGCTGGGTGGATCCGCTCGAGCGGGAGTGGCTGCGGCTTTATGGCCGATAGGCTGTTTTCACACCGTAGAAATTCTTTCAACTGGCCTGCCGCGCTGCTGGCTGCGGTGATTGCGGTGCCCTCGCTGGGTGTGGTCTGGTCTGCGGGCGCGGCAGCGCTGCACACAGATGCGTGGAGCGCCCTGTGGCGTGATCCGCAACTGCCGCCCGCGCTGGCAATGACGCTCTGGACCGGTCTGGCCGCCACCGCGCTGTCGGTGGTGCTGGCAGCGCTGATGTTGTCGCTCAGCTTTCCGGGCGCCCACTGGGAACGCGTCGTCAAAGCACTGGCGCCGATGCTGGCGGTGCCGCATGCGGCCTTTGCCATCGGACTGGCGTTTTTGATTGCCCCCAGCGGCTGGCTGCTGCGGGCGTTTTCGCCATGGGCAACCGGTTTTGACGCGCCGCCGGCCTGGCCCACCACGCAAGACCCGTGGGGCCTGGGGCTGATTGCGGTACTGGTGGCCAAAGAGGTGCCCTTTCTTCTCTGGGCCGCCGCCACCCAGCTGCGCCGCGCCGACACCGCCGCGCGCTGGGCGCGTGAGCTCGACGTAGCCACCAGCATGGGCTACGCGCCCCGCACGGCCTGGTGGCGCATTATCTGGCCGCAGCTCTGGCCGCGACTGGGCGGCCCGATGCTGGCCGTGCTCGCCTACAGCCTGACGGTCGTCGACATGGCGCTGGTGATCGGCCCGACGACCCCGCCCACGCTCGCCGTGCTGGCCTGGCAGTGGCTGCTAGATGCCGACGCCGCCATCAACACGCAAGGCGCCGCGGCATCCTGGCTGCTGGCTTTCGTGGTCGCCGCACTGGCGGGCGGGCTGTGGGCCTTGCCGGGCCTGTTGCGCTGGCGCAGCCGCTGGACCAACGGCAAACGCGGCGCTTCATCGCCACCACTGCTGCATTCGGGCCTGGTGGTACTGATCACGCTGGCCGCGCTGCCTGCGATCTATCTCGCGGTAATGCTGGCATTGGCAGTCGGCAGCGTCTCGGGCGTGTGGCCGTTTCCGCGCCTGTTGCCCGACACCTTCAGCTGGCAGGGCTGGCAATCGGTGGCTGCCAGCGCATCAACCGTGTGGACGACCTGCGCGCTGGCGCTCGTCAGCAGCGTCACCGCCCTGGCGTGGTCGGTGGCCTGGCTTGAATATGCGCCAGCGCATCGCGATGCCCAGCTGCGCCGCCTGATCTATCTGCCGCTGCTGCTGCCCTCGGTGCTGTGGGTGGTCGGCCTGCACCGCCTGAGTCTGGCATGGGGCATTGACGGGCACTGGTCGGGCCTGTGGCTGGCCCACAGCCTGGCTGCCACGCCGTATGTGTTGATTGCGCTGAGCCCGGCCTATTTGAACTTCGACACGCGCTATGCCGCCATTGCCGCATCGCTGCAAAAAAGCCGCTGGCGTTTTCTGGCGCGTATCAAGTGGCCGTTGCTGAAGGCCTCGATCGGCGCCGCGCTGGCCGTGGGTTTTGCCGTCAGTGTGGCGCAATACCTGCCGACGCTGTTTGTCGGTGCGGGCCGCTTCGTCACCGTCACGACCGAGGCCGTCACGCTCGCCAGCGGGGCGCAGCGCTCCCTCACCGCAGCGTATGCCTGGATGCAGTGGCTGCTGCCGGCGGTGATGTTCGGCATGGCCGCCTGGGCTGGCCGGCCACGGCATTTTTCCAGGGTGCCTGCATGAGTTTGATGCTTGACATCACGCATCTGTCGCTCAACCAGAGGCCATTCATCAGCGGCCTGCACCTCGAGGGGCCGCCCGGCGTGGTGCACACGGTGATGGGGCCCAGCGGCTCAGGCAAGTCCAGCCTGCTGGCGGCGGTGTGCGGCACACTGCCGCCGGTGTTCACGTTTGAAGGCCGCGTGATGCTGGACAGCGTGCGCATAGACACTCTGCCGACTCGGCAGCGCCGCATTGGCATTCTGTTTCAGGATGACTTGCTGTTTGCCCACATGACGGTGCGCGAAAACCTGCTTTTTGCCGTACCCGCCGGCCCGCGCGCCGGGCGTGAAGCGCAGGTGGCGCAGGCCCTGAATGATCTGGAACTGCCAGGCTTTGCCCAGGCCGATCCAGCGACGCTTTCGGGCGGGCAACGCGCCCGCGTGGCGCTGATGCGCGCCTTGCTGGCGCAGCCGCACGCGTTGCTGCTCGACGAACCATTTTCAAAGCTCGACACCGCCCTGCGGGCACGTGTGCGTGAATTCGTTTTTGTTACCGTGCATGCGCGGCAGATTCCGGTGTTGCTGGTCACGCACGACGAAGCCGATGTGGCCGATCCCAACCATCTGACGCGACTTCAGCCGGAGTGAACACGTGCTCGACCGCTACGCCGCTGCGCTGATCAAACCGGTGGTCAATGCCTTGAGCAAACCGCTGGCGCGTGCCGGTGTAACCGCCGACCAATTGACGTTCGCCGGTTTTTTTATCGGTCTGGGCGCTGCGTTTTTAATAGCGTCTAGCGCATACTTGTTGGGGGCTGCAGCCATTTTTGTATCAAGAATCTGCGATGCCCTCGACGGCGCCGTGGCCCGGCAGCGCACGCCCACCGACCGCGGCGGCTTTCTCGACATCGCGCTGGACTTTATCTTCTACGCCAGCATTCCGCTGGCCTTTGCATGGGCCGATCCGCCCGGCAATGCGCTTGCCGCCGCCACGCTGCTGGCCGCCTTTGTGGGCACGGCATCAAGCTTTCTGGCATTCGCCGTCATCGCCGCGAAACGGGGAATGACCAGCACGGCCTATCCCGACAAGTCATTGTACTTTTTAGGCGGGCTCGCCGAAGCGACCGAGACACTGGCCATATTTGCCGCCATGTGCGTGTGGCCGCAGCATTTCGCGGTTCTGGCCTATGGGTTCTCGATGGCCTGCGTCATCACCATCGCGACGCGCCTGTGGTGGGGCTGGCAAGCTTTGAAATAGAAATCAGAAGAGTCAGCCCTGAAGCAGAGCCCGCAGACGCAGCCAGTCGGCCGGCTCATCCACATCCCACAGCGTTGGCATCTCCAGCCAATCAACGCCGGCCTGCGTCAAGCGCTCGCGCGTTTGTGCCATCACCTGCGGCGTACTCCATTCGATGTGCTCAAACACTTCCGGCACCATCCGGCGCATGCCGATGAGCACATAGCCGCCGTCCTCGGCCGGCACGATGACCACCTCGTGCTGCTGCAGCGCCCGCGCGGCCGCCTGCAGATGACCCGGCGCCAGCACCGGGCTGTCGGTACCGATCAGCAAGAGCGGCTGATCGAGCCGGCTGGCAAAGTGATGCGCGCAGGCATGTTGCATACGCGCCCCCAGATCACCACCGCACTGGCTTTGCAGCGCCACACCTCCGACACGGCGCAGCGCCCTGAAAAATCGTTGCCCCGCGTCTGGCGCACACCACAGCGTGACCGGTCCAAGCGCTGCCGCTGTCGCGACGTGCAAGGCATTACTGGTGAAGCGTCGCTGCGCTCGCGCAGCGCCCCGCGGCCCCAGCGCCGGTATCAGGCGCGTATTCGCCAGCCCCGGCAACGGCGCCCGGGCCAAAATCGCAACCGCCGCCGCTGCGCTTTTCGGGCGCGGCGCATACCCATACCGACGGGCCAGCCCATCTGCATCGGCGCCAAAGAAATAAGCGGCGCGCAGCCACCACATCAGCGCCATCGTCCGCCACACGCCGTGCTGTTCCCAGCGCCGGCCTGAGGTGACGACAGGCGTTTGAATACAGGCCGGCGCACCGCGCCGCCGCAAGCGCGTCGACAGCTCGACGTCTTCCATCAGCGGCATATCGGCAAAACCGCCCAGCGATTCAAAAACTGCACGCTTCACGAAAATAGCCTGATCGCCCGTGGCGATGCCGGTCAGGCGCGAACGCAGATTCATCAGCCGCGCCACAACACGCAGCGCGGCGTGAGTGCCTTCAATCCGCACATCGAAACGGCCCCAGTGGGACCCCGCTTGAAGCGCGGCGGCGATGAGCTGGTCGGCACCCGAGGGCAGTTGCGTATCAGCGTGCAGGAAAAGCAGCGCATCGGCAGTGCTGTTTTTAGCGCCGGCATTCATCTGACTGTCGCGGCCTCTCGGCGCCAGCAGCACCTGGTCTGCCAGCGCCGAGGCGATGGCCCAGGTGGCGTCGGTACTTCCGCCATCCACCACGACCAGCTCGACTCCCCGCGCGCGCAGCGGCGCCAGCGCCTTCAGTCGCGCGGCCAGGGTGCTGCCTTCGTTGAAAACCGGCACTACGATGCGCAGCGCCTTGTCGTGGGACCGCGGTGCGTTCATGCGCCCCATGCATTTTCCAGTGCATCGAATTCTTCCAGCATCTGGCCAACGACGCCCGGGCTCAAGTAGTGGTCCACCCGATCCCGCACATGCGTGACCAGCGCGGCATCGCTTCGTTCGGCGGCCCAGTCCTCGCCGTCGGCGGTTGCCGCAGCGGGCAGGCTGGAGAGCGCTCGCCATTTCACGCACCAGCTGATCGACCAGAGCCACATGGCGCGGCGCAGCGGCACATGCCAGGCTGGCGCGCCCGCAGCAGCCGAACCCGCTACGGCCGACCAGGCCGCGTAAAACTCAAGCAACTCGCCTACCGTGAGCGAAGCGCGCGTGTCGACGTCCCACGTGGTCGAGGTGTACAGCGTGGCGTGTGCCAAATCCAGCCCCGGGTAGCTGTAGCGGCACTTCTCCAGATCAACCAGCACCGCCTTGCCTGCCGCGTCAACGATGAAGTTGCCCGGGTGTGCGTCAAAGGCAATCAATCGGCGCTCGGGCCGCGCGGCAGCGCTGCACAGGCGTCGCAGCCGGGACAGTTCGCGGCTCAAGGTCAAGGCCACCTCGCTGTCCAGTGAAACCGCCGACACATACGCAGCCTGTTCAGTGACTTCGTCTGCCAGCGCTGTCAAAGGATCAAGCGCGTACAGCAATGGCGCCCTGGCCGGTACAGGCGGCAACGCGAGCGTATGCAGAGAAGCGAGCGTGCGAGCCATGCCCTGCAAATCAGCCGGCAGCAACACACCGCGGCCGGCAATTTCCTGCACCAGCAAGGCGCCCCGCGGCAGATTGCCGGAGGCCGGCAGGCACCCCAGGTAGCGCGGCGTGCAGCCACTGGCGGAGGCGCGTTCAAAGCAGGCACGCTGGTAAGCCAGATTGGCAGCAGCACCCAGGCCCAGCTGGCTCTGCTTCGGGATGCGGGCCAGCGCACCGGTGCCCACCAGGCGGACATGATGGTGCGCCAGACCCTTGTCCGGCATCGGCTCCAGCGCCACCTCGCGCCAGCGATGATCGACGGCTAGAAGTGCTGCGCGAAGACGATCGGGCAGTTCAGAATTTGACAGCATGCAGCTTCGCGCTCCTTTGCCGGGCAGTATGGCTGATCCGTCCCCTGACTACCTCGAGCCCTTGTTTTGCCGGCATACTGGCGGCGGCCACCACACTTGCGGTAAGAACCCGGCTTCAACGCAGACTAATTCACACCCTCAAGATCTCTGCCATGAACACAAAAAAATGGGCCATTGCGCTGGCCTTCGCCCTGCTGCTGATCGCTTTTTTCGCTTTTGACCTGGGCCGTTACCTGAGCCTGGACTACCTCAAGCAGAGCCAGAACTATTTTGCAGATATCTACGCCCGCCAGCCGCTGGTGGTGGCCGGCATCTATTTCGTGATTTACGTGGTCACGACGGCGCTGTCATTTCCGGGCGCGACGATTCTGACGCTGGCCGGCGGCGCCATCTTCGGACTGGGCTGGGGTTTGCTGATCGTGTCTTTCGCCTCGTGCATCGGCGCCACCCTGGCTTTTCTGGCGGCCCGCTTCGTACTGCGTGACAGCATCCAGAACCGCTTTGCACAGCGCCTGGACGAGATCAACAAGGGCATCGAGAAAGACGGCGCGTTCTACCTCTTCACGCTCCGGCTGGTGCCGCTGGTGCCGTTCTTCGTGATCAACCTCGTGATGGGGCTGACGCGCATGAAGGTGCGAACGTTTTACTGGGTCAGCCAGCTCGGCATGCTGGCCGGCACAGCGGTGTATGTGAACGCGGGCACGCAGCTCGGCAGGATCGACTCGCTCAAGGGCATCCTCAGCCCGGGCCTGATCGGCTCGTTTGTGCTGCTTGGCGTTTTTCCGCTGATCGCGCGCAAAGTGATCGAAGCGTTTCGCAAGCGCAAGGTGTATGCGCGCTGGGCCAGCGTGAAGCCCACAGCATTTGATCGCAACCTGATCGTGATCGGTGCGGGCGCAGGCGGGCTGGTCTCGGCCTACATCGCAGCTGTGGTGAAGGCGAAGGTCACGCTGATCGAGTCGCACAAGATGGGCGGTGACTGCCTCAACTACGGCTGCGTGCCGAGCAAGGCGCTGATCAAAAGTGCGAAGCTGGCGCACCAGATGAAGCACGCCAGCAACTACGGTCTGAACGATGCCACACCGACCTTCAACTTCAAGGCGGTGATGCAGCGCATCGAGGGCATCATTCGCGCCATCGCACCACACGACAGCGTGGAACGCTATACGGGCCTGGGCGTGGAAGTGCGCGAAGGCTACGCGAAGATCGTGAATCCGTGGACGGTCGAAATCGAATTGAACGGCGGCGGCAAGCAGGTGCTGACCACGCGCAGCGTCGTGATTGCCGCTGGCGCGCGGCCCTTCGTGCCCCCATTGCCGGGGCTGGACGACATCGGCTACGTGACCAGTGACACGCTGTGGGAAACGTTTGCCCAACTCGACGAGATGCCGAAACGGCTGGTGGTGCTGGGCGGTGGGCCGATTGGCTGCGAGCTGGCGCATGCGTTCGCGCGGCTCGGCTCGCAGGTCACGCAGGTCGAGATGGCCCCGCGCATCATGCTGCGTGAGGACGTCGAAGTGTCCGACTTCGCGCGCAAGGCGCTGGAGGCCGACGGCGTCCAGGTGCTGACCGGTCACAAGGCGCTGCGCTGCACCAAAACCGGTGACGCTCCGGCGCCCGTCAAGACACTGGTTGTGGCACACGAAGGCACTGAGCACCACATCGAATTTGACGCGCTGATCTGCGCGGTCGGCCGCGTGGCTCGGCTCGATGGTTACGGGCTGGAGGAACTCGGCATTCCGGTCGGCCGCACGATCGACACCAACGAGTATCTGCAAACCCTTTATCCGAACATCTATGCGGCCGGCGATGTGGCCGGTCCTTACCAGTTCACGCATGTGGCGTCGCATCAGGCCTGGTACGCGGCGGTGAATGCGCTCTTCGGCGAATGGAAGCTGTTCAAGGCCGATTATTCGGTGATTCCGTGGGCGACTTTTATCGACCCGGAAGTTGCGCGCGTGGGCTTGAACGAACAGGAAGCGAAGGAGAAGAGCATCGCATATGAGGTGACGCGCTACGGCATTGACGACCTCGACCGCGCGATTGCCGACAGCGAAGCGCATGGTTTCGTCAAGGTGCTGACAGCGCCAGGCAAGGACAAGATCCTCGGCGTGACCATCGTCGGCACGCATGCGGCTGACCTGCTGGCTGAGTACGTGCTGGCCATGAAGCACGGCCTGGGCCTGAACAAAATTCTGGGAACTATTCACACTTATCCGACCCTGTCAGAGGCAAATAAATACGCGGCTGGCGACTGGAAGCGCGCGCACCAGCCGCATGCGCTGCTCAAGTGGGTGGGGCGCTATCACGACTGGAAAAGACAATGAACCGGCAACCATGCACAGCGACAGCCTACGCCTGTGGCTGCTACTGATTTAATAGCTGCTAGCGCACACAAATCCTGGGCTAGAGGCACTTTTCATCACTATTTCAGGTATTTTCGATGGTGTCAGGTCAAGTCACATTACATCAAGGCAAGGGAAATTTCATGTTCACGTTCCGCATCCGCATCCGCAGCGCGCTGATCGTGCTGGCCGCGCTGGCAGCCTGGGGCACCGCGCTGGCTCAGAAGCCGGTGCTCACGCCGCTGGCAGGCGCTGAAGGCAGCACGCCGCCAGCACCGTGGCGGGCGGTCGGTCTGCCGCGCAACAAGGCGCCGCTGGCGCAGATGGATATCGCCAGCATCGATGGCGTGCGCGCGCTCCGGCTGCAGACCGACAAGTCCTACGGCACGCTGGTGCATGAGCTAGCCGGCGGCGTGCCGGGGCTGGATGCCACCCTCAAGTGGCGCTGGCGGCTCGACCAGGCGATCACCAACGCCGACCTGCGCAAGAAGGAAGGCGACGACGCGGCGCTGAAAGTGTGTGTGATGTTCGACATGCCGCTGGATCAGGTGCCGTTTGGCGAGCGCACGGTGCTGCGGTTGGCGCGCAGCCTGTCCAGCGAGTTGCTGCCGGCGGCCACGGTCTGCTACATCTCCGATCGATCGCTGACCACAGGCACCACCTTGCCCAATATCTACAGCCGCCGCGTGCGCAGCATCATCACCGATGGACAGGGCTCGCCGCTGGCGCAATGGCGCCCGCATGAACGCCGCGTGGGCGACGACTTCTTGAGGCTCTTCGGCGACGAAAGCAAGGTCGTGCCGCCGGTGGTGGCCGTCCTGGTCGGTGCCGATGCCGACAACACCGGCGGCAGCAGCCTCGGTTACATCGCCGATCTGGTGTTCAACCCTTGACGGCTGCGGCGGCAGCCACGCCCACGGTCGTTCATATCGTGCTGGTGGGCGGTGGCCACAGCCACGTCGGCGTGCTGCGCAGTTTTGGCATGCAGCCGCTTGCGAATGTGCGGCTGACGCTGATCAGCACCGACACGCACGCGCCTTACTCGGGCATGCTGCCCGGTTACGTCGCGGGCCACTACATTCACGGCGACGTACACATCGACCTGCAGCGGCTGGCAGCGTTTGCCGGAGCCGCGCTCTGCCACGACGACGTGATCGGTATTGACCGGCAGGCGCAGACGGTGCTGTGCCGCAACGGGGCGCCTGTGCGCTACGATTTTTTATCGCTGAACATGGGCGCCACGCCGCAGATGGCCCGCGTGCCTGGCGCGCTGGCGCACAGCGTGCCGGTCAAGCCGATAGCCCGCTTCAACCAGCGCTGGCTGGCCTTGCTGCAGGGCGTACGCAGCCATTCAGGAACCACCACCATTGCCGTGGTGGGCGGCGGCGCCGGTGGCGTTGAATTGCTGCTGGCGATGCAATACCGTCTGCGGCGCGAGCTGCGCATGCTAAGTCGCAACCCCAACGACCTGCGCTTTCACCTCGTCACGCAAAGCGCAGAAATTCTGCCGACGCACAACGCGGGCGTGCGGCAGCGCTTTCGCGCGGTGCTGGCCGAACGCGGCGTGCAGGTGCATGTCGATACCGCCGTGTGCGAGGTGCAGGCAGGCCGTTTGCGTGCGTCGAGTGGCCTTGTGCTCGATGCCGATGAAATCATCTGGGTGACGCAGGCCGGCGGCGCACCGTGGCTGGCGGCCACCGGTCTGACGCTGGACGATGGCGGCTTTGTCGAGGTCAATGAGCATCTGCAAAGCGTGACTGACCCGCGCATTTTTGCTGCCGGCGACGTGGCATCCATGGTCGGTCATCCCCTTGAGAAAGCCGGGGTCTTTGCGGTGCGGCAAGCCCGACCGTTGACGGACAACTTGCGGGCGAGTGTGCTGGGCCAGCCGCTGGTCGCGTATCGGCCGCAACGCAAATGGCTGGCGCTGATCAGCACCGGCAACCGCTACGCCGTGGCTTCACGCGGCGCCCTCGGCTTCGCGGGTGGCTGGGTCTGGCGCTGGAAAGACTGGCTCGACCGGCGCTTCATGCGCCGCTTCAATGACTTGCCCGGGATGCCGCCAGAATGCTGACCGGCGCGATCATTGCTGGTGAGTTGCTACATTTTTAATAGCTGCTCACGCAGGTTTTACTTAGGCTAGAGCCTGTTTTAATGATGAAAACGTCATCCAGAGTGCTCCTGCGCACCCTCGCCCATCACAGTCCGGAAAAATCCGGCCTTCGCTTTTCCATGAAGGCGGTCATCGCCTCGCGCGCGGCAGGCTCTTTGAGCATGCGCCCAAAGCCGATCAGTTCTTCCTTGATGCGCTCGGTCACCAGGCTGGCGTTGCCTTTTTTCATCAGGCGCTTGGTTTCTATCAATGAACTGAGCGGCTTGGCGGCAAGTTTCAGGGCCTGTTGCCGGGCCAGTGCATTCGCTTCGGCGGGCGGCACGATGCGGTTGATGAGGCCGACTTCCAGCGCCGTCTCGGCCGTGAAAGGCTCGCCCAGCATCAGCGCCTCGGCAGCACGCTGGTGGCCCATCATTTGCGGCACCAGCACGCTGGAACCTGCTTCAGGGCACACGCCCAGGTTGACGAACGGCATCGAAAACGCCGCGTTGTCGCCCGCGTAGACCAGGTCGCAATGCAGCAGCAGCGTGGTGCCGATGCCGACCGCCGGGCCGCAGACCGCCGCAACGATGGGTTTGGGGAAACTGCTGATGCCGTAGAGAAAACGCAAGACCGGCGCATCTGGTGCGGAAGGCGGCGCGTTCAGAAAATCGCCGATGTCGTTGCCAGCGGAAAAAATCGTCTCATGACCCTGGATAACGACGGCGCGCACGGCGCTGTCGTCCTTCGCCGCGTCGAGCGCATCAGCCAGCGCAGCGTACATGGCGACGTTGATGGAGTTTTTCCGGCTCAGGCGGTTGAGGGTGAGCGTCAGGACGCCTGCATCGGTGTGGATGAGGATGTCTGCTGATTTTGCAATGTCCGCTGGCGTGGTGGTGGCTGGGGTCATGATGTATTCCGTGTAGATAAGCAAGTGTAAAAGGCATTGCCAGGATTTGTGCAGGCGTGAATCCCGGAGAACCGAACCGACTACTCCTTGTAATAAACGATCTGGTTGCTGGTGGCCAGCAGCAGGCCCGCCTCGCTCCAGAGTTGCGCGGTCTGGTCGAAAAAACCATTGTGAAACGTCTGCGCTTTCGCCTGTGCGAACACACGGCTGGTGCCGACGGCAGCAAGCTCCGCGCTGCCGGCGTGAAAGTAGGTTGTGATCGACACGGTGCCCGCCGGCACCCGCGTAGCGCGGCGCAGCCAGACGCGCGGATAAAACACGTCGGACATGGCCGCCAGCGACGTGAAATCGAGCGCACGCGGCGGCTCGTCGCGCACCCAGAGCTGCGTCAGGCTGTCCTGTTCAGCGCCGTCCCAGATCTGCGGAATCATGCCGCGCGCGGCGCGCAGGTCGTAGCGCTGCGTCCATTCAGAGCTGGAGAACATCACGCGCGGCGCGCTGTCTTCAAAGCCGACCACCGGCATCGGCAATTCAGCCGCGCTCCAGGTCGAGCGGCGCACGGCGGTCACGGCCGTCGCCGTCATCACCACGCTGTCGTCGCCCGACGCATCGGCCTGCGTCAGCTCGATCACCCAATGCTGCGTGGAGCGGTTGGTGCGCGCGGGCCGGGCCGTGATGCTGAAGGCACCGGCAGCTGTGGCCGCCGCGTAGTTCACGGTCAGCGCAATCGGCTCGCCGAGCAGGTCCGGATGCAGCAACACCGCACGCAGCGCGGTGGCCGCCGTCGAACCACCGAACGGACCGACCATGTTCCAGTAAGCCGGACTGGTTTCACCCAGCCAGGTATGCGGTCGGTCGCTGCCTGCGGGCTGCAGTTGAAGCGCCTGATCGAAGGGATGCATGCTCATTGCCAAAGATCTTTGAAAGATCAGCTCGCTATAAATTTAGTAGCTGCCAGCGCAGGTATTACCTGGTCCAGGAGTCTGCGCGGCAGAAGAGAGTCGGCTGCAACGGATGGAGAAAAGTCCCACTCCGCCCCCGTTTTTCCGGCTGTAGCGGAGCTACAGTCCTCAAAAGCGGTGACGAATTGGGCTCTTTTCCCGCCCGTTTCGCTTCGACTCCTTCTGCCGCGCAGGCTCCTAGCCCATATAAAACCTGCGTGAGCAGCTACTAAATTAATAGCGAAAGAACGCGCGGCGCGCGCTGGCAAGCGGGAGCAACCCAGTTGCTCGTCAGCTGCGCGCCGTCTGGAAGCATTTACTTCTTCAGGGCCGCAGCGTTTGCACCGGCGCCGAGCGGCGGCAGCGTGGCGACCACTTCCTGCTTGCCGTTTTTCACTTCGATCAAAAAGCTCTCGCGGTCGAGGTCGCCCTTGGCGTCGAAAGATACG
>JANNKV010000257.1:0-45968 GCA_031396485.1 Polaromonas sp. | reverse complement strand
CTGATCGCCAGCGTCGGTACTTCACGCACATCGTTGCTGGCCGCCGTCAATCTGATCACCGGGTCGCGGCCCAACACGCCGAGCGACTTCGCCCCGCCCGCCGCCGGCAAAGCCCATAGCTGCAACGACTTGTCGGCCTGCGCCTCAAAGCCGCCCACGCGCTTGAGCAGCAGCCGGTTGTTTTTCGGATCGAAGGTCACCAGCATTGAGGCTGACGACTTGTCGTCTGCCAGCACCGCCACGTATTGAATTTCAGGCGCGGCGGCCAGTTGGGCTGACAACTGCTGGTTGTCACCTGTCAGCTTGGCGATCTGGCCGCGCAGTTGCCCGTTCAGTTCGTTCACGTTCAGACCGGCAAACACAGCTACCACGGCTGCCAGCACGCCGGCCACAGCACCGCCGCGCCACAAGCCCAGGCTGGCCCACCAGCCGCCTTCTATGCGACTGGTTTCGACCTGGGCTTTCGCGCGCGCGTCACGCATGGCTGCAGCCTGCTTTTCAGCATTGACGAGGTTCTCGATACGCGTCCATACCGCCGGGCTGGGGGCCGCCTCTGCCTGCAATTCAGCCACCGAACTCATGCGGCTTTGCCAGATCATCGCGGCCGCGCGCACATTGGCGTTGTCACGCGCCAGCGTCTCGAACCGGCGCCGTGCGCCACCGCGCAGCGTGCCCAGCGCGTAGCTGGCGGCCAGTTGCTCGATCAAAGCGGGGTTGTTGAGGATGTTCATGCGAATTTCGCCATACAGCCGCGCAGTTGTTCGAGGCCACGCCGAATCCACGTCTTGACCGTGCCCAGCGGCAGCTTGAGCTGCTCGGCCAGCTCGCCATGGCTCAAATCACGCAGATAGGCCAGGCTCACCACCTCGCGCTGCTTGTGCTCCAGCTGCGACAGGCAATCATGCAGCGCCCGCGCCTGCTGGCTGGCCAGTGTCGTGTCGAGCGGGTTCGGCGAATCGCCAGCGACGGTGTCGGAGATCACGTCGTCAAGCTCCTGCATCGTGTCGGCGCGGCCGGTAGTACGCCGGCGCAAAAAATCTAGCCCCCGGCTGCGCACCACCAGCGCCATCCAGGCCATGGGCGGCGACAGCGTGGCTTTGTAGTCGGCGGCGATGCGCCAGATGTTGAGGAAAGCTTCCTGCAGCACGTCTTCGGCCCAGTCACGGTTGCTGACCACCCGCACGGCCACGCCTTAGAGCTTGGACGACGTCAGGTCGTACAGCTCCCGCAGGGCCGATTCGTCGGCGAGCGCTACACGGTCAAGGAGGGCGATCAATTGCGTATCCGGGCTTTCTGGGTTCATGGACATCATTGTCAGGTATTCACAAATACGCCGCGATAGCCCGTCTGGATTCAAAGCAGCCAGCGCAAGCCCTGCGCGTGCGACGTGTTGGGTAACCTAAAATCACATGAACGCCCTCCAAAAAGCCGGAAGTTACTCAATCTTTTGCCACCCCAAACGCATGACAACCACCACCATCGCCCACGCCAGCATCACCACCCAAGCCAATGTGTACTTTGAAGGCAAATGCGTCAGCCACAGCCTGACGCTGGCCGACCGCACCAAAAAATCAGTCGGTGTGATCTTGCCGGCCACCCTCACCTTCAACACCGGCGCAGCCGAAATCATGGAATGCGTGGGCGGCGCCTGCGAGTACAAACTGGCCGGCAGCAATGACTGGGTCAAGTCATCAAGCGGTGAAAAATTCAGCGTGCCAGCTAACTCGAAGTTCGAGATTCGCGTGGCTGATGGCGAAGCCGCGTACCACTACATCTGCCACTTCGCCTGATCCAGCTTTTCGCCAACTTCCCCGTTCGCCCTGAGGTATCGAAGGGCATCTGACCGAAGCAAACCATGACCCATATCCTCCAAAACCTCCCCATCGGCGAAAAAGTCGGCATCGCTTTTTCAGGCGGCCTTGACACCAGCGCGGCCCTGCACTGGATGAAGCTCAAGGGCGCGATCCCCTACGCGTACACCGCCCACCTGGGTCAGCCCGACGAGCCTGATTACGACGAGATTCCGCGCAAGGCGATGCAATACGGCGCCGAAGCGGCACGCCTGATCGACTGCCGCAGCCAGCTGGCAGCCGAAGGCATTGCCGCGCTGCAGGCCGGCGCCTTCCACATCACCACCGCCGGCGTCACCTACTTCAACACCACGCCGCTGGGCCGTGCCGTGACAGGCACCATGCTGGTCTCTAGCATGAAAAACGATGACGTCAACATCTGGGGCGATGGCAGCACCTACAAGGGCAACGACATCGAGCGCTTTTACCGCTACGGCCTGCTGACCAACCCGCACCTGAAAATCTACAAGCCGTGGCTGGATCAACTGTTCATCGACGAGCTGGGTGGCCGCGCCGAAATGTCGGCCTTCATGACGGCCGCCGGCTTCGGCTACAAGATGTCGGCGGAAAAAGCGTATTCGACTGATTCCAACATGCTGGGCGCCACGCACGAGGCCAAAGACCTCGAACACCTTTCCAGCGGCATGAAAATCGTGCAACCCATCATGGGCGTCGCATTCTGGAAAGACGAAGTCGAAGTCAAGCGCGAAGAAGTCACCGTGCGCTTTGAAGAAGGCCAGCCGGTCGCCCTGAACGGCCAGCGCTTTGACAGCTTGGTCGAGCTGATTCTGGAAGCCAACCGCATCGGCGGCCGCCACGGCCTGGGCATGAGCGACCAGATCGAAAACCGAATCATCGAAGCCAAAAGCCGCGGCATTTACGAAGCGCCCGGCCTGGCACTGCTGTTCATTGCCTACGAGCGGCTGATTACGGGCATTCACAACGAAGACACCATCGAGCAATACCGCATGAACGGCAAACGGCTGGGTCGACTGCTGTACCAGGGCCGCTGGTTCGACTCACAAGCCATCATGCTGCGCGAAACCGCCCAACGCTGGATCGCCAGCGCGATTACCGGCGAAGTCACGCTCGAACTGCGCCGCGGCAATGACTATTCGATTCTGAATACCGTATCAAGCAACCTGACCTATCACCCCGAACGCCTGACGATGGAAAAAGGCGAATCCAGCTTTTCGCCAGCAGACCGGATTGGCCAGTTGACGATGCGCAATCTGGATATTGTCGACACGCGCGACAAGCTGGGGATTTATGCGAAGGTGGGGTTGTTGTCAGCGGCTACGGGGGGGGATTTGTTGAAGTTGGGTGGGGACAAAAAAGAGTGACGGTCTGCACAAGAAGTGAAATTTGAGGTTTCAGTCGAGGCAATGAATTGCAGCGTGCCGCAATTCTCGCCTCACCTCGAATTAGCCCCCTAGAGAACCAATGATCTTCATAGACGAAAGCATTCGGGATAGCTTGGGGTACATGTGTGTAGGCTTTGTCTACTGCAAAGAATCACCCGATGAAGTAATTAATGACGCTATAGCGCGGGCGGGCCTTAAACCTGGAGTCGATGAATATAAGAGCGGATATCGCATGGCTAACTCTGGTTCACGCCACGAACTGAGAGACAGCATGTATCAAATCGTCAGGGAACGATGCAAGCTTGGCCTTTACATTGCGCCAGTAAGCGAACGTCCAGTATTACGTAGCTCTGTAGTAGACATCGTCGAAAAAATCATTCGCTGCAATGAGCTCGCTCTACCGCATCGCGTTTTTGTGGATGAAGGAATTCTTGGACACGGCGAGCCCAATGATGGCATTGAAGTTAAATTTGACTGCGACTCAAGGCGCATTCCGGGAATCCAGCTTGCAGATTTTGCTGCTTACCATTGCTCGTACTTACTCAAGTGCAACTTGGCAGCGAAATCCAAAAAGATCCTCATTGACGAAGTCCCACATCCATTAAGCGGCGAAGAGGTTGATCTTGACTGGATGATTCGCGCAGACTTCAGGCGACACTTTTTCGTCGAGCAAAGAAATGTTGAGGAGATTGCCCGCGACGATTGGTTTTTCAAGCTCGCCGGATACGGCGCTTTTTTCTCGCCCGAGCTGAGCCCGCAAGTCATGAGTGCCGCGGAAGAAACATTTGAATCAATGTATTTTGGGTGCATTTGGTGACCAAGGAGAGGAAACAAATGAGGATCTTTTTCTAATTTTCCCCTCGTTCACATGCTTGTGTGGCCAGCCGTAAATTCAATATTACTCGGCGGCAATTGGCTTCGCCACCTCAACAACTTGCAATAATGCGCAGGTGACCATCGACCTCCACGGCATCATCAAGAAAGGCCACGGCGTAGCATCAGGCGCATCGACCGGCAGCCCGTATCCGACCGGCTCGATTGCGATGCAGGCGCCCTTTTTCAAAGCACTTGGCCTTGACCTGTCCGGCTGCTATTTCGGCACGCTGAACGTGTCCATTGCGCCCAAGCAATGGAAGATCGTGCGGCCCGCTTTTCTTTTTGAGAACGTGAAGTGGACGGATCTGCACCCACCTGAAACGTTTTCTTTTCTGCCTTGCGACATTACCTACCGAGCCGTTACGGTCCAGGGCTGGCTCTACTATCCGCACCCGGAAACCAAGGCGGCGCACTGGCAGGATGCCAGCGTGATGGAGATCATCGCGCCGCGGCTGGAAGGGCTGGGGTATGGCGAGCTGATTGACTTGCGTTTTCCTGACGGCAGCTTGCTCATCGACGCCCTTCCGAGGTGACATTAGGCACACATGAGGATAGAATTGCCGGATGAAGCCTTTCCGGTGGAATCACGAGAAAAACGAGGCCTTGAAGATCCAACGCGGAATCTCATTTGAGGAGATCGTGCTGGCCATTGAGGCCGATGGCTTGCTGGATGAGGTGCGCCACACCAACCTGGACAAATACCCGAACCAGGCGATTTTGGTTATTGCACTCGACGGCTATGTTTATCTAGTGCTCTACGTCGAAGAGCCAGACTACTACTTTTTGAAGACCGTGATTCCCAGCAGAAAAGCAACCCGGGACTATCTATTGCGGAGCAATCCAGATGAAAAAACCTGATCTGTTTGAACAAGACGTCTTGAATGCCTATGAGAAAGGCGAACTCAAGTCGACGTCTCCTTCAAGAGCCAAGCTGGCCAAGTTCAAGGCTGCCGCAAGCGCCACCTTCCTGAAGGAAAAACGCGTCAACATTCGCATTTCGACGCCGGATTTGATGGACATTCAGGCTCGTGCGCTTGAAGAGGGAATGCCGTACCAAACGCTGATTGCCAGCGTTTTGCACAAGTACGTGTCGGGTCGTTTTGTGGAACCGTCTTCGAGTTTGAAGTCACGTTCAAGTGGCGCGCGTGAGAAGCGGCGTGCGCCGTAAGACTTTGCTGATTTGCGGCCTCTATTTAAGAGAAAGATCAGTCTCTAGCCCAAGCAAAACGTGCGCGAACCGCTATAATATTAGTAGCGGCTAATACGCTGGACCAGCGTCAAACCACCACTGGCTCATGCTCCAGCAAGATGCCGAATCGCTCATACACACTGGTCTGAATCGCCTTGGCGAGCGTCATCACTTCGCCGCCCGTCACCGGGTGCGTGGCGCCGCCGCGGTTCACCAGCACCAGCGCCTGGCGCTCGTACACGCCGGCGTTGCCTATCGATTTGCCGCGCCAGCCGCAGGCGTCGATCAGCCAGCCGGCCGCGAGCTTGACAGAGCCGTCGGCCAGTTTGTAATGCACGATTTTCGGTTCGCGCTGGATGATGTCGACGCATTGCTCGCTGGATACGGTCGGGTTCTTGAAAAAACTGCCGGCGTTGCCGATGACATTCCAGTCGGGCAGTTTGGCGCGGCGAATCTCGCAGACCCAGTCGTATATTTGCTGTGCGGTGGGCTCAAGCACGGCCGACTGCTGCATTTTCTTGTCGATGTCGGCATAGCCGAGTACGGGCTTCCACGCCTTGGGCAGCGCAAAGCGCACGCGCGTGATGATGGCCTTGCCGGCGAGGCCGAAGCCCGGTTTTCCGGACGCATCGGGCTTGCTGGCGTGCTTGAAAACAGAATCGCGGTAGCCAAAAGCACATTGCGCGGCGTTCAGCGTGAACGGCTGGCCGGTCGTCAGGTCGATCGCGTCGAGCGAATCGAACCGGTCTTGCAGTTCGACGCCATAGGCGCCGATGTTTTGTACCGGCGACGCACCGACCAGCCCCGGAATCAGCGCCATGTTTTCCAGACCCGGGTAGCCGTTTTCCAGTGTCCAGGTGACCAGGTCGTGCCAGTTTTCACCGGCGCTGGCCTCGACAATCCAGGCCTTGGCGGTTTCGCTGTGCAGGCGCTTGCCCATCAGTTCGACCTTGAGCACCAGCGGCTTGACGTCGCCAGTGAGGACGATGTTGCTGCCGCCGCCAAGAACGAATTTGGGCAACTGATTTAACGCGGAATCGTGCAAAACTGCCGCAATATCGGCTTCGCTGGCCAGGCGCACGAGCGTGAGCGCCTTGGCCACGATGCCGAAGGTGTTGGAATGCTGGAGCGGAACGTTTTTCTCGACTAACATCCACCGGATTGTCTCATTGCGCCCAAACTCCCCACCTTTCACTCTGCTGAAAAGCCACCACCATGCCCTCTTTTGATACCGTTCTCGAAGCCAACCTGGTCAAGGTTAAAAATGCCGTCGAAAACACAGGCAAGGAAATCGGTACGCGCTTTGACTTCAAGGGCACGCCCGCCGCGATCGAGCTGAAGGAAAAAGACATCACGTTGATCGGCAACAGTGATTTCCAGATCGACCAGATGAACGACATTTTGCGCGGCAAGCTGACCAAGGCCGACGTTGACGTGCGTTTTCTGGACGTCGGGAAGGTCGAAAAAATCGGCGGCGACAAGGTCAAGCAGGTGACCAAGGTGCGCGACGGCATTGAAGCGGAACTGGCCAAGAAAATCCAGCAGCTGATCAAGGGGAGCAAGATCAAGGTGCAAGCCTCTATTCAGGACGGCAAGGTCCGCATCTCGGGCGCCAAGCGTGATGACCTGCAAGCCGCGCAGGCCTTGATTCGTGCCGAAATCAAGGATTTCCCGCTGAGCTTTGACAACCAGCGAGACTGATATGGCCCCCACGCCAGTTTTTGGGGTCAGAGCCCAAATTTGCCGAGTCTTCGACTCGCTCTGCGGGTGCGATGCGCCCATCGCAGCAAAATTGGTGTCTGACCCCAATAACTGGCCCCCCGAGGGGGCTGTGTGCCGCAGCTCCGAGCCTGCAGTGCAGGCTTGGACGGCACTCAGAAGGGCTGCGTCTCGCCGCCCGGCGCCTGCGGCCCGGCAAAGCCTCATCCGCGGCCCCTGCTGGGTTGGAGAGGCATCGCTCGCAAATCCGTTTGCCCGAAGGATCAATTTCGCGCTGCTCCTGGTCTTCGCTATGGGCATGGGCGTGGCGCACGCGCAGTCGGTCGCCCTCGCCGGCATGCTGGGCAGCAAGGCGCTGCTGATTGTCGATGGCACCACGCCGAAAAGCGTGGCGGCGGGCGAAACGCATCAGGGCGTGAAGGTGATCTCGACAGCGGGCGACCAGGCCGTCATTGAACAAGACGGCAAGCGCCGCACCGTGCGCGTGGGCGATGCGCCCGTGAGCCTGGGCGGTGCGGGCGCATCGGCGGGGCGCGGCACACGCATCACATTGAACGAAAGCAGTGGTGGCCACTTCATGACGGCCGGGCAGATCAACGGCCGCGCGGTGCAGTTCATGGTGGACACGGGCGCCACCAGCATCGCGATGAGTGTGCAGGACGCCGAACGCGCCGGTATTGCCTACAAAACCGGCCAGCCGATTCGCATGTCCACCGCCAATGGCGTCACCGAAGGCTTTCGCATCAAACTCAATTCGGTTCGCGTCGGTGACGTAGAAGTGTTTGACGTCGATGCGGTTGTCATTCCGCAGCCGATGCCTTTTTTGCTGCTGGGCAACAGCTTTCTGTCGCGCTTTCAGATGCGGCGTGAGAACACCCTGATGACACTCGACAAGCGTTATTGAAATTTAGTTCGCTATTAATTCAATAGCTGCCCACGCAAGTTTCACCTGGGCTACAAGCCATTTTTACTTGTAAACTGGCCTGAAAAGCCAAATTGTCGAGGCTGGCGCTACTTCCCCGCCGCTTTCGCGCCCAGCCGCGATTCAGTCCCCTTCAGCAACTTGTTGATGTTCTCGCGGTGGCGGTAGATCAGCAGAGCGCTGATGAGCACCAGCATGACCAGAATGCCCTTGTCGACATACCAGGCCGCGCGGTCGCCGAACAGGTAATACAGCGGCGAAAAAACAGCGGCGGCGAGTGACGCCAACGACGAATAGCGCGAAAAGTAGGCCACGATCAGCCAGGTCGCCAGCGTGGCCAGGCCCAGCACCCAGCTGATGCCGATCAACACACCGGCCGCCGTTGCCACGCCCTTGCCGCCCTGAAAGCGAAAAAACACCGGGTACAAATGGCCGAGAAAAGCGGCCAGCCCCACGGCCGCGACGGTGCCGTCGGCCAGGCCGTAGTCAGCGCCGAACCACTTCACCAGCACCACCGGCACCCAGCCTTTCAGTGCATCGAGCAGCAGCGTGATCGCAGCCGCGGCCTTGTTGCCCGATCGCAGCACGTTGGTGGCGCCCGGATTTTTGCTGCCGTAGCTGCGCGGGTCATTGAGCCCCATCAGCCGGCTGACGATGACTGCAAACGACAGCGAACCGATCAGATAGGCCAGCAGCGCGGCAGCGATGGAGTAGGCGTAGTTCAAGATTTATCTCCTGTTATTTTTCTATTCGTTCACTCGTTCAGTCGACCAGAGCGCATTGCACCGATTTTGCGCCCAGCAGTGTGACGCACACCTGCGGATCAATACCAATCAGATAGCCGCGCCGCCCGCCATTGATCGCAATTTTAGGCAGGCCCAAAATGCTTTCTTCAATGTATACCGGCATCGCCTTGCGCGTGCCGAAAGGCGAGGTGCCGCCGACCAGATAGCCGCTGTGGCGATTCGCCACTTCGGGCTTGCACGGCGCGACGGATTTGGCACCGATCTGCCGCGCCAGATTCTTGGTCGAGACCTTGCGGTTGCCATGCATCAATACCAGCAACGGTGCGGCGTCCTGGTCCTGCATGACCAGCGTCTTGACGACGGTGAACGGGTCCAGCCCGAGCACCTCGGCGCTGTGCTGCGCGCCGCCGTGCTCCAGGTACTCGTAGGGGTGCTCGGTAAAGGCGATTCTGTGGGACTTGAGCAGCCGCGTGGCTGGGGTTTCCGAAACGTGATCCTTCTTGCTCATCGTGGCGCTCAACGTCGCGGCCTTTTACGCAGGCCGACGCGGATCCGGCCTCGGCCTGTCCTGAGCCTGTCGAAGGGCCGGGCCGCTGGTGGCGCCCCTTGGGGGGAGGCGCAGCAGGCGCTTCGGGGGGAAGCCATTTAAAGCGCGGGATCCCGCGCGTCCCAGCGAATCTTGTCGATCTCTTCCAGCACGCCAGGCGCGAGCACGGTGCCGAACGCATCGAGGTCTTCGTCGAGCTGCGCGACCGACGTGACGCCGATGATGGTGCTGGCCACCTGCCACTTCGTGTAGCAAAAGGCCAGCGCCATCTGCGTGGGGCTCAATCCGTTGTCACGCGCCAGCGCGTTGTAGCGCCGCGCGGCGGCCAGCGCCTCGGGCCGGCCCCAGCGCTGCTTGCGTACCGATTCGAACTTGCCGATGCGCGCGTTTTTCGGGGCGTCCGCGCCCTCAATGCCCGACGCATCGTATTTGCCGGTCAGCAAACCGAAACCCAGCGGCGAATACGCCAGCAGCGACACGCCGAGGCGGTGCATGGTTTCGTCCAATCCATTCTCAACCGTGCGGTTGACCAGGCAGAACGGGTTTTGTACCGTGGCGATACGCGGCAGGCCGTGCTGTTCGGCCAGGCGAACGAACTCATGCACACCATACGGCGATTCGTTCGACAGGCCAATCGCACGCACCTTGCCGGCCTTGACCAGGCCGCCGAGTGCTTCAAGCTGCTGGTGAATGGACGTGGTCGAACGCTCGGACTCGGGCTGGTAATACAGCATGCCGAACGCGGGCACATGCCGCTCGGGCCAGTGAATCTGGTAGAGGTCGATGACATCGGTCTGCAGGCGCTTAAGGCTGGCGTGGCAGGAGTCAACAATGTCTTGCGGCGTCATGCCGCCGCCAGCGCGCACCCACGGCATGCCGCGCGACGGGCCGGCGACTTTGGTGGCCAGCACCACCTGCTTGCGCGCCGCCGGATTTTTGGCAAACCAATTGCCGATGATGGTCTCGGTGGCGCCGCAGGTCTCGGCACGCGCCGGCACCGAATACATCTCGGCGGTGTCGATGAAATTGACGCCGTGCGCCAGCGAGCGATCAAGAATCGTGTGGGCCAGCGCTTCATTGACCTGCTCGCCGAAAGTCATCGTGCCCAGACAAACCGGGGTTACCTGCAGGTCACTGGCGCCAAGGAGAACTTTTTTCATGTGGTAGTAAATGAGAAGCTTTTGACAAATGTCACGAATCGCTGGTCACTGCGCTGTAGCGTCGTGTGGCAGCCCGGAATTCAAGTTTAATGGCTGACGGCGGCACCCATTGACGACATCCTCTTACAGGCTGATACGTTTGGATGCGGTACCGTGTACCCGGTTAGCAGACGATGGAACGTTATATGAAAGACGCTCCAACAACTTCGTCAAAAGCAGGACGCGGCAAAACGCCACCGTCCCGTTTTCATTATTTCAATTCAATTGCCAGGAGAACCCTATGAAATCCATCCTCAAATCCTTGACCTGTGTTGCACTCGCCGTCGGCGTGTTGTCGGGCTGCGCCAACATGACGGAAACGCAGTCCGGAACTGCCAAAGGCGCAGGTATCGGCGCAGTGGCCGGTGCGGTCATTGGCGCTGCAACGGGTGGCTCCAGGGGCGCTGCCGCAGGTGCCGTGATCGGCGGCGCAGCCGGTGCGGGCGGCGGCTATATCTGGTCGAAGAAAATGCAGGACCAGAAAGCAGCGATGGAACGCGCGACTGTCGGCACCGGCGTGGCCGTGAGCCAGACGCAGGACAACCGCCTGAAACTCGATATTCCGAGCGATGTGTCGTTTGACGTGGGCCGTGCCGCCATCAAGCCAAACTTCGCGCCCATCCTGAACCAGTTCGCCACCAGCCTGAACCAGAACCCGGTCAGCACCGTGACCATCATCGGCCACACCGACAACACCGGCTCGGATTCGGTCAACAACCCGCTGTCGATCGACCGCGCCGAAGCCGCCCGTGACTACCTGGTGAGCCGCGGCGTGGCACGCACTCGCATCGCCACCGACGGCCGGGGCTCACGCGAGCCCGTCGCCGACAACAACTCGCAAGCCGGCCGCGACAAAAACCGCCGCGTCGAGATCTACGTGGCTGAGCAGGTCGCTGCAAGGTAGAGGTTGGTTCACCCCTGTTGGCGCTCACTGGCGTGTAGCGCCCTCTCCCCTTCCAGGGGACGGCGCCTGCAGCCTGGCGAAGCCAGATCTGCGGCCCCTGCTGATTAAGAAAAAAGCACCTTCGGGTGCTTTTTTCTTTCCGACCATCAAGGCACCTGCCGCGCCCTGAATCGCTCTTCCTCTTGAAGCCGTAAAACGCGCCGCAGCACTTTCCCCGTCGTCGTCATCGGCAGCGAGTCGATGAATTCAATCTCTTTCGGGTATTCATAAGGCGCCAGCATTTTCTTGACGTGCAGCTGCAGTTTTTCGATCAAATCTGAATCAAATTGGCCTCTAGCCCAGGTAATACCTGCGCGAGCAGCTATGAATTCAGGAGCGAGTACAACGTAGGCCTTGACCACCGCGCCGCGCTCTTTGTCGGGCTTGGGCACCACTGCAGCGTTGGCGACGGCCGGGTGCTTGACCAGGCAGTTCTCGATTTCGCCGGGGCCGATGCGGTAACCGGCCGCTTTGAAAACATCGTCGGCACGGCCTTCGTACCAGAGATAGCCATCCGCATCGCGCCGCGCCAGGTCTCCCGTGCGGCACCAGTCCCCGGTGAATTTCGCTTCAGTAGCGGCGTCTTTCTTCCAGTAGCCCAAAAAGAAAATTGGGTCCGGGTCGCCATGTACATCAAAGCGATTGACGGCGACGTCACCTGATACGCCCACCGCGCATTCGTTGCCGTCGTCATCAATCACGGCCACCTGATGACCCGGGTAGCCTTTGCCCATGCTGCCGGGACGTGCCGGCCATCCGATGACAGAAGCTACCTCCCCACCAGCAGGGGCCGCGGAACCGGCTTTGCCGGGCCGCAGGCGCAGCGCCCCCTCGGGGGGCAGCGAACCACACGAAGTGGGAAGCGTGGGGGAACAATTGCCGACGACGTAGTTGATTTCGGTTTGCCCGAACATTTCATTGACGACGACGCCGAGTTCATCGCGGCAATAGGCAAACACCGCGTCGCCCACCGCTTCGCCAGCGCTCATCAGGCCTTCGAGCTTCAGGCTGAAATACTCGCGCGGGTGCGGATAGGCCTTCATCATGGCCTTGAGCGCGGTCGGGAACAAAAACGTGTGCGTCACGCCGTGCTGCTGCATCAGGCTGAAGGCGAGTTCGGGTGTGAAGCGGCCGTTGAACGCAACGATGGGGCGGCCGAAATACAGCGTGGGGAGCAAGGCGTCCATCAGCCCGCCAGTCCACGCCCAGTCTGCGGGTGACCAAAACACTGCCGTGTTCTGGTCACCCTTGCTGGACCTTGCCCCGTATGTGCTCGCCCCCTCCCAGGCCCTCCCCCCCGCGGGGGAGGGAGTTTCAGGCCCGGGATGCGGGTCAAATCCGAACCAGTTCTGGCTGCAGACAAAGCCCGGCAGGTTGCCGATCAGCGCCCGATGCGCCAGCAACGCGCCCTTGGGCGGGCCGGTGGTGCCGCTGGTATAAATCAAAATCGCCGCTTCGTCGGCACGCGTCGTCACCGCCGGAAAGCTGCCGCTGTGCGCAGACGCGGCGCTGTCGTAATCAATATCGCCCTGCGCGCCCCCGACGCCCATCACCGTCTGCAACGCGGGGCAGTCGCCGCGTATCTGCTGCACGCTGGCGATGCTGCTTTCGTCGCAGATCGCCACCACGGCTTCGCTGTCGTAAAGGCGGTATTGCAGCGCCTCGGGGCCGAACAGCATCGACAGCGGCATGGCGACCGCGCCCATCTGAAACACCGCCATGTAGGCCACTGCTGTTTCAAACCGCTGCGGCATGACGATCGCCACGCGGTCGCCGCGCTGCACACCCAAGCCTGCGAGGACGTGGCTGAGCGCGTCAGCGGCCACCTGGAGCTCGAAATATGAATGAAAAGTGCCTGCAGCCCCCGTTATATGTGCGCGGACAGCTATTCTTTTTATAGCGTCTGCAGGGTCAACCCCGGCGCGCGCCCAGCGGCTGCAACACACCTCAGCGATGTTGAAAAATTCGTCGACCTGCCAGCGAAAGCCCCGGTGCATCGCGGCGTAGTGATCGGGTTGCCCGGCGTGGCTTTTATGGGGGCTTGGGCTGCGGCTTTTGTCGCTCGATTGACTGCGCTTGGAGGGGTCTGTCTTTATCATCTGGCCAATGTACAAAGAAAAACGACGCTCCCGCAGCGAGTTTGTCCCGATACGCGGACTCAATTACCACGTTCAGTTGTGGGGAAGTGCGCCAGAGGCGTCGACACCACCGCCGTTGGTATTGCTGCACGGCTGGATGGACGTAGGCGCTTCCTACCAGTTCATGGTTGACGCATTCAGCAGCGCGTTTGCAGAGGGCCGCACCATCATCGCCCCGGACTGGCGCGGCTTCGGAAAAACCGCCGCTGCCCTGCCCGGCAGCAAGCCAGACAGCTACTGGTCCCCTGACTACCTGGCCGATGTCGATTTTCTGCTCGACCATTACGTCCAGGCGCAGGCCATCGATCTGGTGGGCCACAGCATGGGCGGCAACGTGGCGATGATCTATGCCGGCGTGCGGCCCGAACGCATTCGCAAACTCGTCAACCTGGAAGGCTTCGGCCTTGGCGCGACCGAGCCCGCGCAGGCGCCTGGGCGCTACGCCAAATGGATGGACGAGCTCAAGCGCCTGCACCGTGGCGAGCTGGACCTGCTGCCCTATGACGCGGTAGGCGGCGTGGCGCGCCGGCTGATGAAGACCAACCCCCGGCTGACGCTGGACAAAGCCAACTGGCTCGCCAGCCACTGGTCAAGCCCGGACGCAGACGGCAAATGGCGCATCCTGGGCGATCCTGCGCACAAGATCACCAACGCCAACATCTACCGTGCCGAAGAAACGCTGGCGATTTACCGCTGCATCACAGCGCCCGTGCTGGCCGTGGAAGCGTCTGACGACTCCCTCGCCAAATGGCACCAGGGCAAGTACACGCTGGCTGATTACCACGGGCGCCTCAAGCAGGTGCCCGACGCCCAGGTGGCCGTTATCGAGGACGCCGGGCACATGCTGCACCATGACCAGCCAGTGCCTTTGGCACGTCTGATTGAGGATTTCCTGCGCTAAGTGCGGCAACGCACATAAGAAATTCAGGCTTTCCTGCACAATCGATCCCTTTGCAGCGCTTGGCGCGGGGATCACCATGACCGAGCCAGCCTACCTCCACCAGGAGAACTTTCGCCGCATCCTGTCGCGAAACATCAGTATGCCGCTGGGCGTAGGTGCCCTGAGTGCGGCCGTCTTTGTCGGACTGATCGTTTACCTGCTGTCCGCCCTGAGCTGGGTCGAGCAGACCGGACGCATCATCAGCGGCGCCAATCAGATTACAGAGCTCAGTGCCGACATGGAAGCCAGCCTGTATGGCTACCTGGTCACTGGTGAAGAATCGTTTCTTCAGCCTTATGCAGTTACCAGGCCACGCATCGCGGCCGAAACCGAGTCGCTGGCGAAGCTGGTAGACCATAACCCGGCACAGCTCAATCGATTGCGGCGTATCGGCGCACTGCAGGTTGAGTGGAACGAACTGACAGAGAAGATCGTCAACCTGCGTCGCAAGAACCTCGACTACCTCGAGTCGGCTCGTGTCATACGCGGAAAAAACCTGACCGATGAAATCCGCCGTGAATCGCTGGAATTCATCCGCATTGAAGAACGGCTGCTGCTGCAACGCAACGACGCCTCCCGAAGCACGACGTTCTGGGGCATGGCGGCCTACCTGTTGTTCAGTCTAGGACTGAGCGGTCTGCTGGCCTTCGTCGGGCGCCGCGAGCTGCTGCGCCTGTCAGACACCTATGCCAAGGCGATGCAACTGCAAACCGACAATGCCGAGCTGCTGGCGCAGTTGTCGTGGCTGCGCACCGGCCAGCGGCAACTGGCGGAACAGACGGTGGGCCATCAGGCCCTGGAGCCGCTGGGCCGCAGTGTTCTTGAGTTCGCAGCGCATTACCTTGATGTTGCCGTGGCGGCGCTTTACGTGCGGGAAGGCAACGGCCGCCTGCAACGCGTGGCGGCCTATGGCTTTAGCGAAGACCGTGCGCAACTGGCGCAGTCGTTTTACGAGGCCGAGGGTCTGGTCGGCCAGGCGGCTCTTGAAAACCGCGTGCTGCAGCTTGACAACCTGCCCGACAACTACCTCCAGGTCACCTCTGGCCTTGGCCAGGGCTCACCGCGCCATGTGCTGGTGGTGCCCGTGCACAACGACGGCCAGGTCAATGGCGTGGTCGAACTCGGTTTCTTGCGGGCACTGGCGCCGCGCGACCTTGAGTTCGTCACCATGATTGCCACCAACATTGGCAACTCCATCCATGCAGCGTTGTACCGCCAGCGGCTGCAGGAGGTGCTGGTGGTAAGCCAGCAGCTCAACGAGCGCTTGCAGACCCAGCAGGAAGAGCTGCGCACCACCAACGAAGAGCTCGAGGAGAAATCGCGTGTGCTGAAGGAGTACCAGGTGAACCTGGAAAACCAGCAGGCCGAGCTTGAGCAGACCAACGAACGCCTGTCCGAGCTGGCCCTGTCGCTGGACCAGAAGAATGGGGCGCTGAACCAGGCGCAAACCCTGCTGGAAGAACGCGCCACCGAGCTGAGCCGGGCCAGCCGCTACAAGTCGGAATTTCTGGCCAACATGTCGCATGAGCTGCGCACACCGCTGAACAGCTCGCTGATCCTGGCCAAGCTGCTGGGCGACAACCCGAAAGGCAATCTCAGCGACGAACAGGTCAAGTTCGCGCACTCCATCTATTCGGCGGGCAATGACCTGCTGAACCTGATCAACGACATCCTTGATATTTCCAAGGTGGAGGCCGGCAAGCTCGAACTGTCGCCCGAAGACATGTTGGTCAGCAAGCTGCTTGAATCCCTGAAAAACACCTTTGAACCGCTGGCCACACAGAAGAAACTGGCCTTCGAGGTCGCGACCGAACAAGGCGCGCCGGTCACACTTTTCACCGATCGTCAGCGTGTCGAGCAGATTCTCAAGAACCTGTTGTCAAACGCGATCAAGTTCACCGAAAACGGCAAGGTCAGCCTCGCGGTAACACTGCGGCCAGACGGCCACCTGGCGTTCGCTGTTCGGGATTCGGGCATCGGTATTCGCGCTGACCAGCAGCAGCTTATTTTTGATGCCTTCCATCAGGCCGATGGCACGACCAGCCGGCGCTATGGCGGTACGGGTCTCGGCCTGTCGATCTCGCGTGATCTCGCCGCGCTGCTGGGTGGCTCCATCACCATCGAAAGCAGCGAGGGCCGGGGCAGCCTCTTTACCCTTGTGTTGCCGTGTAACGCAAGTCAGCTGCGGGTTCAGCCCCGTCCGCCGGAAGAATCACGCCAATCAACCAGGTACGCTGCGGATACGGGTCGGCCGGCTACCATGGCTGCGCCGGTACCGACCTTTGACGACGACAGGCACCAGCCGCCCCACGGCCGCATGGTGCTGGTGATTGAAGACGACGCCACGTTTGCCAGCATCCTCTATGACCTGGCTCATGAGTTGCGCTACCAATGCCTGGTGGCTCACGGGGCCGAAGACGGCTTGACCCTTGCCACGCAATTTGTTCCACACGCCATCCTGCTGGACATGGGCCTGCCCGATCGGCCTGGCCTGTCGGTGCTGCAGCGCCTGAAGGACAACCCCCAGACGCGTCATATCCCCGTGCATGTGGTGTCGGCCAACGACCGCAGCGAGGTTGCGCTGCAAATGGGCGCGATTGGTTACGCGCTGAAGCCGACGACGCGCGAGCAGCTCAGGCAGGTTTTCAAGAAACTGGAAGACAAGCTCACGCAAAAAGTCAAACGTGTGCTACTGGTTGAAGACGACGCCCTGCAACGCGCCAGTGTGATTCGGCTGATTGGCGATGGCGACGTTGAAATCACCGCGGTAGAGACCGGCACCGAAGCGCTGGCCCTGCTGGCCAACACGATCTTTGACTGCATGATCATTGACCTGAAGCTGCCCGACATCGAGGGCTACGAGCTGCTGCAGCGCATGTCCACCGACGAGATCTGCTCGTTCCCGCCGGTCATTGTGTACACCGGCCGTAACCTGACGCGCCAGGAAGAAGCCGACCTGTTGAAGTATTCGCATTCGATCATCATCAAGGGCGCTCGCTCGCCGGAACGCCTGCTCGACGAGGTCACCCTCTTCCTGCACAAGGTGGAGTCGGACCTGTCGGCCGAGCGGCAAATCATGCTGAAAACCGTGCGCAGCCGGGATCGGGTGTTCGAGGGCCGAAAAGTTCTACTCGTCGATGACGACGTGCGCAACATCTTTGCCTTGACCAGCGCACTCGAGCAAAAAGGCTTGTTGGTCGAGATCGGCCGCAACGGCTTTGAGGCGCTCAGCAAACTTGACGAAGTCGATGACATCGACCTGGTACTGATGGACATCATGATGCCGGGCATGGATGGCCTTGAAGCCACGCGCCGCATCCGCAAGGATCCGCGGTTTCAGCGGCTTCCGATTATTGCGGTGACAGCCAAGGCCATGAAGGACGATCAGGAGCAGTGCCTCAAAGCGGGAACCAACGATTACCTCGCCAAACCGATCGATCTGGACCGCCTGTTTTCCCTGCTTCGCGTATGGATGCCGAACATGGAACGGGTCTGAATGCCCAGGAAGACTGGCCCCGCAGCGCATGGAGCTGCGCCTGCCGCAGACAACACGGACGAGCACATGCGCCAGCTGATGGAGGCGATCTACGCCAGGTACAGCTACGACTTTCGGGACTATACCGGTGCGTCACAAAAGCGCAGGGTGGCCCAGGCACTGGCGCAATTTGACTGCCCGAGTATTCCGGCGCTGCAGGCGGGCGTGGAACGGGACCCGACCCTGTTCCTGCAGCTGCTCCAGTACCTGACCATCCCGGTCAGCGAAATGTTTCGCGACCCCGTTTTCTTCCTGACCTTGCGCCAGCAGGTGCTTCCTGTACTGCAGACTTATCCGTCGCTGAAGATCTGGGTGGCAGGCTGCAGTACAGGCGAAGAGGCTTATTCGCTGGCTATCCTGCTGAAGGAAGAAGGCCTGCTTGAGCGCTCGCTGATCTACGCGACCGACATCAATGCAAGCTCGCTCGAGAAGGCCAGGCGCGGCATTTTCCCGCTCGCCAGCGTCAGGAGCCACACGACCAACTACCAGCAAGCTGGCGGCAGGCGGGCCTTTTCCGACTACTACATCGCCGCCTACGAGGGCGCCATTTTTGACAATACCCTGTCGGAGAACATCACCTTCGCCGACCACAGCCTGGCAACCGACAGCGTGTTTTCCGAAACCCAGCTGGTGCTCTGCCGCAACGTGCTGATCTATTTCAACAAAACACTGCAGGACCGAGCGTTAGGTCTTTTTCATGAGTCACTGAGCCATCGGGGCTTTCTGGGCCTCGGCAGCAAGGAAAGCATCGACTTTTCAGCCTACGCCAACCGCTTCGAGCCTGTTGTCAAAGCAGAGCGGCTGTTCCGCAAGCACTGAGCCGGCGTCATGGCCTACCTGTTAGAAAAGCACAATATCGAAGCCGTGGTGGTTGGCGCCTCGGCCGGCGGCGTGCATGCGCTGCTAAACCTGTTTTCCGGCCTGCCAGCCCACTTCCGCCTGCCCATCGTGACTGTGCTGCATTTGTCGAGTGGTCGCGACAGCCAGCTTCCAGAGATATTCCGGCACAGGTTAAGCATGAATGTGCGGGAAGCAGCCGACAAGGAAAAAATCAAACCATCGACCCTCTACTTTGCCGGCCCGGGCTACCACTTGTCGGTGGAAGCCGATCGATCCTTCTCGCTCAGCTGCGAGGAGCCGCTCAACTATTCACGCCCTTCGATTGATGTGCTGATGATGTCTGCCGCCGATGCCTACCGCACCAGCCTGGCCGGCATCTTGCTGACAGGCGCCAATCTTGACGGCTCTGACGGGATGGCCCACATCAAGGAGCGCGGCGGCATCACTGTGGTGCAAGACCCTGCCGAAGCCGAGGTTCCCACCATGCCTGAATCTGCGATTCGCAGGTCACCACCGAGTTTGATTCTCACCCTCGCCGACATTCGCAACCTGCTAATCGAACTGAATGACACTTCATGCTGAAAACCGACGATAAACAAAGCGCGAAAGTGCTGATAGTTGACGACCTGCCCGGCAACCTGCTGGCATTGAATGCGCTGATTCGCCAGGACGACCGCGTAGTTTTCGAGGCTTCCTCCGGGGAAGACGCGCTCGACCTGCTGCTCGAGCATGAGTTCGCACTGGCCATTCTGGACGTCCAGATGCCCGGCATGAGCGGGTTTGAGCTGGCCGAACTGATGCGCGGCACCGAAAAGACGCGCCATATACCTATCGTCTTCGTCAGCGCGGCTGGCAAGGAGCTGAACTACGCATTCACCGGCTACGAGACGGGTGCAGTGGACTTTTTGTACAAGCCGCTTGACGCGCATGCGGTCACGGGCAAGGTCAATGTCTTTGTCGAGCTTCATCACCAGCGTAACGAGACCCGGCAGCAGGTCATCGCCCTTGAAAAAGCCCGGCAGGCGCAGGAGCTGCTTATGGGCGAACTGCAAGTCACGCAGGACGAGTTGCGCAAGGCCCTGCGCATGCGCGACGATTTCATGGCCATGGCGGCGCATGAACTGCGCACGCCGCTGAACACGCTGCTTCTTGAATCCCATGTGCGCAAGATGCAGCTGGACCGCGGGAACAGCGCGATTTTCGACGTGGTGTATCTGAACAAGATGGTGGCCAACGACAAGCGGCAGATCCAGAGCATGGTGCGCCTGATCGACGACATGCTCGACGTCTCGCGCATTCGCAGCAACACGCTGTCCATCCGGCCGGGCCCGGTCGAGTTGTCGGCATTGCTGACGCGCCTGATCGGCAACCTTGCCCACCAGGCCTCAGCAGTGGGAAGCAGCATCACGCTGCATGTCGATCAGCCAGTCGACGGCATGTGGGACGAATTCCGGATCGAGCAGGTGGTGATCAACCTGCTGACCAATGCGCTGCGCTACGGCAAAGGCCAGCCGGTTGAGGTGTGGGTGACGGCGCTGCCCGGCCGCGTCCGGATTAACGTTCGCGACCAGGGCGAAGGCATCGCTGCCGAAGACCAGCAGCGTATTTTTGAGCAGTTCGAGCGGGCCGTAGACACAAAACGCGACAGCACCGGCGGTCTTGGGTTGGGGCTTTACATCACTCGGCAACTGGTCGACGCACACGGTGGCAGCATCAGCGTTCAGAGCCGGCAAGGCGCGGGAGCCGAGTTCAGCGTGACCCTGCCCTTGATATCGCCGTTGGAGCCCACCCCGTAGCCGCACGCTGAAGAGACCCAGGCTCCTCGCACGCCTGCCACGCCAGAGCATGAGAAAATAGCTGATTGAATTTCAGATCAGGACAGGACCCATCATGGACGCAGAACGTATCAACATCATCAGCAACCAGCTCGCCGACCTGAGCACCCGCGTCAACGAGCTTCGGGGGTATCTTTGACTACCCTGCCAAAGAACGAAAACTAAGCGAAGTCAACGCCGCCCTCGAAGACCCGAAAGTTTGGGATAACCCCAAACGCGCGCAGGAACTCGGCCGGGAAAAGAAATCGCTTGAAGACGTGGTCCATGTCATAGACCGGCTAAGCAGCGAACTGGCTGACAACACCGAGCTCTTTGACATGTCGAAAAGCGAAGGCGACGACGCGGGCATGCTGGGCATCGAAGGCGAAGCCGTCAAGGTAGCGGTTGAAGTCGAAAAAATGGAATTCCGCCGGATGTTCAACAACCCGGCCGACCCGCTCAATGCCTTCCTTGACATTCAGGCCGGCGCCGGCGGCACCGAAGCGTGCGACTGGGCCAGCATGCTGCTGCGCCAGTACCTGCGCTACGCCGAGCGCAAGGGATTCAAGGCGCAGATCGAAGACGAGTCACCCGGCGACACGGCAGGCATCAAGGGTGCGACGATCAAGATCGACGGTGAGTATGCGTTTGGTTTGCTGCGCACCGAGACCGGCGTACACCGGCTGGTACGCAAGTCGCCGTTCGATTCATCCGGCGGCCGGCACACCTCGTTCGCGTCGGTGTTCGTCTACCCCGAGATTGACGACTCGATCGAGATCGACATCAACCCGTCCGACGTGCGCGTCGATACCTTCCGCGCCAGCGGCGCCGGTGGCCAGCACATCAACCAGACCGATTCGGCCGTGCGCCTGACGCACATCCCCACCGGTATCGTGGTGCAGTGCCAGGACGGCCGCAGCCAGCACAGCAACCGCGACGTCGCGTGGAAGCGCCTGCGCTCACGCCTGTATGACTTCGAGCTGCGCAAGCAACAGGAAGCGCAGCAAAAACTCGAAGACACCAAGACCGACGTCGGCTGGGGCCACCAGATTCGCAGCTATGTGCTTGACCAGAGCCGCATCAAGGACCTGCGAACCAACTACGAAACATCGGCGACGCAGAAAGTGCTTGATGGGGATCTGGACCCGTTTATCGAGGCCTCGCTGAAGCAGGGGGTTTGAGGGCGCAGACATGCTCACGACGGAGAACATTCGCTATCAATTAAGTAGCTGCTTGCGCAAGCAATGATTGGGCTAGAGGCCAGAAAGCCTTAAAAATTCGCTTCCCTAGCCAGCCGCTACATCAATCAACCCATGTCGCACCGCCAGCAGCGTCATTTCGGCCTGATTGACCAAACCCAGCTTTTGCTTGATGTTGTAGAGGTGCGTGCCGATGGTGGAGCTTGACAGGGCGAGCGTCTCCGAAATCTGCGCGACAGACTGCCCGCGCGCCAGCTGCACAAACACCTCGAACTCGCGCGGCGACAGCTTGTCCATCGGACCCTTGTCACCATGGATGTCCTGCACCGCCATGCGCTGCGCAATCTGCGCATCCAGATAGCGCTGGCCCCTGGCAATGGCGCGAATCGCGTCAATCAGCACTTCAGGAGCACTGCGTTTGGACAAATAGCCCAGGGCGCCCGCCTGCAGGGCGCGCTTGGGATGGCTCGTGTCTTCGTGGGCTGACAAGGCCAGGATTCGGGCTTTGGCGTCCTTGGCCATCAGGCGCTTGATCGCCTCGATGCCGCCGATGCCCGCCATGGCAATGTCCATCACCACCACGTCGGGCGCGACGCTTTCGTACATCTGGCACGCTGCTTCGCCGCTGTCGGCTTCTGCAATGACTTCAATGTCGGCAAACGCCTGCAGCAAAAGCCGGAAGCCGGTGCGCACCACGGCATGATCATCAACCAGCATGACTTTCAATTTGAACTTCTTTCCTGTTTACGATTGAGCGAAAAACTCACGTGGAAAACTCACGTGGAAGAGTGACGCGGACGCGCACCCCTGCCGGCTCCATCTGGTCGAGGTCGAAACTCCCCCCCAGCGCCTGCGCACGTTCACGCATGCCCAGCACGCCAAAATGACCGGGCGTATGAAACTGATCGACATGGCCGATTCCATCGTCCGTCACCTCCAGCTGCAAACTGTCGGCCATGGCTTCCACCTTAACCTCAATACGGCTGGCCTGCGCATGGCGCAAGGCGTTGTTGACAGCCTCCTGAACGATACGATACACGGCGGTGGACAGATCATCGCCCAGCCCATCGAAGGAGCCGCTCACACTGAGTGTCAAGCCAGCGTCGGGGTAGCGCATTCGCCAATCGCCCAGCAAGTCCTGCAGCGCATCGCGCAGGCCAAAGCGGTCCAGCGCCAAGGGGCGTAGCTGCGAAATCAGCCGGTGTACACCGTCGTAAATCTGATCGGCACAGGTCATGACCAGCCGGGCTGATTGCTCGATCAGTGCATCGTGCCCCGCCGCCTTGCGCGCAATGGCCAGGCTGCCGCTCTTGATGGCTGTGACCTGCTGACCCAGTTCATCGTGCAGCTCGCGCGCAATGGCCCCGCGCTCCTGCTCGATGCGGGCCTGAATCAGCTGCGTGAGTTCACGGTTTTCAGCCAGTGCCCGCGTGGCCTCCTGCGCCTGCTGGCGGGCCAGGGCACTGTCCTGCACCGACTGGGCCATCGCGTTGAAAGCATGACTGATCTGCCGCCCTTCGCGGCCCGACAGCTCGGGCAGGCGCGTGTCGTAAGAGCCTGCCTCCATCTTGCGCAAACCGCGCACCACCAGTCGCAGTGGCTTGGTGGCCCGACCCATCAGCGCGTAAACCAGTGCATTGGCGAAGACAAAACCGGCCAGCACCATCCACAGCAGGGGACGCAGATCGTCCCAGCCGTCGAGTGTGGCGCGCGACGCATCTGCCTGCAGTGTGATGCGCCCGTTGGGGAGATTGATCACTTTGGGATCGAGTGGCGGGGACACCAGGCGGGTATACCACTGCGGTGCTTCGCGACCCGTTTTGTAGGTCGACGGCGGCGAGCGATACAGCAGCTTTCCCTCCGCACCGTACAACACGATTTCGTTGGCGCGTATCCGTCCGACTCGGGTCAGGTATTCGATTGCGCTATCCAGGCCGCCGGAGCCATAGGCCCAGCTCATGCGCGACAGCAATTGAGTAGCCACCACATTGGCACCGAGTACTTCCTCGTGCACCGCGCGCCGGGTGTTCTCTATCTGCAGCCCGATCAGTGCCGCTGCGAAAAATGCCATCAGCACGGTGATGATCAAATTGATTTGAAGTCGCAAGGTCATGGTGTCATGGCGTACCAGGCTCCGCCGCAAAGGTTTGTCCCCAGCCCGCGAAGTGGCTGTGCGCAGCAAAGTGGGCCAGCGCCTGCGCCAGCGCTTGCGACATGGCCGGCTCAAAGGGGCTGTGACCGCAGCCCTCCAGCCACTGCAACCGACTGCCCGGCAGGCACTGATGCACATCCCAGGCGGCCTGCGGGCGGCAGACCCAGTCCAGACGGCCGTGCAAAATCGCCGTGGGTACGCCCGCCAGCGACGGCGCCCGCTCAAGCAGCGCAGACTCACCCCAGAAGCAACCGTTGGTCAGGTAGTGGCTTTGTATGCGGTATTTGCCCAACAGCGCCGCGGCTTCTTCTGCGGACGGCGGAACCGACCGGGGCGCTATGCTCTGACGCTTTGACACCGAGGCCTCCCACGTCTCCCAGGCCATCGCCCGCGATAACGCCGCGTGCGGGTCGCCACCGTGCAGGCCGTCATGAAGCCAGCGCAGAAGATTCCCGTGCGCAGCATGCGGCGCCTGCGCGACCAGTAGCGCCCACGCATCAGGCAAAAATTGCCGGGCTTGCTGAAAAAACCAGTCCAGATCTGACTCCCGCCCCAAAAACACGCCGCGCAATACCAGCCCGAGGCAAGCGGTGCGGTGCGCCGCGGCATAGGCAAGCGCCAGCCCCGCGCCCCAAGAGCCACCGAAGACCAGCCAGCGCGAGATCCCCAGGTGCTGGCGCAGCTTTTCCATATCGGCCACCAGCGCGTTGCTGGTGTTGGCCTGCACGTCCCCCCGCGGCAAGCTGCGGCCACAACCGCGCTGATCGAACAAGGTCACCCGGTAGCGCGTCAGATCAAACAGCTGATGATGCCGGGGGGAGCACCCGCTGCCCGGCCCGCCATGCAAAAAGATCACGGGTATCCCCGCAGCATCGCCGCATTGCTCGTAATAAATGCGGTGGCCTTCGCCGACGTCCAGCAGGCCGGATACCGTTGGTTCGGCTGGCGGGCGCAGCGCATCAGGCAAAGCCATGTCATTCATGGGCACCATGCTAGCCGCATTCCAGCGCCGGCGGACCTCATGAAAATCATGAGGTGTGAATCCATATTCCTGCGATGGACGCCGGCGCTGAACCACGCATACTCAAACGCGTACCGACAGATGCGCTGAAGGTACAAGCACCGCATTTTCGCGGGTTCAAATGCATTGGAGTAATCGTATGAAATGGGAAAAACCTGCTGCCACCGACCTGCGCTTTGGCTTTGAAATCACGATGTACATCGCCAACCGCTGATCGCGGCCAGCCCGCCGGGACCACCTGGCGGGCTGATTTGTTTTGTGAGTTCTTTATTTAACCCCGTCAGTCAAAACCCATAGGCTGAGCCGACACCCGGAATTTTCAAACGTGAAAGTACATGTTCTGGGTTCTGCAGCCGGCGGCGGATTCCCGCAGTGGAACTGCAATTGCCCCAATTGCGCTGCGTGGCGCCATGGCAGCAAACGCTTCACGGCGCGCACCCAGTCGTCCATCACCGTCAGCGCTGACCAGACCAGCTGGGTGCTGTTCAACGCCTCGCCAGACATCCTGCAGCAGATTCGCAGCTTCCCCGCGCTGCAACCGGCACGTGCCCTGCGCGACACCGCCATCCGCGCCGTGTTTTTGATGGATGCACAAATCGACCACACCACCGGCCTATACATGCTGCGCGAACACCGCCAGCCGCTGGAGCTGTGGTGCCACCCGCTGGTGAAGGGCGACCTGATGAGCGGCAACCCGCTGTTCAAGGTGCTGGGTCATTACTGCGGCATCGACTGGCAGGAAGTGTTGCTGGGCGATACCGGCTTTGGCATCGGCAGCGTGCCGGGCCTGCATTTCACCGCGCTGCCCCTGATCAGCAACGCACCACCGTATTCACCGCACCGCGACCGGCCACAACCCGGCGACAACGTGGGCGTGACCATTACCGATGTGGCGTCCAGCAAGCGCCTGTTCTATGCCCCAGGTCTGGGCCAGATGGAGCCGCACGTATGGGCCGCGATGCAGGCCGCCGACTGCGTGCTGGTAGATGGCACCTTGTGGACTGAAGACGAAATGATCACGCTCGGCGCGTCCAAAAAAACTTCACGCGCCATGGGCCACATGCCTCAAAGCGGGCCGGGTGGCATGCTCGAATGGCTGGAAAAGTTGCCAAATAGCACGCGCAAAGTGCTGATTCACATCAACAACACCAATCCCATTCTTGATGAAGAGGGCGCCGAGCGGCAAGCGCTGACACGGCGCGGCATCGAGGTGGCCTACGACGGCATGGAAATCGATTTATGAGCACTTTGCCTACTTCGCCTACTCTGGGTATTGCGCCCGAACCCTGGAGCGCTGAAGAGTTTGAAGGCCGGCTGCGCGGCAAAAGCACCAGTTACCACATTCACCACCCCTTCCACGTGATGATGGCCGAAGGCAAACTCACGCGCGAGCAGCTGCAGGGCTGGGTCGTCAACCGCTTCTATTACCAGATCTCAATTCCACTGAAAGACGCAGCGATTTTGTCGAACTGCGACAACCGGGAGATTCGCCGTGAGTGGATTTTGCGCATTCTCGATCACGACGGTTTGGATTTGGGCGGCATTCAAGACGCCGGTGGCATCGAAGCCTGGATCGGCCTGGGCGAAGCGGTAGGTCTGTCGCGTGACGACGTGACCTCGCTGCGCCATGTGACGCCGGCCGCGCGTTTTGCGGTCGATGCGTATGTCAACTTTGCCCGCCGCCAGCCCTGGCAGGAAGCCGTGGCGTCCAGCCTGACCGAGCTGTTTGCGCCGCACATTCACCAACAGCGCATCGACACCTGGCCGACGCAATACCCGTGGGTCAATGCCGAGGGCTTGCGCTACTTCAAACAGCGGCTGACACAGGCACGGCGCGATGTGGAGCACGGGCTACATTTCACGCTCGATTACTTCAGCCAGACCCGCGCGCTGCAGGAGCGGGCGCTGGAGATTTTGCAGTTCAAGCTCGACGTGCTGTGGGCACTGGCCGATGCCATCATGCTCAGCCAGTGCGAGATTGAAATCAAGGGGCCAAAAAATGGTCAGCCCGCATGAACGCACCACCGACCGCCATCGGCCTTGACGACCGGCCGCGCCTGGTGGCCCATTACCGCCTGCAATGGGAAGAAGTGCAGAAGTCCTGGGTGCTGCTCTACCCCGAGGGCATGGTCAAGCTCAACGGCAGCGCCGGGGAAATCATGCACCGCCTCGACGGCGAAAAAACCGTGCAGGCCCTGATCGACGAACTCGAAAGCCAGTTTGATACCACCGGACTGAGCGCCGACGTCCTGAATTTTTTAGCGATTGCGCAGCGCCAGGGATGGGTCAAAGCATGAACGCGTCAATGACGGCGTCCACGCCCGCCGACACGCACACACCCGGCCCGCCGCTCTGGCTGCTGGCCGAGCTCACCTACCGTTGCCCGCTCCACTGCGTGTTTTGCTACAACCCCGTCAACTTCGCCAAGACCGGCGCAGAAGCCGAGCTATCGACCGACGACTGGCTGCGTGTGCTGCGCGAAGCGCGGGCTGCCGGCAGTGTGCAATGCGGCTTTTCGGGTGGTGAGCCTATGGTGCGGGACGACCTGGAAGTTCTGGTGGCCGAAGCGCATCGCCTGGGTTTTTACACCAACCTGCTGACCTCGGGCGTGGGCCTGACCGAGGCCCGCGCAGCCGCGCTCAAACAGGCCGGGTTGGACCATATTCAGTTGTCGTTTCAGGACTCGACCAAAGAACTCAACGACTTTCTTTCCAACACCAAAACGTTCGATTTGAAACGTCGTACGGCGCAGATGATCAAGGCCAACGGCTGGCCGATGGTGCTCAACTGCGTGGTGCACCGGCTCAACATCGACTACATCGAGCAGATCATCGAATTGGCGGTGGAGCTGGGCGCCGAGTATTTGGAGCTGGCCAATTCACAGTACTACTCGTGGGCTGAACTGAACCGCGACGGCTTGCTGCCCTCGCGCGAGCAGCTGGAGCGCGCCGAGCGGGTGACCAACGCCTGGCGCGAAAAGCTCGGTGACAAGTTGCGCATCTTTTTTGTCGTGCCAGACTACTATGAGACCCGGCCCAAAAAATGCATGAACGGCTGGGGCAATATCTTTCTGACCATCACGCCCGACGGCACGGCCCTGCCCTGCCACACCGCCAAAATGATCAAGAGCGTCGAATTTCCGAACGTGCGCGACATGAGCGTACAAGACATCTGGTATCAGTCGCCAGGCTTCAATCACTTTCGGGGCGACGCGTGGATGAAAGAGCCCTGCCGCACCTGCCCCGAAAAAGAAAAAGACCTGGGCGGCTGCCGCTGCCAGGCCTTGATGCTGACCGGCGATGCCGCCAACGCCGACCCAGTGTGCGACAAGTCAGCATTTCACAACCGCGTGCAGGACGCCGTGGCCTACGCCCAGGTGCCCGACGCACAGCGTCTGGTGGTCAAACCGCTGGTTTTTCGCGATCCGAAGAACTCGCGTCATCTGGCCGCTGCAGCCAGTTCTTTGGCGCCTCTAAAATAGCGCCTTGACCCCCCGGCGAGCGTCAGCCGTAAAATTTGGACCGGCGGCGGTCCGGCGTCGCCGGTGAAACATTCCCTTGTTCCTGGTCGCACTGGCCGGTAGCAGCCTTATTCATCTCATGACTCAAACAAAGCCCCGCAGTGCGCCCACTGCCCTGATTTTCGACATGGACGGGACGATGGTCGATTCGATGCCGTTCCACCAGCGCTCATGGGTCGAATTTGCACAAAGGCGCGGTCTTTCCTTCGACGTGGCTGATCTGATGCGTCGCACCACCGGGCGCACCGGAGCCGAATGCATGCGCGAGCTGTTTCAGCGCGACATCGAGGCGGTGGAACTGAGTTCGATGATCGAAGAAAAAGAGCTGCTTTACCGCGAATTGTTCGGACCGGTCTTTGCCGAAGTGCCCGGCTTCACCCGCTTTGCCGCGCTGGCGCAAGCCCAGGGCCTGAAGCTGGGCGTGGGCACAGCCGGCGACAAACACAATATTGCATTTGCCCTGCGCGGGCTGAAGATGGCCACCGCACCGCTGGCCATCGTCGGCGGCGACGAAGGCCTGCCCGGCAAGCCCGATCCCGCTATTTTTCTGGAAGCAGCCGCGCGTCTCGGTGTTGACGCGGCGGCTTGCATCGTTTTTGAAGATGCGCCCTTCGGCATCGAAGCCGCCCGGCGCGCCGGCATGCGCGCCGTGGCCATGTGCACCAGCCACAGCGCCAATGACCTTTCCGGCCCGCACGTCATGACCAGCGTGCGAGACTACAACGAACTCATAGCCACCAATTTTTTAGGGAAACTCCATGCTGCTACTGCGTGACGAAGCTGGCCAAGGGCAAGCCGTGGCGATCAACCGGGCCGATTACACCGCCCCCGCCTACTGGATCGACACCGTCGACCTGTGTTTTGACCTCGACCCGGCGAAGACGCGCGTGCTGAACAAGATGACGCTGCGCCGTAACCCCGACGTACCGCCGCAGCCCCTGAAGCTCGACGGCGAAGACATCAGCCTCGCCCGCGTGATGGTCAACGGCGCAGGCACCTCGTTCAAGATGGAAGGCCAGCGCCTGGTGCTCGACAACCTGCCATTGGGCGAAGAGTCCTTCGCGCTGGAAATCTTTACCACCTGCTGCCCGTCCAAAAACACCAAGCTGATGGGCCTCTACGTCAGCAACGATTCGTTTTTCACGCAGTGCGAGGCCGAAGGCTTTCGCCGCATCACCTATTTCCTCGACCGCCCTGATGTGATGGCGAGCTACACCGTCACGCTGCGCGCCGACAAGGCCAGGTACCCGGTGCTGCTGTCGAACGGCAATCTGGTCGAGCAAGGCGATCTGGAGGTTGGCCGCCACTTCGCCAAATGGGTCGACCCGCACCGCAAGCCTTGCTACCTGTTTGCGCTGGTCGCGGGCCAGCTGGTTTCCAGAGAGCAACGCATCACCTCGCGCGCCGGAAAGGAGCACACGCTGCAGGTGTACGTGCGCCCGGGTGACCTCGATAAAACCGAACACGCGATGAATTCGCTCATGCATTCGGTTGCGTGGGACGAAGCGCGCTTCGGCCTGCCGCTGGACCTGGAACGCTTCATGATCGTCGCCACCAGCGACTTCAATATGGGCGCGATGGAAAACAAGGGCCTGAATATCTTCAACACCAAGTACGTGCTGGCGAGCCAGGCAACGGCGACGGATACCGACTTCAGCAATATCGAAAGCGTGGTCGGCCACGAATACTTCCATAACTGGACGGGTAACCGCATCACCTGCCGCGACTGGTTCCAGCTGTCGCTGAAAGAAGGCCTGACCGTTTTCCGCGACCAGGAATTTTCGCAAGACCTGTGCGCCGAGCCTTCCGCCCGCGCTGTTAAACGCATCGAAGATGTCCGCGTCTTGCGCACCGCGCAGTTCCCCGAAGACGCCGGCCCGATGGCACACCCGGTGCGGCCCGACAGCTACATCGAAATCAGCAACTTCTACACCGTCACCATTTATGAAAAAGGCGCCGAAGTCGTTCGCATGATGCAGACACTGGTGAGCCGCGATGGCTTTGCCAAAGGCATGACGCTGTACTTCGAGCGGCATGACGGCAGCGCTGTGACCTGTGACGATTTTGCCCAGGCCATTGCAGACGCCAACCCGACATCTGACCTGGCGCTGCTGCTGCCGCAGTTCAAGCGCTGGTACAGCCAGGCCGGCACGCCGCGCGTGCATGCGCAGGGCACGTATGACGCCGCTGCCAGAACCTACACGCTCACCCTCACCCAACACTGCGCGCCGACGCCCGGCCAGCCGGTGAAAGAGCCGTTCGTCATTCCGGTCGGGCTGGGCCTGCTGTCTGCTGACGGCAAAGATCTGCTGCTTGAACTGGCCGGTGAATCAGACACAGTGGCCGGCGCCAACGCCACGCGAGCACGCGGTGCCGGCACCCGCACGCTGGTGATTACGCAGGAAGCCGAGACGCGCGTTTTCATCAATATCGACGCAGAGCCGGTGCCGTCCATCCTGCGCGGCTTTACCGCGCCAGTGGTGCTGGAGTTTGACTACACCGATGCGCAGCTGCTGCACCTGCTGCGCCATGACAGCGACCCCTTCAACCGCTGGGAAGCCGGCCAGCGGCTGGCCGTTGACAGCGCACTGGTCGCTATCAATTCAGGAGCTGCCGGCGCAGGTAATACTTGGGCTAGAGTGCTAAATGATGCCTATATTGATGCCATGCGCGAGGTTTTGCGGCATCCGGCGCTTGATGCGGCCTTCAAGGAACTCGTTCTCACCTTGCCATCAGAAACCTACCTGGCCGAGCAGCTCGACGTGGTCGACCCGCAGCGTATTCATGCCGTGCGCGAATCGATGCGCCAGCAACTGGCCACCGCGCTTGTCGGCGACTGGGAAGCGGTGTACACCGCCAATCAGGACACCGGTGCCTACACGCCCGACGCCGTGTCGTCAGGGCGCCGCGCGCTGGCCGGCATGGCGCTGAGCCAGCTCTGCCTGGCGGCACAAGCTATTCCTTCGACAGGCTCAGGACGTACGGATGAATGGCCCGGCAAAACGCTGCAGCGCTTCAAAGACGCCAGCAACATGACCGACCGCTTCAACGCGCTCGTCGCGCTGGTGTCCAGCGGCCACCAGCTGGCCGCCCAGGCGCTGGCCCAATTCCATGCCATGTTCAAAGATGAAGCGCTGGTCATTGACAAGTGGTTTGCCCTGCAGGCCGCCACCACCGACCGTAACGGCAACATCCTGCCGGCCGTCAAGCAATTGATGAAGCACCCTGATTTCAGCCTGTGTAACCCGAATCGCGCGCGCAGCGTGATCAGCACCTATTGCCAGGGCAACCCGGCCGCGTTTCACCGGCCTGATGCGGCAGGCTATGTGTTCTGGAGCGAACGCGTGATGGAACTCGACGCCATCAACCCGCAGGTAGCGGCACGCCTTGCCCGCGCACTCGACCGCTGGAGCAAACTGGCCGAGCCTTACCGCAGCGCCGCGCGAGAAGCGATCAGCCGCGTGGCGGCCAAAGCCGACCTGAGCAAAGACACGCATGAGGTCGTTACACGCGCGCTGGCGGATTGAGCGCTGGCTGACGAACACGAGCCGGTAATACGGAAGAAATCCAGATCAAATTTTTGAGGGAATGATCACCATGGCAAAGAAGAATGTTTTTTATGCGCAGTCAGGCGGCGTCACCGCCGTCATCAACGCCTCGGCTTGCGGTGTCATCGAAACGGCACGCGCGAACAAGGACAAGCTTGGCAAGGTCTATGCCGGGCGCAATGGCATCCTCGGCGCCTTGACCGAAGACCTGATCGATACCGGCAAGGAGTCCGCCGCCATGATCGCAGCCCTGCGCTCCACACCATCGGGCGCGTTCGGTTCCTGCCGCTTCAAGCTGAAATCGCTCGACGCCAACCGGCGCGAATACGAACGCCTGATCGAAGTCTTCAAGGCACACGACATCGGCTACTTTTTCTACAACGGCGGCGGCGATTCGGCCGACACCTGCTACAAAGTGAGCCAGTTGTCAGAGTCCATGGGTTACCCGCTGCAAGCCATCCACATTCCCAAAACCATCGACAACGACCTGCCGATCACCGACTGCTGCCCGGGCTTTGGCTCGGTTGCCAAATACGTGGCGGTCTCGACGCTGGAGGCGTCGTTCGACGTGCGCTCGATGGCCGAGACATCAACCAAGGTCTTCGTGCTGGAAGTAATGGGCCGCCACGCCGGCTGGATCGCTGCCGCCGGCGCGCTGGTCGAAGACCACGGCATTCCGGTGGTCGTGCTGTTCCCCGAGATTGAATTCGATCAGAAGAAATTTCTGGCGCGTGTCGACAAGCTGGTCAAGACCCACGGCTTTTGCACCGTCGTCGTCTCTGAAGGTTGCCACTACGCCGACGGCCGCTTTCTGGCCGAGCAGGGCACCCGTGACGCCTTCGGCCACGCCCAGCTGGGCGGCGCAGCACCGGTGGTCGCCAACATGGTCAAAGAGGCGCTGGGCTATAAATTTCACTGGGCCGTGGCCGACTACCTGCAACGCGCGGCGCGCCATATCGCCTCAGCCACCGACGTGAAGCAGGCTTACGAGCTGGGCAAAAAAGGGGTGGAGCTGGCGCTGAAGGGCCACAACGCCGTCATGCCGACCATCGACCGCATCAGCGATTCACCGTACAAATACAAGATCGGCGTGGCGCCGCTGGCCAAGGTGGCCAATGTCGAAAAATTCATGCCACGCAACTTCATCAGCAAAGACGGCTTCGGTATCACCGAGCCCTGCAAGCGCTACCTGACGCCCCTGATTCAGGGCGAGGACTACCCGAAATACAAAAACGGCCTGCCGGTGTACGCAACGCTGAAGAACCTGCCGGTGACCAAAAAGCTGCCACCGTTCAAGATCAAGTAGGCATGAGCCCGGAAATGAGGCCCCTCGCTCCGGGATATAATTGAAAGCTTAGCCGGTGTAGCTCAGTCGGTAGAGCAGCTCATTCGTAATGAGAAGGTCGGGTGTTCGATTCATCTCTCCGGCACCAAATGAAATGGGGATAGGCTTCCGGGTCTATCCCCTTTTTCATGTAGTCAGTTCGTAACCGCCAATTGATTATGCACTTTTAGATCCAAATTCCGGTTCTTCCTTAACCGAATTAAAGGGTCACTTTTTTTTCTGAATCACACTACGAATGTAGCCGCGCCACTTGTGGTTGTGAATTACGCGCGCCTCGTGAAGTGATCCGTCCAGTATTTCTTTCTTCGTCTTGAGTGAAAGCTCTTGCCAGTCGTTCCTAAAAACATAGGTTGCATTGCCGATCGATGGACTTTCTAGAACATACGTGTCGTTATCGCTAAACCCGAACACGACATAGTCTTTGAATCCTCCTACTCCGACCGCTATAAAGTCGGGGTTGTAGTGAGTGATCGCTCTAATTCGATCTTCAATTACTGGCTTGACCTCTGGAGCTAGCTCATTGATGAAATCCGCAAGCTCTTGTTTTGCGCGGATAAACGGATATGGTCCTGGCGGTAACACCTTCCAATTTAGACGCTTGACATTAACCGCAGCAGCGTTCTCCAACTTTTCATCAACAATTTGAAGATCGCCAAACAACTCAAGGTACAAATTTATCAAGTGAACGATCGCTTCCTCACCATCTTGCGCCAACGAAAGTGGTCGGGAGGAGACCAGAAGACCTTTAGGCCCCCGCAAAATAGTAAGGTACTCGCTTGGCGGAAGGATTTGTTCACGCGGATAAATCATCGTGGTACGAATTTGAATTCCGGAGTGCGGATTGCCGTGCCAATCGTTCCATTCCCTCCAACCCATCCGTGAGTCAGAAACCTTTGGTAAGTCTTTTCGTACGATTACCTTTCCGTTTGAATTGAACTCAGAAATCTTTCCTACGGAACTGGGCAACACCGAATCTCCCTCATTGGGCTGTGGTGAGAACCCCAATACAACTAGATTATTTATATCCGCTGGGATTTCCTGAACCACCCGAAATCGCCCAAGTTGCTGAATTATTTTTTCGTAAACCGCGATCGTACGAATCGATTTCCCTTTAGCCATTTTTGTCCTTAGAGGGTTGAGATGCCGAGCCAAGCATAACGTTAGCGCCTCTACTGAGGAAATACGAATCCAGTCGCTGGGCTGCGAATTGCATCCCTTCTGGAGCAACGTGCGCATATCGTTCCACCATGGATTGTGTTTTCCAACCCCCAAGACGCTGGAGCTCGTGCGTCGGCGTGCCAGCTTCGCGATGCCAAGTAGCAAAGGTATGCCGAAGATCATGCCAACGAAAATCATGAACATCGGCCCGCTGCAGCGCATTGCGCCAAGCCTTGGTGTTGACCTGGACGATTGGGTTTCCCTCATAAGTAAAAACATGGGTTGGGTGATTACCGTGCCGTCGCTGCAAGACCTCAAGGGCTGCCTCATTGAGCGGCACCGAATGCGGTCTGCCGTTTTTATGTTCGCCACCGGACACCCACAAATGACGACGCTCAAGGCTGATCTGCTTCCATTGCAACCCGGTCACATTGGCTTGTCTAAGTCCCGTTGCAACCGAGAACTGCGCCATGTCCGCAAGGTGCGAAGGCAGCTGCGAAATTAGACGCTCATATTCATTCCGAGAGAGTGAGCGAATGCGCCCCTCGGTATCCCGAAACATGCCAACCTTGGGCACCCTATCGAGCCATTCCCATTCGTTGCAGGCTTTGCGCAAGATGGTGCGCACCAGTGCCATATAGCGATTCACCGTAGCCGTGCTGACGCCTTTTCCTCGGACTGCTCTGACCTGATCGAGCAACGCCCGGTTTACATCATTTAAGTCTTTCCCCCCTAGAAGGGGCAGGAACCAGCGCAGCATTGACTTGTCCCATTCATGCGTTCGCTTGTGGCTGGTTTCCTCCAAAAACTTAGCTGCTGCTTCGTCCCATGTGCGCTTAGGCTTCACGCCGAGCTTGTCCTGCTCCCATCGCTCGCCCTGGAGCATGTCGTGATACTGCTGCGCATGACGTTTGATTTTTGTTTCCGTGCTTTTCTGGAAGGGTTTGATCTCGCCGCGTATTGGGGAGAAACGCACCCACCAGTAAGGGGAGTCATCTCGTTTGTAGAGGCTCATGACGGCTCCACTATGTCCCGATCAAGCATGGTCGGGTTCTGCTTGATGTGATAGCTGTAAGCATCGATGCGCGACGGATAGCCAGGACGACGCAGGCTTTCAACAACGCCAGCGAAATCACCGCCGAGAACGTCGAGCATCAAGTTAATAGTTTTTCCGCAATGACGCTTTGCATTTTCAACTGCGGTGTCATAGGCGATCTGTCCACCCTTGGCAATCGTCTTGATGACGGATTGCTCCTCCGTGATGAATGCAAGGCATGGATATGCGCCGGCCAGATAGTGGCCTGGACGCGTGAGCACGTCGTAAGGGATGTACCTGTCCTGGGCGCGCCATTCAACCTCAATGCGCGTCCATGGGCTGGTGGATTCACCGAGCTGCTTACCCTTCTCGTAGATGCGTGCGTATTTCCCACTAGCACGATTGCCTATGCCAAGCGTTCGGCCCTTGGTGGATGCTTCCCCCTCCAGCCAATCGCCAAACAGCGTGTGCGTCGGTTTACGACCTCCAGCGTTGAATCCTTCCCCTCGATACTGATCGACGGCCCACGCGATGCTAACGAGCTTGCCCTCCATGTCGTCATAGGCAACGTCCGCGCGTTTGATAACGGCTTTGTGTGCTTCGAGCCATGCCGCGAATGCAGGCCAGTCCTGAAGCATGGAGCAGCCCTTACCCATGAGACTGAAATAGACCCGTCCACGCTGGCTCTCACCTCCCCATGCAACCATTCCCGCACCATCGCCAAAGCGTGCAGAGTAGCGAAAGCCAAACAAGCCTTTGCGCTGCTCGACGGTGCCGATATCAACAAATGGCGCCATCTCCTGCAGCACCCACATGTAGGATTTTTCATCGGGCGGTACGACAGAAAAAGCCAATGCATCGATGAGAGCGACGGTCTTTGATACCGACTCCAGAGGGTCAAGGTATCGAGTGATGCCAACACCTCGATTGGTGGCAAAGATTTCAACTCGTTCCCCGGTCTCGTCATCTACGGCTATCGGTTTATTAATCTTTCTCCCCGTGGTTACTACACGGGGCACCAGCTGCGCATCGGCGGCGTCCCCCGCAAGCGGGGCCCCTACGCCAATGGCGCAGCTGCGCCCGGCTGGTGAATCTTGAGAATGTGAATCAAACATGCGAACTCCAAATTGATTGGGTTCGCTTTGCTAATGCAGCAGCGAACCCGGTTAAGGATTCGCAAACGCATTGGTGCTTAAGGTCGGACTTGGTTTTGCCCCAGGCTGTACGCCACACGAGGACTCAGGTTTGCCGACAGAGCGTTTTGATGACCGGGACGCCAGCCCGTTATTTGCACGCCAATGTTATGCGAACCACTCAGTACGAGTCAATGCGTGTGGGGTAAATCAAACACGCTTAGCGTCCAGTTCGTCTGGAGCGGCGTCGTCTGGTGTGCGAAACGAGTACGTGACGCGCCTTGCTTGCCGGTCATAGTCTGCTATGACTTTGAAGCTTGGCCCGAGCACGTCAATCAGCATTGGGTCGTCTGAAAGCAAGTCGGCGATGCGCATGATGTACGGCTGCGCGCTGTCGTCGCTGGTGCCGATAGTGAGCTTAGTTTTCATGCAACGGCCTGCCAGGCAGCCATTTGCTGTTCATGGCGCGAAGGCGACCGTTTGGGTGCGTGCATTGCGCCCGCGAACAGCGCCTGGACAGTGCTATCATTTTCAATCGGGGTCAGCGTCGCTTCGCTCACATGGGGGCGTGCCCCCATACCCCAAACGCGACCTGCTGCGCGCCTAAATATTCCGTGATTCATACGTAGTTCCGATGTAGCTAAAGGAAGCTAAAAATCGGTTTACGTACTGAGGCCTCAGGGTGGAGGCTTGCCGAGAGAGCCCTTCGTAATGAGAAGGTCGGGTGTTCGATTCATCTCTCCGGCACCAAATTGAAAAGCCCCTAACTGTTATGGTTAGGGGCTTTTTTGTGCAACCAACACGTAAGCTGTAGTTGCGATCGACTCAGATAACTTCTATTCGAGCGTTTGCACTCTCGAACGTCCGTATCACCTCATTCAGCAGCAGAAATAGGTCGATCTCAAAACGCCATCTCCTCAACTGATATTTTCCCTCTACGCATATCGTGACTCGTTTTGATGAAATTGGTCCTAAGGGAATCAGCTTGGCACCTGGAAAAGGTGACGATCCAGCGTCGACGATGAATGCCCCCCAATCTTCAACGTAAACGCGAATGGTTTGATGATGCACCAACTTATTAAGCGCCATCCTGATACAGATGCCATCTAAGGTGCGGAGGTCATCCTCAAAGTACTTGCCCAAAGTCAGGAGATTTCTATCGTGAAGTTCAAGCAAGTTAGTTCTATCATCCAAAAATCTCAGCTTGATAGACATCGCCAGCAGTTTCTCGATCAAAACTTCATCTGAGCGCTCAACGATGATGTGCTGGAGATATGGCACTGCTGCAAAATTTTGGACCGATACAAGAGAAGCTTGCGCCAGCGCTGCAACCAACAGCACGTCTTCAGTGATACTTTCTTGTCCTGGCATGTAGTTCAAAGCGACTCCAAAATTAGTTAGTGATGACCAGAACATAAGGCGATGTCCAGCCAATTGGAGTCACCCTGATAAGACGTCAGCATACCCTGCCACCATCGGTTTCGCGGTCAGCCACCAAAGAGTTGGAGCTCGTGCGCGGGCAACCCTGCCTCGCGATACCGCATTGCAAAAGGATCTCTTAAGAGTGAGCCTGCGACTTGCCTCGTTAGAAAACTTAACGGGAGCATCGAAGCTTTACTCTAGACTGCTGCTGGCATCCAAACTCATCAAGATAGAGCTGCGCCATATGAACATCAAGATCCGCCGCCAGTACCTCGCTAAATGCTTGGCAATCCCATTTTTTTCATTGGTACTGGCATCTCACATACAAGCCCAAACCCCCTTCCCTAACAAAGTCATCAAATTAATCGTCCCCGTAGCCCCAGGCGGCGGTGCCGATGCCGTCGCGCGCATGGTCACCGAAAAAATGTCGCAGTCGCTGGGAACGCCAATCATCATTGAAAACAAGGCAGGCGCTTCAGGTTCGATTGCGGCGATGGAAGTGGCACGCGCTGCGCCGGATGGCTACACGCTGATGCAGTGTTTTGTGGCGACGCACAGCACCAATCCGGCGGTACTTAAACTTAAATACGACCCGATCACTGATTTCGCGCCAGTGGGCATGATGGCGCAAACGTCGAACGTGCTGGTGGTGGGCGAGAAGAACAAGGCGAAAAACCTGCAGGAGTTTCTGGCACAGGCGCGCGCCAAACCGGGCGGCATGAGCTTTTCATCGGCGGGCGCAGGTTCGGCCACGCACCTGATCATGGAATACTTGGAAAACCAGGCCAAGGTTGACCTGGTTCATGTGCCTTACAAAGGCGCCGCGCCGGCGATGCAGGATCTGCTGGGCGGTCAGGTCGATGCGATGTTCCCGAGCCTGACGACCGCCTTGCCGCACATCAAGTCGGGCAAGCTGCGGGCGCTGGCGGTTGCGTCCGTCAAGCGTGACCCGGTACTACACGATGTGCCAACAGTGGCCGAGCAGGGCTTCGCAGGCTTCAGCGCGATTCAGTGGTGGGGCTTGTGTGCGCCGGCCAAGACACCGGAGCCAGTGGTGGCGCGACTGAACAAGGCGTTGAATGAAGCGCTGGCGCTGCCCGAGATCAAAACACGGCTGCACGACATGGCGGCCGAACCGTCGCCACTGACTCCTGCACAGTTCGAAAGCTTTTTGAAAGCCGAGGTGGCGAAGTGGGCGCAGCTGGTGCAGGACACTAATTTGCAGATTGAACAGTGACGACCTTCTACAGCGATCACGGCTTCATCGGTATGAGTAAAACGCACTGACTGATGGCTCGACTGGGTAGCGGAGCCAGCCGCTGTGGCAATCCCTTGAGTTCAAGGCGCCGTGAAGTGATTCCGGTTTGACCGGCCTTTTAAAAAGGTCACCACGCTATTGAAGAGCTGGAAGCCGGGACTGGTGCGATGAACGGCAAAGCGGGGCTTCAATGTGGCGCCGAAACCGGCATAAAAGCGTGCGGTGCCCGCTGCGCCCACACCATGAAAATCAAATACCAGTCCACGTTGTGCGGCGTCCTGCATGGCGTGCCAGATCAGCAGGCTGACAGCGCCGTTCTCTCCCAGAGCCGGGTCGCGGGACGACAGTAGATACCACATGCGATGTTCGTCCCACACATAAAAAACTGCTGCTGCGATTTGTTGCGCAGTGTTTCGGGCCATCACCATCGCGCAGCGCTGGCGCGGGTGAGCCGCCTCAAACACCTTGACGATCGTTTCAAGATCGAAGTAACTGGCGTCGTGATTGCGCGCCAGGTTGTCACGATAAAAACGCTTGAATAACTGAGGATCGTCTATCGGCGTGACTTCCCAACGCTCGGCAGCGCGCCGAATGACGTTACGGGTCTTGTCCCGCATAGCCATCCACATCGCTTCCTTCGGTGCAGGGGATACCTCTGCAGAAAACTGCACGGCGGTATCAAAGCCGCAGGCCTGAAAACCAAGCACGTCCGGGGTGCCGGGGTGACACGTTTGTGAGAAAAAACCGACCGAGGGTAACTTCCCAGCCAGCTCCTGAAGTGTGTCCAAGCGCCGCAACCAGCGTTTGTTGCTACCTCCGGCGCCTTCATCGATGGCGGGACCCAGCGCGTAGGTCATGTCTGGCATGACGCTCGCGCGAAAGCCTCTGCGCTGGGACAGTACGTAAGGCAACCAGCCGATCAACCGGCCCCCTTGAGAGCACTCCACGGTTTGATAGCGCCCGCCGGTTACTGTCTCAAGCCACCAGTGCTCATGAAAAATAGTGGGAGTCAGGTGGCTGGAAACCGCTTCTTTTTCCGCATGCTGTGCGGAATCGGTCAGACCTGCCTGCAGAACCAGTGCGGTCGGAGAATCGAGGCTGACGCGTTGCGCCAATTCGGCGGACGGCGTTGATGAGACCGAAACACACAGCGGAAGCAGCGTCGGGCTTCCGGGGCACAAGGGTAGCCCCAACGGGTGTGGCGTTTGCATTGGCAGGGCAATTCCTCGAAATGATTGCCCGCTCACTTTGAGTAAGCATGACTCTTTTACTTGCTGTTGAGCTGATCAACCAATGACAACGGCTCTCCCGGCAAGGAGTGCGTCACGGGAAGTGCTCCGAAATGTTAAAGATGGATTCCGGGAAGCTCTGTAAGACAGCACGCCCAGGCGTGTAAGGCAATTGCAGCGTAATGCACGCATTGGCTTCGGAAGAGCTGCTGCCGAAATGCCACGTCTGCCCGATCTTCCGGTGCTTCTACAGGAGCGTGGTCGCCACCGAACTCGCCAGGACCTTGTCGATCCGCTTCCCATCAAGATCAATGACCTCAAACCGCCAGCCGGCGCATTCGACCTGCTCGCCAGTTTTCAGCAGCCGGCCTGACACGCTCTGCAGCAGCCCGGCAACGGTGTTGTAGCGGCCGCGGTCTTGTTCGGGCAGTTCCCGAATATCAAGCCGGGCCTTGAGTTCTGACACCGGCATGACACCGTCGATCAACCAGCTGCCATCTTCGCGCTGGGTGGCCCAGGCTTCAGCTTGCGCGCCAGGCTTCAGTTCGCCGGTGATGGCTTCCAGCATGTCCATTGGCGTCATCAGGCCCTGCACCACGCCGTATTCGTCGACCACGAACACGATGCGGGTGGAGCGCGCGCGGAACTGTTCCAGCAGTTCCATACCCGTGAGGGTTTCAGGCACAAAAACAGCGGGTATGGCGTAGGCGCCAATGCGGTCGGCGACCGTGGGCGTGGTGGTCGCCGGCACATGGTCAGCCGACGGCACCGTACCCGGTGCATGCTCGATGTGCCCGCGCAGCGCGAGCAGCTTGGCGACGTTGACTACGCCGATCACATCGTCAAGGCTGCCGCGGCACACGGGGTACCACGAATGGCCGGTGACGCCGGCCTTGGCAATCGCCTCGGCCACGGTATCCGATGCGTCAAGCCACTCGATGTCCGAACGCGGCAGCATCAACGACGTGAGCAGCCGGTCATCGAGCAGAAATACGTTTTGCACCATCTGGTGCTCGTGCTCTTCAATCAACCCGGCATCAACGCCTTCTTCAAGGCTGGCGGCAATTTCTGCTTCCGTCACACCACGGTCGCCTGAGGTGTCAACGCCCAGCATCTTGAGCACCGCATGCGTGCTGAAGGAAAGCAGGCGCACAAAAGGCTTGGCGCCAGTGGCCACCCACATCATGGGGCGGGCCACCAGCCGTGCCACCGTCTCAGGGAACAGTTGACCGACACGCTTGGGAACCAGTTCGCCGAAGACGATGGTGATGTAGGTGATGATGGTCACCACCAGTGCTGTGGCCGTGATGTCAGCGGCGCGCGGTGAGGCGCCAAACCCTTGAATCCAGTCTGACAGGCCGCCGCTGAAGGCTGCTTCGCCGATGATGCCATTGAGCATGCCGATGGACGTGATGCCGACCTGCACCGACGACAAAAACTGCGTCGGGTTGTCGAGCAGGCCCAGCGCCGCCTTCGCGCCTTTGTCACCTGATTCAGACAGCGCCATCAGGCGCGCCTTGCGGCTGGCGGCCAGCGCCATTTCTGACATGGCAAATACCCCGTTGAGCAGCGTCAAAAAAGCAATCAGCAAAAAATCCATGAATCTCAGACGTGGGGTAAATTGGGTGAATCGGGTACAAAAAAAATGCCAGGGGCAAAATAAGTCCATGTCACTTTACTGTATCGGCGACCTGCAGGGTTGCAACGCACCTTTCCAGCGTCTGCTCAGGGAAATCGATTTTTCTCCCAGCCACGACACACTGCTGGTACTGGGTGACCTGGTCAACCGGGGCCCGGATTCCCTGGGCACGCTGCGAAGCCTGGCGGCGCTGGGTGAGTCTGCGCAGTGCCTGCTGGGCAACCACGACCTGCATTTGCTGGCCGTAGCCAACGGCATACGTGCCTCTAGCCGCAGAGACACCCTGCAGAATGTTTTGCAGGCACCTGACCGCGACGCCCTGCTGGACTGGCTGCGACACCGCAACATGGCCATTCACACGCACGGCTGGCTGATGGTGCATGCCGGCGTATTGCCGCAGTGGACGGTGGCACAAACCATGGCGCTGGCTGCCGAACTGGAAGCCGTGCTGCGCGGGCCAGACCTGAAAGACTTTTTAAGCAGCATGTACGGCAACGCGCCAGCGCAATGGCACGATTCGCTGCAAGGCGCGGACCGGCTTCGTGTGGTCGTCAATGCGCTCACACGGCTGCGCTTCTGCACGGAAGACGGCGCTATGGAATTTTCTGCCAATGAGGGCGCCTCCAGCGCCCCGCCCGGCTATATGCCGTGGTTTGAACTGCCTCATCGGGCCACAGCGGGCATACCGATTGCCTTTGGACACTGGTCGGCGCTGGTCAGCGACCGGCCAGACACCACCAGGCAGCCGGCCCGCCTGACGCACATGCGCAGCAACGTGCTGCCACTTGACACGGGCTGCGTCTGGGGCAATTGCCTCACGGCGGCGAAGCTGGGAAGCAGCCCCGGAACGTTTGAACTGATCAGCGTGAGTTGTGCCGAAAACACCCTGAGAACCGACGCCTGATTATTTATTGATCAGGCTGCACGTCAGCGCCGCTGAGCGGGGTCGTCGGCGTTTCCGGACTGATCGCCCGCCTGGACATGGACTGGTCGTGCCAGGCGCGCGCCACACTGGCAGACAACAACAGCACGCCCGATGTGAAATAGATCCACATCAGGATGACCACCAGTGAGCCAGCCGCGCCGTAAGACGAAACGACCGCAGCTGTCGACAGGTAATACGCCATGAGGTGCTTGCCGACAGCGAAAAGTACAGCACCGACCGCGGCACCCCGGACCAGATACCGCAGGCTGGGTTTGGGGCCCTTGCTCATGCGCATCAGCGCCACAAAGAGCGCCACGCAAAAGCCGAACGACACCAGTTCATTGATGACAAAGCCGATGCGCTCAATAGCCACGTAGTTACCGGCCCAGCCAGACAACATGCTTAGAAAAGTGGAAATGGCCAGCGACATCAAAAGCAGCACGCCAAACGCCAGGATATAAGCCACCCCGCGCAGGCGCAGCGACGCACCGCGCCACCATTTTTGCTTCGGCGTTTCGGCGCTGCCCTGGCGCCAGACGCGTTCAAACGCATCCTGCAGTTCCGCGAAGACGCCGGTCGCGCCCGAAAGCAGCAACGCAAAAGCCACCAGTGAAGCGATGATGCCTTCGGAGGGTTCCTGCGCGCTGGTAATCGCCTGCTGCAACACCTGCGCACCCTGCTCGCCGATCACGCTCTGGATCTGGCCGATCAGGTTGGTTTCCAGATAACTTTTGTCCACCCACCAGCCCAGAACAGCCACCAGCAGGACCAGCAGCGGTGCGAGGCTGAGAATGCCGTAGAAAGACATGGCAGCGCTCATGCGCATGCCGTCGGCATCAATCCACTGGTTGATGGCCCGCCAGATGGGTCGGTAAATGCGCTGTAAGTGGAGCAGCGCCGTGGCACTGAAGGTTTTTGGAGATTCGTGCGTGGCAACAACCATTGCGCTATCGTAATGAGTTGTCGGCCCGCCTGAACCCGGACGCAGGCCCAAGCACCCGTAGGTTTTTACCGACTACCCCAGATACCGTGACAACGCGACCGGCAGGGGCGCCAGCGCTGTCTCACCCGGCCGCGTTACCCAGCTGCGACCTTGAACAGCGCTGCGACTTTTTTCTTCGGCTTGATGTTGGCCGACACGCCGCTGCGTGCGGGGTTGCTTTTGGCGGCGGCTTCCCAGGCAGGCTGGGCGTCGGCCGGTGCAGTTGACTCGTAAGGCTTGTCGAAAAACGGGTCTCGCGCTGCGGCAGGCTGGCGATGCGGCGTGTATTCGCGGCGCTCACGCGGTTCGCGCACTTCACGTCGTTCGCGCGGCGGGCGTGATTCATTGGCGGCCTCGCGAGCGTCATGGGCGCCGCGGTCGTCCGGCTCACGGTACATGCGCCGGCCGTCGTTGATGCGACCCTGTTCGCTGATGCGCGGCTTGTCTTCGTCGAACTCGAGCGGCTCGATCTCGATCTTGGTCTTGATAAGCTTTTCAATGTCAGCCACCAGGCGCTGGTCGCTGCTGGCCACAAAGCTCACGGCCAGGCCGGAAGCGCCGGCACGGCCCGTGCGGCCGATGCGGTGCACGTAATCTTCGGCGTTAAACGGCACGTCGAAGTTGAATACGGCGGGCACGTCTTTGATATCAAGGCCGCGCGCTGCCACGTCGGTGCAGACCAGCAAATCGACTTCGCCTTTTTTGAACGCGTCGAGTGCCTTCAGGCGTTCGTCCTGGCTCTTGTCGCCGTGCAGCGCGGTGGTCTTCAGGCCTTCGCGCTCCAGCGAGCGGGCCAGGCGCGCGCAACCGAGTTTGCTGTTGACGAACACGAAGGCCTGCTTCATGTCGCGCGTCTTCAAAATCTGGTGCAGCGCGCGGCGCTTGTCGTCGGCGCTGACGCTGTAGAAATGCTGTTCGACAGTGGATGCCGTGGCGTTGGAACGTGCCACTTCGATCGTTACCGGGTCTTGCAGATAGCTTGACGCCAGGCGCTTGATTTCAGGCGAGAACGTGGCCGAAAACAGCAAGGTGATGCGCTGCTTGGGCAGGTAGCTCAGGATGCGCTGCAGATCGGGCAGAAAGCCGATGTCGAGCATGCGGTCGGCTTCATCCAGCACCACGTATTCAACCTGGTTCAGCACCGTGTTCTTGGCTTCGATGTGGTCGAGCAGCCGGCCCGGTGTGGCCACCAGAACTTCAACGCCGCGCTTGAGTTCCAGCGTCTGCGGCTTCATGTCCATGCCGCCAAAGACCACTGTGCTGCGCAGGTTGGTGTATTTGGCGTACAGCTCGACCTGCTGGGCCACCTGCACCGCGAGTTCACGCGTCGGCAGCAGCACCAGCGCCCGCACCGGGTGGCGCGCGGGCGACGTCGATGGGTTTTCGTGCTTCATCATGCGCTGCAGCAGCGGCAACGCAAACGCAGCGGTCTTGCCGGTGCCGGTTTGCGCGGCGCCCATCACGTCTTTGCCCTGAAGCACGACCGGAATGGCCTGCTCCTGGATTGGCGTCATGGTTTCGTAGCCCATCTCGGCGACGGCGCGGGCCAGCGGTTCTGCCAGCGAAAGATTGGAAAAAGATGATGTCATTTAAAAGAGCTCTGCGCCTTGGCGAATCAATCGAATCAGTCTGGCAGGTTTGTGGCGCGCAAATCCCGTGGGGATCGCCAGGGCGCATGGTGCAGCCAACCGCGTGCTGCGGGTGGCCATGAAGGTCACGCTGCGGACTCCCCAAGCCACGCGACAGCACGTCGCGAGGGTTTGGCAGGGAGTGGTACAG
>JANNKV010000250.1:0-17119 GCA_031396485.1 Polaromonas sp. | reverse complement strand
ACCTTCTTCATCTATTTCATGGCCGCCACTTCGATCTGGCGAATGCGTTCTGCGCTGACGCCGTAAACCGCTGCCAGGTCATGCAGCGTCATGCCGCCTGATCCATCGTCGTTCACCTTCAGCCAGCGCTCTTCCACGATGCGGCGCGAGCGGTCGTCCAGTTCCTGAAGCGCCGTGGCAATACCATCGCTGGCCAGGTTGTCGCGCGCGCGCGATTCCATCAGCGCGGTGGGCTCCTGCGTCGCGTCGGCCAGATAAGCAATCGGGCCAAACGCGTCTTCGCCGTCGTCGCTCGGGCTCGGGTCCAGCAGCACGTCGCCGCCCGACATGCGCTGCTCCATCTCGATGACTTCTTCGCGCTTCACATTCAGCGTCTTGGCCATCGAGTCGATCTGGTCTTCGCTCAGCGTGTCGCGGTGCGTGGCCACGTCGGCGTCGTCCTTGAAGCCCTGCTTCATCGAGCGCAGGTTGAAAAACAGCTTGCGCTGCGCCTTGGTCGTGGCGACCTTGACCATGCGCCAGTTTTTCAGGATGTACTCATGCATCTCGGCCTTGATCCAGTGCATGGCGTAGCTCACCAGCCGCACGTTTTGGGTCGGGTCAAAGCGCTTCACCGCCTTCATCAGGCCGATGTTGCCTTCCTGAATCAGGTCGCCGTGCGGCAGGCCGTAACCGAGGTATTTGCGCGAAATGGATACCACCAGGCGCAGGTGCGACAGCACCAGCTTGCCGGCAGCGTCGAGGTTGTTGTTTTCTCTCAGGTCCTTGGCAAAGGCCTGCTCCTGCTCCAGGGTAAGCATCGGCAGGCGGTTGACCGCCGAAATGTACGCGTCGAGATTGCCCAGAGGCGGCACCATCGCCCACGGGTTCACCGCGCCCACACCAGTGGACGCAGGAAGGGGCACCGCCAGCGCGGTAGCCGTCAAATTACGGGGGGAAAGAGCATATGACAAAGCAGAACTCCCTTTCTAAGGCTTTCAAGGCCCAATTTTAGCAGTCCCCTCTTGAGACTGCCAATTCAGGGTTTCAATCTCTCGAATAGCGAAAGGCTACTAAGTGATAACCCTGATGATTCACTATGACAGTGAATTGCGAGGGTAGTTCAGGTGCTTTGGTTTCAGCTATGTAAAGAAGCCGCCAGATGCTGTCAGTCTTCTTGCTGCCAGCGGTATTACCCGCGCCAGAATGCTCTGTTTTTAATAGCTGCTCGCGCATATGCTACCTGGGTTAGAGGCCGATTTCATCATAAAAATTGGTCCCACCATCTCCAGAAGCCTCAGAGCGCCGGCACTTCAGCCGTTCCCGCAACGCCTTCAATTTTGATCAGCGTCTTGATCGCGCCGGGCGAAATCGAATCCGGCACCGTCAGCAGCAGGGTGTCCTTGTTGTTCTCGATCAGCAGATTAAGCCACGTCGGCGCGAAACAGCGTCACATTCGGCGCCAGCGGCGACGCGTGCACGAAGCGCAGCACCGGCCTGGCAATGTCGAGCCGGTCCTGCGCGTCATCACCGCCGCCGCAGGCTGCCAGCAGGGCGACGGGAACCAGGGCAAGCAGTACTTTGTGGAGAGATTTCATGGGTTTCCTTGGGGGAGGATCGACGGCTGATCAGGAACTGGCTCATGCGCGCCGATCGGGTTGTTGAGTAAGTCTTTGGACCTTACGGGCGCGTCCTGGCCGGGCGGGTCGGCCAGCGTGGCAACGGCCTGTGAGAAGCGGCCGACCTGCCTGTGGGATCAGGCTGACCGCAGCCGGGCCGGGCCAGTGGATCCGTGGCAGTTGGTCAGATGCTATTGATTCAGTAGCTGCTCGCGCAGGTAATACGCCGGCTGGAGGCCGATTTGATCAACTTATCGTGGAAAGCCGTCATTCCCCGCGAGCAAAGGCCCAAAAAACGCATCGTCATAGCCCCGAAAAGTCGGCCACCGTGCATGTGGCCGGCTTGAGCGTATCAGCGCCCGCACGCCCGCCCGCTCCGCAGCCGCCGCGTCGCGGTCAAAACGGTCACCAATCATCAACGCCCTTTCAGGCGCCACCCCGGTCTGCCGAAGAATCGCCAGCAATCCCGCCGGGTCAGGCTTCAGACGCGCAATGCCGGCGTCGGTCGCGCACACCACCACATCAGCCCGCAACCCCAGCGCCGCCAGTTTGGCCACCGCCGGGTAATCAGAAAACGCAGCAATCCTTTTGCCCGCCGCCCGCAGCCCGGCAAACACTTCGGCCACATGCGCGTAGCGGCATGCCGCCAGCAACGGCAGCGGCCGCTGCTCCATCCACTCATCCGTCAGCGCCCGCACCGCAGCCGGCGTGGTGCCATGACGGCTGGCCGTCTGCGCATACTGCAGCGCCATGAAATCAGCCCCCACCTGCTCATCACCCAGTTCACCCAGCGCCTCACGCACCCGGCGAAAGGTGCGCAGTATCAAGAGCGTGTCCAGGCTGCGCGTTTGCCAGGTGTGGCCAATCAGTTGCCGCAGCATCCCGAGGCGCAGCCGCCGCTGGTCATACAGCGTGCCGTCCACGTCGAAGACCACCAGGTCGATGGTGGACCAGTCGATTTGCTTCGTTGGCGATGTGTTGGTTTCAGGATTCATGGGGCGAGCGGCGACGCAGAAAAATCATGGTCAGAACTCTGTGGAAGGAGGATGGCGACAATTGCGCAGCGGAAGGGTCAAAACAGCCGCTCGATGCCGATTTCTGGAATCAAATGAGCCTATAGCCCATATGATACCTGCGCAGGCAGCTATGAATTCTGTAGCGATTCAGTGTCGGATGTGGCCCATCTATGAACTGTGCGTACTGCCTTGGTACATTACGCTTCGTTCACCAAAACAAAAGAGAAGGGCTGGGAATGTCACCACATGCTGAAAACCAGTTGCCGGATTGTTTGTTATTTTTAGGCGAGAAAATTTTTGAAGCACCGCGAGAGGTGGGGCCTGTTTTTACCGGTGATTTTGCTGAGTCATACCGCAGCTGTTTGCGGTCTTAGCCGTTTGAAGGCAAGCACCCCACTTACACTGCTCTGATATGGAATTGCCTCCACCCCGCATCATTGAAGGTGAGCGGTTCGACACACCGCTTGTTATGCACGGAGCGATCGACGTTGAACCACAGCGCTACATCGCTGAGAAGCCTTACGAGCTGACTAAGTTCGAATTCACCATCTTGCGCAAACGTGTAGCGGCTGAATTCTGGTTCACTGTTGTTGCTGGCGCGACAGCTGGTGTGTTCATCTCAATATCGGGGAAAGCCCTCTCGGCTCTTCTGGACAAAAAGACTCCCTTAATTGAGTCATGGGAGCTCTGGGCGATCGGCGCTGGCATTGTATCGAGCGTGGCTCTGAAGTTCGTGCGTAGCAAAGAGGACCAAGAGCGGCTGCAACTCGAGCAGGTCATAGAAGGCCATTTTTCGGCGAATCGTCCGCGCCGCTTACATCTCACTATCGATAAGGATGCGAAGTGACTGACTTCGACCTACCAACTCAATACGAACCATTTGAGACAGTCCGGATCGGATCGAATACTCTCAAAAATGTCAAAGCCTTGGCCTCGGTAGGCAGCAATCTGCCGATTCTTATTGGGCGGGGGTTGACTCCGAGGGTATGGATTTCGATACCCGCAGATCAAACTGGTTCCAGATGGTATCCCCTAGTCAAAGACAACTTTTCAACGCATCCAGATATCAAGGTCGAAGCTCGGGCGAAGGTGACCTATGTGCGTACGCCACAAGGAACAGTGCTTACTGCGCTTCGTGTGTCGGACGACGTTCTCTCCATCCAGAAGCTCGACCTGCGCCCATTCGGATTGAACATCTACGCGGACGAAAGAAGTCTTCACGTAATGGGCAGCAAATTGTCCAACAACGAATTCACAAACGTTCAAGTTGTCATCGGCGTTGGGACAGGCGCCTGACCCTTCCTACATAGTATCCCCCCAACCAAAAAACTGACTGATAGTTTGGCTGTTGCGGATCAGCCCGCAGCCGCATGTCCAGCATCTGCTGCAGCATTGTTCTTGGGGCGATCGTCAAGCGGGTGGACGAGTTCAAAAAGCCGATGATTGGTTCATGACGAATTGAGGAATCGAATAGGCCGATAGCCCTTAAAATACATACGCAAGCTGCTATGTATTTTATAGCAATCTATTTTCAAGATCGACTGACTAATCAACCGCATTCACAGCTCCAGATCAAGCTCCACGCCCCTCACCCACCCGCTTCAACACCGCAACCGCCTCATCCCCCATCAGCGGCCCGTCAATCTGCACGGCGGGTTGCGCACCGGCTAGCGTGGCGCGGCTGTTGATAGGCATGGCCGGGTTTTCGCCCAGCACGCGGATGATGTCGGCCTGCGACGCGCCGAACACGATGCGGCTGATGCCGGCCCAGAACATCGCGCCCGCACACATCGCGCAAGGCTCGCCGCTGGCCACCACCGTCGCGCCGCGCAGGGCGGGCAGGCCGAACTGCTTTTGCGCTTCACGCACCAGCACCATCTCTACATGGCCGGTGCAGTCGGCAGCGGTTTTTGCGTTGTTCGATGCGACCAGCAAAATGTGGCCGTCGGGCGAGACCAGCGTGGCGCCGAAGGGCCCGTCGCCGTTAGCGGCTGCGTGCTCGGAGGCTTCGATGGCCAGGCGCATGGCTTTGATGTCGGTGTCGGTGTCGGTGCGGGCGGAAGGTGTGGGCATGGTCGGGCATCCTTGAAGATGGGTGATTTTTTTTCGCGGTGTAGCGTTAGCCGAACCGACAGAACATAACGCTAGCATTGAGTGGGGAATTTTTGTATCGGTTGATGAGACTTTCCGCAGCGGTGAATTTCAAGTTTTTAGTGGGTGAGTTACGGTACGCTTCGCTCATTCAAAATGGAAATGAGGCGGAACATGAGGTGCGGTCAAAATTTCGGCAGGCGACAGTGAAATCGCAAATGCTTCTTTGGGTAGCCTTGTTTTGGCCACTGCACGCGAGCGCGCAGGGCAGCTTGCCGCCCGACGTTATTCAGTTTGCCAAGGGCCGCGACGCTTGTGATCACTTCAGGGGCGAAGAGCCTTACGACGCCGAACGGCGGAAGTTTCTGGAAGATCGCACGCGCAAGCTTTGCGTTGGAACGGACAGAAAACTCCAGGCGCTGAAGCAAAAGTACAGGCGCCAGCCAGAGATTCTGGACAAGCTCAACGCGTACGAACTCCACATTGAATGAAAAGGCCATTGATCGTCTTCAATGCCATGGCGTTGCCAGCAGTGCTGGGGCTTTTCGACCTGTTCGTTCCGGGCGCCAATGATGTCGACTGTTGAAGCCGCGCGCCCCGCCCGACCCTCCATCGACCCGTGCGAAGTCCCGCCGGGTTCGTTGCTGCGCATCTACAAGGACGGCACCGGTTTCGCTGACTGTTATGTCGCCGAAGTGCCCGGCGCCGTCACGCAAGAAGCCTTCATCGAGGCGTTCTATACGTCGCCGCTTTTCAAGATCGAGCGAACGATGCTTCGGTACATTGCGTCACGGCCTGCAACCGACGCCGATGCGAGGCAATTGGCTATCGGCAAGGCGACCACGTTTTCGGCGTGGCGTGTTGAGGGTCAATCGGCGTCGGAGCTGCTGCTGGCGGACTTCACCGGTCGTACACGGTCATGGCTGATGGCGGAAGCGGTTGCGGGAGTCAGTCAACCATTGAAAACCCGGCTTTACTTCGGCTCGGCCGTCGTGCCACTGCCAGCTAAGGCAAGCAGCGTAGGCCAGAAGCCCCGCATGGGCAAAATGTTCCATGCGCTGCTGGGTTTTCACCGGTTGTATTCGCGCTTGTTGTTGCGGGCGGCAATCAGGCGCATCGAGCAGTCAGGCATTGCGGGGTAAACACTGCTGCATGACTCCGTAATGGCAGTTACGTCGTACCGATGAACGGATTTCTTTGATCAAAAAGGCCGTTAGCCGAGGTAATACATGCGCAAGCAGCTATAAAAATAATAGCAAGCCAGGGCAGCCGACGAGTCTGAACATCATCAGCTAGCCGTCGAACTGCCAGTTCTGGCTCGCGCCCAGCACCGCATTGGGGTAGGGCGCCTTGCCGCGTGAGCCGTTGTAGCGGCCCAGGCCCATGAAGACGTCGCCCTTTTCGCGGTCGAGGTAGTGGCGAAGAATGACGCAGCCGAAGCGCAGATTGGTCTGCATGTGAAACAGCTTGCCGGGGTCGCCGTCGCCGATCACGCGCGTCCAGAACGGCATGACCTGCATGTAGCCGCGCGCGCCGACCACGCTGACCGCAAACTTGCGGAAGTTGCTTTCGACCTGGATCAGGCCCATGACGAGCGTCACGTCGAGTCCGGCGCGTTTGCTTTCGTACCAGACGGATTGCAGGAACTCCTTGCGGATCTGCCACTCAGGTTTTTTCTTTTTGAGCCGATCGCTCATCGCGCCCAGCCAGCGCAGGTATTTGATGCGGCTTTCGGTGTCGCGGAATTCTGGCACTGGTGGCGCCTGGTTGGCAACAGCCGAGCTGAGCGCGTTACGCACGGCGTCGGCCAGCGGCTCTTCAAGCTGACCGCCGGCACTGACTTGCTCTGGAAATAATAGCGACCCAGCCAGTAAAGACGGGGGCAAGAGGCACATTCTTCTTGAAATGTGTCCTGGTCTGGGGCTGGAAGGCGCTATCGGCGGCATGGACAATCGTGGCGGCTTTGCAGGCGCTCAGGGGAGCGACAGGCCCAGCTTTTCTTTGAGGAAATCGAGCGCGCCGGGGGCGTCTACCTTGGTCGATGCGGCATCGCGGCGGTGCTGGTATTCCAGCTGGCCATCCTTGAGCCCGCGGTCGCCGATGGTGACGCGGTGCGGCACGCCAATCAGTTCCCAGTCGGCGAACATCGCGCCGGGGCGCTCGTTGCGGTCGTCGAGGATCACGTCCACGCCGGCGGCGATCAGCTCGCCGTAGAGCTTGTCGGCGGCGGCCTTCACATCGGGAAAACGGTCGGGACTGATCGGGCACAGTACCACCGTGAACGGCGCAATCGCGTCGGGCCAGATGATGCCGCGCTCGTCATGATTTTGCTCGATGGCGGCTGCGGGCAGGCGGGTGATACCGATGCCGTAGCAGCCCATTTCAAAAAACTGCGGCTTGCCGTTTTCACCGAGGAAGGTCGCGTTCATCGCCTGGCTGTATTTGGTGCCGAGGTAAAACACATGGCCGACTTCGATGCCGCGCTCAATGGTAAGCGGGCCTTTGCCGTCGGGCGATGGATCGCCGGCGACGACGTTGCGCAGGTCGGCGATGAGGTCGGGTTCTGGCAGATCGCGGCTCCAGTTGACGCCTGTGATGTGAAAGTCAGCCTCATTCGCGCCGCAGACCCAGTCGGCCATCGCGGCGACTTCGCGGTCGACGACCAGCTTGACGGGTTTTTGCAGGTTCAACGGCCCGAGGTAGCCCGGCTTGCAGCCAAAGTGATCTTCAATTTCCGGCAGCGTCGCGAAGCGGAAACCGACGAGGCCGGGCACCTTGCCGACCTTGACTTCATTCATGTCGTGATCGCCGCGCAGCAGCAGCAGCCAGACCTGTGACTTGATGACCTCGCCTTTGTCATTCGTTTCATCGGTCGCCAGCACCAGCGATTTGACGGTGGTTTGCAGCGGAATGTCCAGCAGTTCGGCGACATCGGCGCAGGTCGCCTTGCCCGGCGTGGCGGTTTTGATCATGGCGTGCGAAGCGGCTCTGCGTTCGCCTTGTGGCGACAGCGCTTCGGCCTTCTCCATATTGGCAGCGTAGTCGCTGCCGGGGCAGTAGACGATGGCGTCTTCACCGGTGGCGGCGATCACCTGGAATTCTTCGCTCAGGTCGCCGCCGATGGCGCCGCTGTCGGCCGCCACCGCGCGATACGTCAGGCCGAACCGGTCGAAAATCCGCCGGTAGGCCGTTGCCATGACTTGATAACTGACTTTGGCAGCCGTCGGGTCGCGGTCAAAGCTGTAGGCGTCTTTCATCGTGAACTCGCGTCCGCGCATCAGGCCGAAACGCGGACGGCGTTCGTCGCGGAATTTGGTCTGGATCTGGTAGAAGTTTTTCGGCAGCTGCTTGTAGCTTTTGACGTCCTGGCGCATCACGTCGGTGATGACTTCTTCGCTGGTCGGCTGCACGATGAAGTCGCGGCCATGGCGGTCTTTGATGCGCAGCAGCTCGGGGCCCATTTTTTCGAAGCGGCCGGTCTCTTGCCACAACTCGGCCGGCTGGATCACGGGCATCGTCATCTCGATGGCGCCGGCCCGGTTCATTTCCTCGCGCACGATCGCCTCGACCTTGCGGATCACGCGCAGCCCCATCGGCATGTAGGTGTAAACACCGGCGCCGAGCTTTTTGATCATGCCGGCGCGCATCATCAGTTGGTGGCTGGCGACTTCAGCGTCCGCAGGCGCTTCCTTGAGCGTGGAGATGAAGAACTGGGAGGCTTTCATGCGGTTTTTTTTCTGCAATGGGGAAACTGCTGGATCGAAGCCGGATCGACCCTGATGCTGCAGCGTGTTTGGCACTTGGGCCTTCGCTGTGCATAATGGAAGCAGTTTAAAAAATTGAGGTTTGATTATGCTCGACCGGGACGGCTTCAGGCCCAACGTCGGCATCATCTTGCTCAACCAGAGAAGTCAGGTATTTTGGGGCAAACGTATCCGTACCCACTCGTGGCAGTTCCCGCAGGGTGGCATTGATCGGGGCGAAAATCCTGAGCAGGCCATGTTCCGCGAGTTGCACGAAGAGGTCGGTTTGCTTCCGCAGCACGTTCAGGTGCTGGCCCGCACGAGAGACTGGTTGCGCTATGAGGTGCCTGACCGGTTCATCCGCCGCGATGCGCGCGGCCATTACAAAGGCCAGAAACAAATCTGGTTTCTGCTTCATCTCGTCGGTCACGACTGGGATTTGAATCTGCGCGCCACCGATCACCCCGAATTCGACGCCTGGCGCTGGAACGACTACTGGGTGCCGCTCGATGTCGTGGTCGAATTCAAGCGCGGCGTGTATGAAATGGCGCTGACGGAACTGTCGCGCTTTGTGCCGCGTTTCGATGCGCGTCCGGATCACCGCAACCGCTATCTGCGGGGCGGCATGGGCGTGCATCAGCGCGACGCCGCCGCCGCTTACGAGGCCGGTGGTGGCGGGGTTGGACTGGCCCATTCGCCGAATCACGCAGCGGGTCAGGCCCCCATTCATTTTCAGGCGATGAGGTCTGGCGCGCCGTTTGAGTTGCCGCCAGGGGCCAGCTTCGATCCGGATCCGCAAACGGGTCTGGGCACACCGCCACACGAGTAGAAAGTCTGATGTTGAAATTTCCGCGTGGTGCCGCTCTGGTACTGATGTGTTTTTCTTTTTTCCTGGCGCCTGCGGTGCATTCGCAACCCGCGTTCGACGAGCCGGAATGGGCGGAAGCGCAGGTGCCGCCGCCACCGGCGTTCGACATGAAAAAGCTCGTTGCGGTCGATGTGCCGGGCAGCACGCTGGCCTACGGTGTTGATCCAGCGTCGATTCAAATTTCGAAGAAGGACGGCATTGTGCGCTACGTGATGGTTGCCACCAGCGCGAGCGGCGCCCGGAACGTGATGTACGAAGGCCTGCGCTGCTCGACGGGTGAATTCAAAACGTATTCGCGCTATTCGCCTGAAGGTGAATGGAAGCCGGTCACTGATGCGCAGTGGCGTTCGGTGTTTGGCAACATGCCGTCCAAACATGCGCTGCGATTTGCCAAGGCCGGGGCCTGCGATGGCGCGACCAGTGCAAGCACCGTCGATGTGCTGGTGTCACGGCTGAAGAATCCGAATTACCGGACGTCGAACTAACGCCGCTGACCTGAGCTGCTTTCAGCGGCTCAGAACCAGATTGGTCCGGTGCACCATCTCGGGCTCGCCGGTATAACCCAGCAGCGTCTCGAACTGCGCTGACGATTTTCGGCAGATCAGGCGAGCCTCGGAACAAGAATAATTGGCCAGCCCGCGCGCAATTTCCCGGCCGCTGGCGTCCTTGATCGCAATCACGTCGCCGCGAGAAAAATCGCCTTCAACCGACGTCATGCCGATCGGCAGCAGGCTCTTGCCTTCGTCCTGCACCTTGCTGACGGCGCCGGGGTCGACGGTGACGGAGCCGCGCAGTTGCAGGTGATCGGCCATCCACTGCTTGCGGGCCTGGTTTTTCTGGGTTTGCGCCACCAGCAGCGTGCCGATCGCCTCGCCCTGCATCAGGCGGATCAAGGCGTTGGGCTCGCGGCCCCACGCAATGACGGTTGAAGCGCCGGAACCTGCCGCGCGTTTGGCCGCCAGAATTTTGGTGATCATGCCGCCCCGGCCGATGCTGGAGCCGGCCCCGCCCGCCATTGCCTCCAGTGCCGCATCGCCCGCCTTGGCTTCATGCACAAATTGCGCCGCCGGGTCTTTGCGCGGATCGGCCGTGAACAGACCTTTCTGGTCGGTCAGGATGACCAGCGCGTCGGCCTCGACCAGATTGGCGACCAGCGCGCCCAGCGTGTCGTTGTCGCCGAATTTGATCTCGTCATTGACGACGGTGTCGTTTTCATTGATGACCGGCACCACGCCAAAGCTCAGCAGCGCCAGCAGGGTCGAGCGTGCATTGAGGTAGCGCTCGCGGTCGGCCAGGTCGCCGTGTGTGAGCAGCACCTGCGCACTGCCGATGCCGTTTTCGCGCAGTTTGGTTTCGTACACCTGCACCAGGCCCATTTGCCCGACGGCCGCGGCAGCCTGCAGTTCGTGGATGCCTTTGGGGCGCTGCGCCCAGCCCAGCCGCTTCATGCCTTCGGCAATCGCGCCGCTGCTGACCATGATGACTTCGCGGCCGTCTTTGGTCAGCGCGGCCAGCTGCGCGCACCAGTCGCCAATGGCTGCTTCGTCGAGCCCGCGCCCCTCGTTGGTCACCAGGCTGGAACCGACCTTGACCACGATGCGTTTGGCGTTGCGCAGCACGCTGGAGCCTGTTTTTTCTTGCATTTATAAGTGTTTTAGGCCTCTAGCCCAGGTAATACCTGCGCGAGCAGCTATCAATATAGTAGCGAGTAAATTTGTCTTCTGAATGCCTGGGTTCGTCTGACGGGTGAGAGATCAGGCTTTTTCAGGCGATTCAGGATCGGCCACGCTAGCCGGCTCTGGCGGTAGTACGGCAAACCGCGGATCAATCTCTTCGGGAGGCTGCTCGCTTTTCTGGACTTCCTTGACGTGCTTGTAGATAGTCTTGACCAGTTGCTCGCAGCCTTCGCGTGTCAGCGCCGAGATCTCGAACACCGGCCCCTTGAACTTGAAGCGTTTGACGAAATCCTTGACGATGGCGGCGCGCTTGTCGGCGTCGACCATGTCGAGCTTGTTGAGCACCAGCCAGCGCGGCTTTTTGTGCAGCGCCTCGTCGTATTTTTTGAGCTCGCCGACGATGGCTTTGGCCTGCGCAACCGGGTCGACAGATTCATCAAACGGGGCCAGATCAACGATGTGCAGCAGCAAACGCGTGCGCTGCAGATGACGCAGGAACAGATGGCCGAGACCTGCGCCTTCCGAAGCGCCCTCGATCAGGCCGGGCAGGTCGGCGACGACAAAGCTCTGCTCGGGTCCGACGCGCACCACACCCAGATTGGGGTGCAACGTGGTGAAAGGGTAGTCGGCAATGCGCGGCCGGGCGTTAGAAACTGCCGAAATAAAGGTCGATTTGCCCGCATTGGGCATACCGAGCAGGCCCACGTCAGCCAGCACTTTGAGTTCCAGCTTGAGGCTTTTGCGCTCACCGGGCCAGCCTGGCGTCTTGCTGCGCGGCGCGCGGTTGGTCGAACTTTTAAAGCGCAGATTGCCAAATCCGCCGTCGCCGCCCTTGGCAATCAGAATCTGCTCGCCGGGAACCAGCAGCTCGAACATGACCTCGCCGGTTTCCGAGTCGGTCAGGATGGTGCCGACCGGCATCTTGAGAATCACGTCGTCGCCCTTGGCGCCGAACATGTCCGAACCCATGCCGTGGCCACCATTTTTGGCGTCGTGGCGGCGCGAAAAGCGGAAATCGACCAGCGTGTTGAGGTTGATGTCGGCTACCGCATAGACGTGGCCGCCACGGCCGCCGTCGCCGCCGTTCGGCCCGCCAAATTCCTTGTACTTTTCATGGCTGAAGGAGACGCAGCCACTCCCGCCATCGCCCGCGGCAATGTCAATAAAGGCTTCGTCAACAAATTTCATGATGGGCTCGGTGGCTTAGAGGCGAGGGGAAGGCGTGACTACGGAAACAGTTTACAAACAAAAAAGCCCCGACAGGTCGGGGCTTCGAGGCTGTCGAAGTGACCAGCTCAAGCGGGAGTCGCAGCGGCTGGCGTCACGTTGACGGTGTGCTTGTTCAGCGAACCCTTGATGGCAAACGACACCTGGCCATCGACCAGTGCGAACAGCGTGTGGTCCTTGCCGATTCCGACGTTGACGCCGGGATGGAACTTGGTGCCGCGCTGGCGCACGATGATGCTGCCTGCATTAATAACTTCGCCGCCAAATTTCTTGACACCGAGCATTTTGGGCTGTGAATCACGCCCGTTTCGCGTAGAGCCGCCGCCTTTTTTCTGTGCCATTTCAAAGCTCCAAAAAAGTTATTTCTTCACGCCACCGACGAGAGCGTCGGTCAGCTTTTTGAACTCTTCCATCTTGCCGTCGCGCAGCAAGGCGGCTTGTTCGGCCCACGACTCAGGATTGGCCAGGCTAAAACGTCCGCCCGATGCCTTGAGCATGGCTGTTACCGCTTCGGGCTTGGCGCCGGCCAGGTGCGCGAAGGTGGTGATGCCGTTTTCAATCAGGACCAAGGCAATCTTGGGGCCAATGCCTTCAATGATTTCCAGATCGTCCTTGCCACCTTGGGTTGCAGGTGCATTGCCAGCCATCAGGGGTGCCGCTACGGTAGCCCTGAAAATACCACCCTTGCCGTCGGCGATTTCGCCAAAGAACAGCTCGGTGAAGTTTTGCCGGTGACCCTGGCGCTTCTGGTAGTGCTTGCGACGACGCATTTTGAAAATGCGCACCTTGTCGTGCCTCCCGTGAGCCACCACCGTGGCTGTAACTGTGGCACCTAGCACCAAGGGCGTACCCACCAGGAGTGTGCTGCCGATTCCGACAGCCAAAACCTGGTCAATAACGATCTCTTGGCCTACGTCCGCAGCAATCTGTTCTACTTTAATTTTTTCACCAGCGGCAACTTTGTATTGTTTGCCACCGGTTTTTATGACCGCGTACATGTAAGACCTCGCAAATTGAGTTCTGCGGACGGATTTCCACAGAGCCCAGCATTCTAGCATGCGGGGGCCAAATTAGCCAGAAGGGCACTCCCCGGCTGCTTTGCTCTGACGTAACGGCAACAGCCACGGATGGGCCTTCCTATAATCGGCCGAAACTAAAGTCTGGACCTTTTTTGTCTGCCAATTCCTCAAGCACCGCTGCCGCCCTGTCACTGATCGCCGACGACATGCTGGGAATGGATGCAGTAATCAAGCATCGTTTGAGGTCAGAAGTCCCTTTGGTTAGTCAGGTTTCCGGTTACATCGTGGCAGCTGGCGGGAAGCGCTTGCGGCCGGCGTTGTTGTTGCTGATGTGCGGAGCCCTGGGTTACCGTGGGGACCAGCGCTACAACTTGGCGGCCGTGGTGGAATTTATCCACACGGCGACCTTACTGCACGACGACGTTGTGGACGAGTCCACGCTGCGACGCGGTCGTGCCACAGCAAATGAGGCATTTGGCAATCCGGCGAGTGTGCTGGTGGGCGATTTTCTCTATTCACGTGCCTTTCAGATGATGGTTGACGCCGGGAATATGCGCGTCATGCAGACGCTGGCGGAGGCAACCAACGTGATCGCAGAAGGTGAAGTTCTGCAACTCATGAACATGCACGACGCGTCGCTTTCGGAAGAAGGTTATTTGAGGGTCATTCGCTCCAAAACAGCCAAGCTTTTTGAGGCCAGCGCCCGCCTGGCGGCTTTGCTGGCGGGATCGTCGCCGCTCGTCGAGCAGAGTTGCGCCGCCTATGGCCAGTCGCTCGGCACCGCATTTCAGGTGATTGATGACGTTCTGGACTATGACGGTGATGTCCTGGAGATGGGCAAAAACCTGGGTGATGATTTGCGAGAGGGCAAGGCTACGTTGCCGCTGATCATTGCCATGCAGCGTGGCACCGAAGCAGAGCGCAACACCGTCAGGCAGGCGATCGAGTCAGGCGGGACTGGGCAGATCGGCAGCATTATCGCGATCGTGCAAAAAACCGGCGCCCTGGAAGCGACCCGGCAGGCTGCTGCGGCCGAGGCCCGGCGTGCACTGGATGCCTTGCAAAACCTGCCACAAAACCCTTACAGTGAAGCTCTGCGGGAACTGGCGTCGCAACTGCTGGAGAGGCGGTCGTGACGCAAAGTTCTGGTGTTCGGGGTGTAGCTTAGTCTGGTAAAGCGCTACGTTCGGGACGTAGAGACCGGAGGTTCGAATCCTCTCACCCCGACCAGGCCTGCCCGCCGTCTATTTTTGACGCTAGTGTGCGTTTCTTCGCATAGTTCCAACGCCTGAGGCCTGTCCGCAGGCTTTTTTCGTTTACACCTTGTAATCTATCGGTGATGATACCGATCTAAGGGAACTCCCACATACATGGCTGCTGTCGACTCCGCAATCACTGAAACCACGTCAATGGCCCTGCCGGGTTTGGGACGCGCGCTGGTCATGGCCGGCAAGCTGGGCCAAAAGGCCGCAGAAGACATTTTCCGGAAAGCGCAGACCGGCCGAACCAGTTTTATTGCCGAGTTGACCGGTTCTGGCGCGGTGTCTGCCGTTGACCTGGCGCACACGATGTCAACCGCGTTTGCCGCGCCGTTGCTTGACCTGGAAGCAATCGACATCCAGCGCCTGCCCAAAGGGCTGCTTGACAACAAGATTTGCCAGACTTACCGAATCGTGGTGCTGAGCAAGCGCAACAACCGTCTTATCGTCGCCACAGCTGATCCTTCCGATCAGGAAGCAGCCGAGAAAATCAAGTTCTCCACGCAGATGGGCGTGGACTGGGTCATTGCCGAATACGACAAGCTTTTGAGGCTGGTCGAAACCTCGGGCGCCACGGCTGCCGAAGCGATGGAAAGCATCATCGGCGAGGACTTTGAGTTCGATGAGGCCGCGACCGATGCGATGTCGGAAGATGACACCGCGTCTTCCGAGGTGGAAGATGCTCCGGTCGTCAAGTTCCTGCAAAAAATGCTGCTGGATGCCTTCAGCATGCGCGCGTCCGACCTGCACTTCGAGCCGTTCGAGCACACCTACCGCGTGCGTTTCCGGGTTGACGGTGAACTTCGCGAAATTGCCTCGCCACCGGTGGCGATCAAGGAAAAACTCGCTGCGCGCATCAAGGTGATCTCCAAGCTCGACATTTCCGAAAAACGCGTGCCCCAAGACGGCAAGATGAAACTGAAGATCGGCCCCGATCGCGTCATTGATTTTCGGGTCAGCACGCTCCCCACGATGTACGGCGAGAAAATCGTGATCCGTATTCTTGACCCGAGCAGCGCCAAGCTCGGCATTGACGCATTGGGCTATGAGCCCGAAGAAAAGGCGCGTTTGCTGGCAGCGATCCAGCGGCCGTATGGCATGGTGCTGGTCACCGGCCCGACCGGCTCGGGTAAAACCGTGTCGCTCTACACCTGCCTGAACATTTTGAACAAGCCGGGTGTCAATATTGCCACGGCTGAAGACCCGGCCGAGATCACCTTGCCCGGAGTCAATCAGGTCAGCATGAACGAGCGCGCAGGAATGACGTTTACCGTCGCGCTGAAGGCTTTTTTACGGCAGGACCCGGACATCATCATGGTCGGCGAGATCCGTGATCTCGAGACCGCCGACATCGCCATCAAGGCGGCTCAAACCGGTCACCTCGTCATGTCGACGCTGCACACCAACGACGCGCCGACCACACTGACCCGTATGCGCAACATGGGCATCGCGCCCTTCAACATTGCGTCCAGCGTGATTCTGATCACTGCCCAGCGCCTGGCGCGGCGGCTGTGCCCCAATTGCAAAACACCAGCTGATATTCCGCGCGAAACCCTGCTGGAAGCCGGCTTCAAGGAGCATGACGTCGATGGCTCCTGGACGCCTTACCGGCCGGTGGGCTGCTCGATGTGCACAAATGGCTATAAGGGCCGGGTCGGTATTTACCAGGTCATGCCGATTTCCGACGAAATCCAGCGGATTGTGCTGCGTGATGGCAATGCGCCCGAGATCGCAGCGCAGGCCGAGCTGGAAGGCGTCAGAAGCCTGCGTCAGTCCGGTTTGCAGAAGGTGAAGATGGGAATGACCTCGCTGGAAGAGGTCTTGGGCTGCACCAATGTTTAGGTGGTCGATGGCCGTCGGGTCTGCTTCATCGGGTCAGCAAGATAGCGGTGAGCGGCGTAATGGCCGCGCGCAATAACAGAGAGCATCATGGCAACAGCAGTATCCAAAGGCGTTAAAGAATTCGTTTTCGAGTGGGAAGGCAAGGACCGTGGCGGGAAACAGGTGCGCGGGGAGATTCGCGCATCCGGGGAAAACCAGGTCAAGTCTTCACTGCGCCGCCAGGGCGTCTTGCCCTCCAAAATCAAAAAGCGCGCCATGCGCTCGGGCAAGTCGATCAAGCCGCGCGACATTGCCATCTTCACCCGCCAGCTCGCCACCATGATGAAGGCCGGCGTTCCATTGCTGCAGTCGTTCGATATCGTGGGCCGCGGCAACCCGAATGCCAGCGTAACGAAGCTGCTCAATGACGTGCGTACTGACGTGGAAACCGGCACTTCACTGAGCGCGGCTTTCCGTAAGTATCCGTTGTACTTCAACGCGCTTTACTGCAACCTGGTTGAGGCTGGCGAGCAGGCTTCAAAGTCGGCCAAACCCGCGCGCTGCCGTTGCGGATCGCCTACCGATCGCCCGCCGGCTGGATCACCTACTCGCCGGAGCTTACGGCTCGCCGGGAGTCGGTCCTCCGCTGGTCGCGGCCACCGAAACCTCGGAGCGGCGGATAGAGATCCGGATGCGCCTGCCGGTACCAGTCGCGCAGACGCGGCAGCGCGGCGAGCCCCGCCTGCGGGTGGATGTGGTGGACGACGTGGCAGCCGATGTTGCGTGGCGCGAGCGCCAGCT
>JANNKV010000244.1:0-30059 GCA_031396485.1 Polaromonas sp. | reverse complement strand
CGTCAACTTCAGCTGGGTCGGTTTTTTCGCAGTGATGGGTTGCCTCAATTTGTGGGTGGCCTTCAATTTTCCGACCAGCACCTGGGTCAACTTCAAGCTCTTTGGCGGCATCGGCCTGATGCTGGTGTTCATCATGGTGCAAGCGTTTTTCCTGAACAAACACATCAAGACCGACGCCTCGCCGGACGTCTCTCCATGAGCGCCCGCCCGGTGCCGGTTCGGCGCGCTGAAATCGAGCAGCAACTGACCGAACTACTGAAACCCACCCATCTCGAAGTGATTGACGAAAGCGCTGCGCATGCCGGCCACTCGGGCGCCAACGCCGAAGGTTTTGGCAGCCATTTTCGTGTCCGCATTGCCAGTCCGGCTTTTGCCGGCATCAGCAGGGTGGCGCGCCACCGGCTTGTGTATGATGCAATGCAAAATTTCATCGATCAGGGCCTGCACGCCGTCGCCATAGAGATCGTGGATTCCCCCTGAAGGGACGTGCCGGGCGACTGGCACCTTCTGTAGCTCGCGAGTCAATCCGCACCTTGGCTCAAGCCTTCCCCAGAAATCATTTACAAGCTGTCACCAGCACAAACCAAGGATTACAAACACCATGAAAAAGCATTTCTTTCGCACCAGCGTGATGGTTGGCCTGATGGCGGTGGGCGCCCAGGCGGCTTTCGCGCAGAACGTCGCCATCGTTAACGGCAAGGCAGTTCCGAAGGCTAGAGTCGAAGCGCTGGCTCAGCAGATCGCCAAGTCGGGCCGCCCTGTCACGCCAGACATGGAAAGCCAGTTGCGTGAGGAAGTCATCGCCCGCGAAGTGTTCATGCAGGAAGCCGAAAAGCAGGGCTTGTCAGCCAGCGACGACTTCAAGATCCAGATGGAACTGGCCCGCCAGACCTTGCTGATTCGCGAGCTGTTTGCTGACTACCAAAAGAAAAACCCGGTGACCGACGCCGACTTGAAGGCTGAATACGACAAGTTTGCAGCGACCAACGGCGGCAAGGAATACAAGGCGCGCCATATCCTGGTTGAAAAAGACGCCGACGCCAAAGCCATCATTGCCAGCCTGAAAAAAGGCGGCAAGTTCGATGAGATTGCCAAGAAGCAGTCGAAAGACGCGGGCTCCGGCGCCAAGGGCGGCGACCTGGACTGGGCCAATCCGTCAAGCTACGTGCCCGAGTTCTCTGAAGCCATGCTGAAACTGAACAAGGGCCAGACGACCGAAACGCCGGTGAAATCGCAGTTCGGCTACCACGTCATTCGCGTGGACGACATCCGCTCGGCGCAATTGCCTTCGTTTGCGGAAGTCAAACCGCAGATCGCCCAGCAAATGCAGCAGCAAAAGCTGGCGACTTTCCAGGAAGACCTGCGCAAGAAAGCCAAGGTCGAGTAATTCCATTTCTAAATCATCCGTGCACTTTGTCGGCTTCGCTAGCCGTATGTTTGTACTGTCGTCGCTTCGCCTTCGCGTTCACGAATGATGTAGAAATGGAATAGGAGCCTCTCATCCTCAACCTCTCAAAAGAAACGCGGCAGGTCCGCGTTTTTTTACGTCCGGGTGAATGAGGTCAGCTATTTCTTCAGCGCCGCCAGACCCATCAGCAAACCGATCAACACCGGCTGATGCAGCATGTACCAGGACAGGCTCCAGCGCCCGAGCCAGCTCAGCGGTGAGGCCACCGCCGGCACCGTGTGACTGAGCCAGTTCGGACGTTGGGCCAGCAGCCATTGCCCGGCCGCCATGCCCCACCACATCACGCCCAGCCAGGGCACCAGCGGCACATAGTCTTCAGTGATCGGCTTGCGGCTGATCAAACCCAGCCAGTTGAAGGCCGGTTCGTTAAGAAATTGGCCTCCAGCCCAGGCAACATGTGCGGGAGCCGCTACTAACTTAATAGCGAACACCATTGCGCCGGCCAGCCACAGCCAGCGCCCCCAACCGACCGTAAACCGCACGATGATCAGCATCACCGCAATGCCGTGCAGCACGCCGAAATAGATGAAGCTCTTGGGGTACATCCAGTACGAACCGGCGGTGACGAGCAACGCGCAAGCCGCCACCTGCGCCCAGCGCCTCCAGAAACGCCGACTGCTTTGCTGTTGATGCACCGCAACCGCCTGCCCCAAGCCGGCGCAGAACAGAAAAAGACTGACGATGACGGTGCGCTGGCTGGTCCAGAACGGGTCGGTATAGAAATTCTGCTTCAGGTAGCCGAACTGGTTCAGGTCAAAGGCGAAATGATAAAGCGTCATCCAGACGATGGCCGCACCACGCAGTGCATCCAGGGTGTCGAAGCGTTGGGCTGGCATGCGGCGGATTGTAGGGGTGGTGTGTTCCCGGTTGACGGCAATGCCGGCAGCCATTCAAATGTTGGCATGCCAACCATTTTCAGGATCTCTTCCTGCGTTGGCGTCCATTCAAACCCAACCCTGCCCAGACCGGTAAAAAGGTAGCATGCTGATGTCGGATTTCTTTCACCGTCTTTCATTGCTCATCATGACCACTCTCGTCACCGCCTGCGCATCGCAACCGCCCGCCCCCACCTCCGTACTGGCACCCACCGGCAAACTCCGCGCGGCCATCAATTTTGGAAACCCCATTCTGGCCAACAAGGATGCCGCCACCGGCGAAGCGCGCGGCGTCTCGGTGGATTTGGCACGCGAACTCGGGCGTCGGCTGGGCGTGCCGGTCGAGCTGGTTCCGTTTGCCGCAGCCGGCAAGGTGGTGGAAGCGGTCAAGGACGCGCAGGTCGATGTCGGCTTCGTCGCCATCGACCCGGTGCGCGGCGCCGACATGCTCCAGACCCCCGCCTATGTCGTCATCGAAGGCGCGTATCTGGTGAAAGACAACTCACCGATCAAGAACAACGCTGAAGTCGACCGCGCCGGCAACCGTATCGTCGTCGGCAACGGCAGCGCCTACGATCTTTTCCTGACGCGTGAGATCAAGTCGGCCACGCTGGTCAAGGCGCCGACATCGCCCGCTGTAGTGGATACCTTCCTCGCGCAAAACGTTGAGGTGGCCGCCGGCGTGAAGCAGCAATTGCAGGCCGATGCGAAACGGCTGCCGGGCCTGCGCCTGCTAGATGGCCGTTTCATGGTCATCAATCAGGCCATGGGCATCCCAAAGGGCCGCGAAGCGGGCCTGAAGTACGTGCGGGATTTTGTGGAAGAGATGAAGGCCTCGGGCTTTGTGGCAGAGGCGCTGAAGCGTCACCGTATCGAAGGCGCCGCTGTCGCCGCAGCCCAGCCCTGAGCCAGCACACCCCTGCCGGCCGTCTTTGGCAGGAAAATTTAAAGCCCCTCATGAAATCTGACTCATCTACGACCTCGGCCCCCGCTTTCTGGGACTTCCCCTACACCTCCCAGCGCATGCCGCTGCTGGCGCGCAACGTGGTCAGCACCTCGCAGCCTCTGGCCTCCGCCGCTGGTCTTTTGATGCTGGCGCGCGGTGGTAACGCGGTTGATGCGGCACTGGCAACCGCCATCACGCTCACCGTGGTCGAGCCGTGTATGAATGGCATCGGCGGTGATGCGTTTGCGATCATCTGGGACGGCAAAAAGATGCACGGGCTAAACGCCTCGGGCCGCGCGCCCGCCCGATGGACGCCTGAGTATTTCTCGCGCTATGACGCCATGCCGGTGCGGGGGTGGGATTCAGTCACCGTACCCGGCACCGTTTCCGCCTGGCGCGCGCTGTCAGACCGCTTCGGCACCGTGCCGTTTGCCGAGCTGTTCGAGCCCGCGTTGCGCCTTGCACGGAATGGCTACCTGGTATCACCCACGGTGCATCGCCAGTGGCAGGCGCAAGTGCCCGACATGCTGCCGCACCCCGGCTACCGCGAAGCTTTCGCCCCCACGGGTCGCGCGCCGCTGCCCGGTGAACTTTTTATCTGCCCCGGACAGGCCAACACCCTGGCGCGCATTGCCGAAACCAAAGGCGAGGCGTTCTATCGGGGCGACCTGGCCACTGCGATAGCCGACCACGCACGCAAAACCGGCGGCCTGATCGATGAAACAGACATGGCCGCGCACCTGTGCGACTGGGTCGAGCCGATTTCAGTCAACTACCGTCACGTTACGCTGCACGAGATTGGCCCGAACGGCCAGGGCATAGGCGCGTTGATGGCCCTCGGCATGCTCGAACACTTCGACATGAAAGCCGCCGGGCTCGACACCGCGCTGTCGCAGCACCTGCAGATCGAAGCCATGAAGCTGGCCTTCGCCGACATGCAAGAATTCGTCGCCGACCCGGACGCGATGCAGGGCGTTACGGCTTCCGACTTGCTCAGCAGCGGCTACCTCGCCTCACGCGCCAAACTGATCAACCCCGACCGCGCCGCGCCGGCACGTGCCGGCTCACCGCACAGCGGCGGTACGGTGTACCTGACGGCGGCCGACCAGAACGGCATGATGGTGTCGTTCATCCAGTCCAACTTCAAGGGCTTCGGTTCCGGCGTCGTCGTGCCCAACACAGGCATTGCACTGCAAAACCGGGGTTCCGGCTTTAGCCTCAAACCGGGCCACCCGAATCAGGTCGCGCCGGGCAAACGGCCGTTTCACACCATCATTCCGGGCTTTCTGACGCAGGGCGGTGCACCGCTGATGAGCTTCGGCCTGATGGGCGGATCGATGCAGGCGCAGGGCCATCTTCAGGTCACGGTACGCGTGGCCGACCACGGCCAGAACCCGCAAGCCGCCAGCGACGCCCCGCGCTGGCGCGTGATGGACGACAACCACACCGTCGCCGTCGAATGGAACTTCCCGCAGGAAGCCATTGACGGGCTGATCGCACGCGGCCATGAAGTGAAAGTCGCCAAGCGCTTCGAGACCGAATTTGGCTGCGCGCAGATGGCGATGAAGACCGAACACGGCTACATCGCCGCGTCGGATCACCGGAAGGATGGGTACCCTGTCGGCCTGTGATTTTTAAGCCCGGCAGGTTCTGGGCTAAAAACCTGCTTAGTCGACGACCAGCTTACGCTCGCGAATCAGCTTGCCCCACTTGGCCGTATCAGCCGTCACCATGGCACCCATTTGCTCTGGTGTGCTGCCCGTTGGGGTCGCGCCCAAGGTTGCAAGGCGCTTTTGCATGTCCGGCTCTTGCAGGGCTTGGTTGAAGGCTGCGTTGACTTTGCCAATGATCTCGCCAGGCGTGCCCTTGGGCACGTAAAGACCGAACCAGTTGCTGACGTCGAAACCTTTTAACCCCTGCTCGTCCAGTGTCGGCACATCAGGCAAGAAAGGCAGGCGCTGCGTGCTGGTCACGCCCAGAACGCGCAGCTTGCCTTCCTTGATGTTGGACTGCGACGTGACGTAGTTATCCATCAGCATATGCACTTGGCCTGACATCATGTCGTTAAAGACCAGGCCGGTGCCGCGGTACGGGATATGGGTCAAAAACACCTTCGCCTGCGCCTTGAACAGTTCACCGCTTAAGTGGCTGTTGGTGCCATTGCCGCTGGAGCCAAAGTTGAGCTGCCCGGGTTTCGATCTGGCCAGCGCAATGAACTCGGCCAGATTTTTTACCGGAAGCGTGCCCGGCACCACCAGCACGCTACTCGTCTTGGCCACGTAAACCACCGGCATGAAGTCGCGCTCGACGTTGTACGGAATTTTCGGATTGATGATTGGGCCGATCGAATGCGTGCTGCCGGTTGCGATCAACAGCGTGTAGCCATCGGGCGCCGCCTTGGCTACATGGTCCGAACCGATCGTGCCGCCAGCACCGGGCCGGTTGTCGATGACGATCTGCTGGCCCAGCTTTTCAGACGCTTTCTGGCTGATGGTGCGCGCCAGGATGTCGGTGGCGCCGCCGGCCGGGAATGGCACGACGAGGCGCACGAGTTTGGCTGGGTAACTTTGCGCGGCGGCAAAACCGGTCACCAGCAGGCTGGCGAAACCGGAAACGAGAGGCTTGAAAAATTGCTTCATCGCGGGGAATCCTTTTCGATTAATGGCTGATTATTGAATGCTCGCCAGAGCACGCAACCTTCGCGCCAGAAAAACCCTCGGGATTGAAACTATCCCACCCAACGCCGCGCATTGCGCCAAATCTCCATCCACGGACTCAGTTCGTCCTGATGGCCCGACGTCCAGCTCATCTGGATATTGCGGAAAACGCGCTCGGGGTGCGGCATCATCGCCGTGAAGCGGCCGTCTGCGGTGGTCACTGCCGTCAGACCGCCGGCGCTGCCGTTCGGATTGGCTGGATAGGCTTCCGTCGGCTGGCCGTGGTTGTCGGTGAAGCGCATCGCGGTAATGACTTTGGAGGCGTCGCCGCGGCGGGCGAAATTGGCATAACCCTCACCGTGCGCGACGGCAATCGGCAGGTGGCTGCCGGCCATGCCCTGCAAAAACAGGCTGGGTGATGGCAGCACTTCAACCATGCTCAGGCGTGCCTCGAAACGTTCGCTGCGGTTGGTGGTGAAGCGCGGCCAGGCTTCGGCGCCGGGAATGATGTCGGCCAGTTCGGCAAACATCTGGCAGCCGTTGCAGACGCCGAGTGCAAACGTGTCGGGCCGCACGAAGAAGGCCTTGAACTGGTCGCTGAGCGCGGCGTTGAAGGTGATCGAGCGGGCCCAGCCGATGCCGGCGCCCAGCGTGTCGCCGTAGCTGAAGCCGCCGCAGGCGACCACGCCCTTGAAGTCGGCCAGATTGGCGCGGCCGCTCTGCAAGTCGGTCATATGCACATCACAGGCGTCGAAGCCGGCGAGCGTGAAGGCATAGGCCATTTCGACATGCGAATTCACGCCCTGCTCGCGCAGGATGGCGACTCGCGGGCGCGACAACAGCACCGCCGAGCCCAACCCACCTGCTATGATTTCAATAGCTTCTTGCGCATGTTTTACCTGGGCTGGAGGGCTATTTGATGCCAAATTCACATGCAAACCGGGGTCTGAAGGCTCCCCGCGCGACGCATGCTCGGCATCCGCACCGGCCGGGTTGTCGCGCTGCTGGCAGATCTTCCAGCTCACCGCGTCCCAGACCTGATGCAGATCCTGCAGCGGTGCCTTGAACACGGCCTTGGTGTCACGCCAGACCTGCATTTCGCCCTTGCCCACATCGAGCGACGCATGCGGTGGCCGCGTCTTGCCGATGAAGTGGCTGAACTTTGACAGGCCGTGATCGCGCAGGGTTTGCATCACGTCGTTGCGTACGTCGGTACGCACCTGAATCACCGCGCCCAGCTCTTCGTTGAACAACGCCTTGAGCGTCAGCTCTTCACGGCGCACGCTCACCTGGCCGGCCCAGTTTTTGCTGTCGCCCACTTCCATGCGGCTGTCGGAAATGCCGTCACCTTCGACCAGCAGCATGTCGATGTTCAGCGACACGCCAACGTGCCCGGCAAACGCCATCTCGCACATGCATGCAAACAGGCCGCCGTCGCTGCGGTCGTGGTAGGCCAGCATTTGCCCCTGCGCGCGAAGTTGATTAATGGCGTTCACCAGATTGACGAGGTCTTTCGGGTCGTCCAGGTCGGGCACGTCGCCGCCCTCAAGCGCCAGCGTCTGCGCCAGGATGGAGCCGCCCATGCGCTTTTGGCCCTTGCCCAGGTCGATCAGGATCAGCGTCGTGTCGGCTTCATCCGCGTTCAATTGCGGCGTCAGCGTGCCGCGCACATCAGCCAGCGTGGCGAAGGCGCTGACGATGAGCGACACCGGCGACGTAACTTTTTTAGCCGCGCCGTCGTCGCTCCAGGTCGTGCGCATCGACAGCGAGTCCTTGCCGACCGGAATCGACACGCCGAGTGCCGGGCACAGTTCCATGCCGACGGCTTTGACCGTTTCATACAGCGCCGCATCCTGCCCCGGCTCGCCGCAGGCAGCCATCCAGTTGGCCGACAGCTTCACGCGTGGCAGCTCGATCGGCGCCGCCAGCAGATTCGTAATCGCCTCGGCCACCGCCATGCGGCCCGATGCGGCGGCGTTCGTCACGGCCAGCGGCGTGCGCTCGCCCATGCTCATCGCCTCGCCGGCAAAGCCCTGGTAATCAGCCAGCGTCACCGCGCAATCAGCCACCGGCACCTGCCACGGGCCAACCATCTGGTCGCGGTGCGTCAGGCCGCCGACGGTGCGGTCGCCGATGGTGATCAGGAAGCGTTTCGAGGCGACCGTCGGGTGGCTGAGCACGTCGATACAGGCTTTTTGCAGATCGACGCCGGTGAAATCAAGCGGCTTGATTTCTGTCGCCACTCTTGTCACGTCGCGGTGCATTTTGGGTGGTTTGCCCAGCAGCACGTTCATCGGCATATTTACTGGTACCCCCACGCTCCCCACTTCGTGTGGTTCGCTGCCCCCCGAGGGGGCCGCTGCGCCTGCGGCCCGGCTAAGCCGGTTCCGCGGCCACGGCTCGTTTGCAAGAGATGCGCTTGTGTCGGTGACAATGAGATCGCGCTCCTCTGTCGCCACACCAATCACCGCAAACGGACACCGCTCACGCTCGCAAAAAGCCGTGAACTGCGCCAGCGACGACGGCGCAATCGCCAGCACATAACGTTCCTGGCTTTCGTTGCTCCAGATTTCTTTCGGCGACAGGCCGCTTTCTTCCAGCGGCACCGCGCGCAGGGCAAAAGCCGCGCCGCGCCCGGCGTCATTGACCAGCTCGGGAAACGCGTTGGACAAACCACCCGCACCCACATCGTGAATCGCCAGAATCGGATTCGCCGTGCCAAGCTGCGCGCACTGGTTGATGACTTCCTGCGCGCGGCGCTCAATCTCCGGGTTGCCGCGCTGCACCGAATCAAAATCAAGTTGCGCCGCATTCGCGCCCGCCGCCATCGAACTGGCCGCACTGCCACCCATGCCGATGCGCATGCCGGGTCCGCCGAGCTGAATCAGTAAGGTACCGGCCGGAAATTCAATCTTCTTCGTCAGCGCCGCATCGATGGTGCCCAGGCCGCCGGCGATCATGATCGGCTTGTGATAACCCCAGCGCTGGCCGCCGGCGGTCTGCTCGTACTCGCGGAAGTAGCCCGCCAGATTCGGCCGGCCGAATTCGTTGTTGAACGCCGCGCCGCCGAGCGGTCCTTCCGTCATGATCTGCAGCGCGCTGGCGATATGGTCGGGCTTGCCGTAGCTGGCATCGAACAGTTTGGAAACCGTGAAACCCGTCAGCCCGGCCTTGGGCTTTGAGCCACGGCCGGTCGCGCCTTCGTCACGAATCTCGCCGCCCGCACCGGTCGCGGCACCGGGGAAAGGCGAGATCGCCGTCGGGTGGTTGTGCGTTTCGACCTTCATCAGCACGTGCATCAGCGTGTTGTCTGTAGCGCTATATTTTTGATAGCTGCTCGCGCAGGTATTACCTGGGCTAGAGGCTGATTTGGCATCAAAATCAGCATCCGGACGTGCAAAAAAGCGCTGAATCTCAGCGCCTTCCATGATCGAGGAATTGTCTGAATACGCCACCACCGTGTGCTGCGGGTTCAGCTTTTCGGTGTTGCGGATCATGCCGAACAAAGAGACGCCTTGCGGCACGCCGTCAATCGTGAAGTCGGCGTTGAAAATCTTGTGGCGGCAATGCTCGCTGTTCGCCTGCGCGAACATCATCAGTTCAACGTCGGTCGGGTTGCGCCTCAATTGCGTGAACGCGTTGACCAGGTAGTCGATCTCGTCCGCCGCCAGCGCCAGGCCGAATTCGGTGTTGGCGCGCTCCAGCTCCGCTTTGCCGCCATGCAACACGTCAATGGTTTGCAACGGCGCGCCCTGCAATTCAGTGAACAGCCCGGCCGCCTGCGTGCGGTCAAACATCACGCTTTCGGTCATGCGGTCGTGCAGCAGCGCGGCAATCTGGGCGCGTTGCGCTTCAGTCAGGGCAGCTTTGCTGAACAAGCCTGACTTCAACACCACGCTGTATTCGGTGATGCGCTCGATGCGTTTCACGGCCAGGCCGCAGTTGTGGGCGATGTCGGTGGCCTTCGATGCCCACGGCGACACGGTGCCAAAACGGGGCGAAACGAGGAAGACGGCTGCATCTGCCGGGCTGGCGCCCGTACACGGCTCGCCGTAGGTCAGCAGCGCCTTCAATTGCTGCATCAGCTCATGCGTCGGCGTTTCGACGGTGCCCACCAAATGAACAAAGCGGGCGCTGATGCCGGAAATCCGGCCCTCGATGGCCTGCAGGCGCGGTAAAAGCTGCTGGGCGCGGAAGTCGCTGAGCGCGTTGATGCCGTGGGCTTCGCCCTCAAAAGTCGTCAGGTGAAGCGTCACGGGTACAGTGGCCTTGTGGTGAGGCGCTGGCGGCGAATGCGCCAGCGCGGTGATGAATTGACAGCCTGCCGACGCGAAATGCGCGAAATCCAGCAGGAAAGCTGGTCGATTTTAGCAGTGCGACCCCGGCCGCTCTGGCTGCTCAGCCCCGGCCGATCCACTGCTGGCGGGTGGTCTGACGGGAATCTCGGGCTTCGGCAATACCATGCCTGCAGTGGGATAATCCGGGCATGAGTACTACATACAAAGACGCCGCAGGCATCCAGGGCATGCGTGTGGCGGGCAAACTGGCTTCCGAGGTGCTGGACTACCTGACCGAATTCGTCAAACCCGGCATCACCACTAACGAGATTGACCGGCTAGCCCACGACTACATGACCCAGGTGCAGGGCACGATTCCGGCCACGCTGGGCTACCAGCCGCCAGGCTACGGCGCCTACCCGAAATCGCTGTGCACGTCGGTCAATCACCAGGTCTGCCATGGCATTCCGAACGACAAGCCGCTGAAAAAAGGTGACATCGTCAACATTGATGTCACCGTGATCAAGGACGGCTGGCACGGCGACACCAGCCGCATGTACTTGGTCGGTGAAACGTCGATAGCTGCCAAGCGCCTGTGCCACATCACCTACGAAGCCATGTGGCACGGCATCATGCGCGTCAAGCCCGGTATTCGGCTGGGCGATATCGGCTTTGCCATCCAGACCTTTGCCGAAAAGCAGGGCTTTTCCATCGTCCGCGAGTTTTGCGGCCACGGAATCGGCACCAAATTTCATGAAGAGCCGCAGGTGCTGCATTACGGCCGACCCGGCACGCTGGAAGAATTGAAGCCGGGCATGACCTTCACCATCGAGCCGATGATCAACGCCGGCAAGCGCGACATCAAGGACGGCCCTGAAAAAGACGGCTGGAGCATCGTGACCCGTGACCATTCGCTGTCGGCGCAGTGGGAACACACCGTGCTGGTGACCGAAACCGGCTACGAAGTGCTGACGCTGTCGGCAGGCAGTCCGGCCGTCCCGGCCTTTGTCACTGCCATTCAGGGCGCGTCGGCCCCGGTAGCCGTCAGCGCCTGAGCGCGGGCCTGGCCTGCGCCACCTTACCCAACCGGCCCCATGACCGAACTCGCCCAGGTGCGTGAGCAGTACCGCGCCGGTAAAACGGCGCTGTTCGCCTCCCTGGCGGGCAGTGGCCCGGCGACGCGGGGCATTCGCAGCGTGTTGCAAAAACTCGCCCGGCATACCGACGCCACGCTGCAGTTGCTGTGGCAACGCGCCGAATTTCCGGCCACGGCCTGCCTGGTGGCGGCCGGCGGCTATGGCCGCGGCGAGCTGTTTCCGCACTCCGATGTCGATGTGCTGCTGCTGCTGCCCGACGATTCAAACGCCGAGGCCGATCCGGTTCTGAAAGCCAACATCGAAAAATTCATCGGCAACTGCTGGGACAGTGGCCTCGAAATCGGCTCCAGCGTGCGTACCACCGCGCATTGCGTTGAAGAAGCGGCCAAAGATGTGACAGTGCAGACCTCGCTGCTCGAAGCGCGGCTGGTGGCGGGCTCCAAAAAGAATTTCGCCCGCCTGCAGAAAAAGCTGGCTGCGGTGCTCGACCCGAAAGCCTTTTACGTCGCCAAGACGCTGGAGCTGCGTCAGCGCCACAACAAGTTTGAAAATACGCCCTATTCGCTGGAGCCGAACTGCAAGGAATCACCCGGCGGCCTGCGGGATCTGCAGGTCGTTCTGTGGGTCGCCCGCGCTGCGGGGCTGGGCAAGTCGTGGGACGAGTTGGCTCGAAGCGGCCTGGCCACGGCGTTTGAAGTGCGACAAATCAAGGCGAATGAAGCGCTGCTCAATCTGATTCGAGCGCGGCTCCACCTGATTTCAGGTCGGCGCGAAGACCGGCTGGTTTTTGACCTGCAGACCGCAGTGGCCCAGTCATTTGGCTACACCGGCAGCGCTGCGCTGCAGGTGGCTGAACCAGTAGCTGCTGGTCTGCCGAAAGTGATCAAGGTCACCAAGTCCGCCAAACCCACCTTCGTGCGCGCCAGCGAAGCGCTGATGAAGCGCTATTACTGGGCAGCCAAAGCGGTGACGCAGCTCAACCAGATTTTGCTGCTCAACATTGAGGAGCGGCTGAACCCCGCCACCCACCCGCCGCGGCCCATCAACGAGCGCTTTTCCGACAAAGCGGGCATGCTGGAAGTTGCCAGCGACGACCTGTACGTACGCGAACCGCACGCGATTCTGGAAACCTTTCTGGTTTATGAGGCGAGCGTCGGCATCAAGGGTCTGTCGGCGCGTACCTTGCGCGCGCTCTACAACGCCCGTGGTGTGATGAACAGCAAGTTCCGCAGCGACCCGGTCAACCGCGATACGTTTCGGCAAATCCTGCAGCAGCCCGAAGGCATCACGCACGCGATGCGGCTGATGAACCAGACCTCGGTGCTGGGCCGTTACTTGTGGGTGTTCCGCAAGATCGTCGGGCAGATGCAGCACGACCTGTTTCACGTCTACACGGTTGACCAGCATATTTTGATGGTGCTGCGCAATGTGCGGCGCTTTTTCATGGCCGAGCATTCGCACGAATACCCGATGTGTTCACAGCTTGCGGCCGGTTGGGACAAGCCCTGGATTCTGTACATCGCCGCCCTTTTTCACGACATCGCCAAGGGCCGCGGCGGCGACCATTCGGAACTGGGTTGCAAGGACGTGCGTGTTTTTTGTCGCCAGCACGGCATTGCGCTTGAGGATTCGCGGCTGATCGAATTTCTGGTCGGCGAACACCTGAGCATGAGCCGCGTCGCGCAAAAAGAAGACCTCAGCAATCCCGAAGTCATTGCGGCGTTTGCCCAACGCGTCGGAAACGAACGCTATTTGACGGCGCTGTACCTGCTCACGGTGGCTGACATTCGCGGCACCAGCCCCAAGGTGTGGAACGGCTGGAAGGGCAAGCTGCTGGAAGATCTGTATCGCTACACGCTGCGTGTACTCGGCGGTCGCGCGCCTGACCCTGGCGCCGAAGTGGAGGCCCGCAAGCGCGAGGCATTGACCCTGCTCGCGCTGCATGCCGAGCCGTTCCAGGCGCACAAGGCGCTGTGGGAATCGCTCGACGTCAGCTATTTCATGCGCCACGACGCGTTTGATATTGCCTGGCATGCGCGCCAGCTGTCGCGCCATGTCGGCAAGGCCAAGCCCACCACCATTGTTCGCGCGCGTCGCTCGTCGGCCGGCGAAGGCATGCAGGTGCTGGTCTACACGCCCGATGCGACCGACTTGTTTGCACGCATCTGCGGCTATTTTGACCAGGCGGCTTTTAGCATTCTGGATGCCAAGGTGCACACCGCCCGCAACGGTTACGCGCTAGACACGTTTCAGGTGGCCAGCCCTGATTTGCTGGAGCACTACCGCGAACTGGCATCGATGGTCGAAGCCGACCTGGCCCGTACCATTGAAAACCCTGGCCCGCTGCCCGCGCCCGGCAAAGGCCGCGTGTCGCGCCGCGTCAAGAGCTTTCCGATCGCACCGCGCGTCGACCTGCGCCCCGACGAAAAAGCCCAGCGCTGGCTGCTTACCGTATCGGCCAGCGACCGTACCGGCCTGCTCTACCTGATCGCCCGCGTGCTGGCTAGACACCGCATCAACCTGCAACTCGCCAAAGTCACCACGCTGGGCGAACGCGTCGAAGACACGTTTTTGATCGACGGGCCGGAACTGCAGCAAAACAAGGCGCAGATTGCGATTGAGACGGAGTTGCTGGAGGCGTTGAAAGCTTGAAGGTGCGGGGCGGCTTCCTTGGTAGGGCGCTACGTTTTTAATAGCTGCTCGCGCAATTTTTTCGCGGGCTAGCAAGGATTTCTTTTGCGAATTCAAGCGACGGAAGTCATATTTTTCGTCGGAACTCCAGGCACTACTTTGCCGCTTCCGGGTTGCGCCAACCAGGCAATTTGGTATAAACTGTACTGTCTGTACAGAAATATATCTATGTCCACTACCACCCAATACGGCCTGGAACAGGCCCGCATCAAACTCCCGGCCCTGGTCGCCCAAGCCAACGCGGGCGTGGCAAGCGTCATCACGCGTCACGGCAAACCCTATGCCGCCATTGTCTCGATCGAGGACCTGCAAAAGTCTTCCGCCACAGGCACGGCAGCGGCGAGCGTTAGTTCACTGCGAGGCAGCGGCAAAGGCCTTTGGGGTCCATCGCCGGCGCAGACTGTGGCCGAACTGCGTGACGAATGGGACGACATTTGACGACGAAGCGGGCTGCGAAAAAGCCGCCGCAGAGTCCGCCGCCCTTGTGGGGCCATCTGCCTGCCGGCGCAACGGTGGCAGTAGACACGGCGCCGTTTATCTATGTGCTCGAAGGGCACGAAAAATTTGCCGATCAGTTCGCCGGCCTGTTCGCCGCGGCCGATGCAGGTGACATCCACATCGCGCTCTCGACCATCACATTGGCAGAGGTTTTGACAGGGCCATTCAAGGCGGGCAAGACCGCATTGGCCAAGCGCTATGAAAAAGCCTTGTCGCAGTACACGCTGGTGCCGGTGTCCCCAGCCATCGCCGCGCTGGCAGCCCAGTTGCGCTCTGACTACCGATTGAAACTGCCGGACGCCATTCAACTGGCCACGGCGCTCGACATCGGTGCCAGCGCGTTCGTCACGCATGACCGGGATTTCTCGCGGGTGACTGGCATTGATATTCTGACGGGTGACTAGTGTGCTGTCCCGGAGGCCGCACACGCTCGCTATGTTTTAAATAGCTGCTCGCGCACGTTTTACCTGGGCTACAGGTCGATTCAGTACTAAATCCGGCTGATTCAACGCTTCAATGCAGCGTCCCGCGTCGGCTGACACTTTCAAGCTCACCCACGGCACTGTCAGGCCCTGCAATCTCCTCGCCAGCGCCGCTGCCTTCCATGTACTGGCGGTTGCGCACCAGCACCTGCGCGGCGGCCTCGTCGTACAAAAAAGGCAGGTACATGTAGCGCCGGCCGCTGGTCACGGGCGTGGCTTCGTGCTGCAAGGAGCAGGAAAATACGACGGCACCACCCACAGGTGCGCTGAACAGCGTCGAGCCGTATTCCGGAAAACGCAACAGGCCGCCTTCGTACGCGCCGGTGTTGAGGAACAGCGACACCGCAAAACGCCGGTGCGCCGTGCCGAGTGTGGTGTTGTCGCGGTGCGGCCTGAAATGCCCGCCCTCTTCGGCGTCGTAGCACGACACCAGATGACGCTCCATGCGGGTGGCCTGGAACTGGAAGGCGTTGAGCAGTTGCGGAAGCAGCCGTGCGCGAATGGCGCCCATGCAGGTGTCCCGCAGCTTGTCGTCCTGCAGCAGACAGTCGCTGCGCTTCTTGTGACCACCGTCGTTGATTAGCGTGGTCTTGCCGTTCACGTCTCGCATGAAGCCCGACGGGTCACCACCGTGCTGCTCATAGGTCTGGATCAGCGTGCGGCACAGCTCCGGGCTGAACACGCGCGGCACCACCAGGACCGGCGCCTGCATGCCGGCCATGCGAGCCGGGCCGGCGCCAGGCAGTGACTGCAGCACCTGAATCAGGCGGGCGGCACCGGCAGCCGCGTCCGCCAGCAACGGGATGGCTGTCAGTACGCACAGCCGCCGGTCGAGCACGTAAATCATCTTGCGCAGCGCGCCGTCGGGCTCGTCCAAAGGCCCCGCGCACAGCCCGAACTGCCGCGCTACCGACCGGTCGAAGTCCCAGAAGACGCGGATACCGCGGGCCGTATCGGCCAGGCGGCTTTGCGACTCATCCTCCGCATCGTTCGATACATGGAACAGCATCAAATGCTCGGCATCGAACAGGGCTCGTTGTGCATCGAGCGCTTGCAGCACAGTCTGGCTGTCAGCGTCTTTGGCCGAGCCCAGAAAGCACAACGCCACATAGCGTCCGGCCACGGTGCTGAAGTTGTAGCGCGGGTTGGACGGCGACCGGCAAACAAACCACGGGGCCGGTTCGCCGACGGACAGAGGCTGCTTGCGGTCTGGCATGTTTGGCGGGGATTTCTTGTTATTCGCTATTATTTTGGTAGCTGCTTGCGCTGGTATTGTATGGGCTAGCGGCCTTTTCTATTCAAATCAATCATCACTGGCATCCATCCCCGGAAACAGCACCGACGTGTAGCCGAACTGCGTGAAATCGCGAATACGCATCGGGTAGAGCTTTCCGATCAGGTGGTCGCATTCATGCTGCACCACGCGGGCATGAAAGCCCTCTACCGTGCGGTCGATCACGTCGCCGTACTGGTCGAAACCGGTGTAATTGATGTGGGTGTAACGCGGCACCATGCCGCGCAGGCCGGGCACCGACAGGCAGCCTTCCCAGTCTTCTTCTTCCTCGGCGCGTAGCGGCGTGATGACCGGATTGAGCAGCACCGTGCGCGGCACCAGCGGCGCGTCGGGGTAGCGCGGGTTGACTTCGTCGGTGCCGAAGATCACCAGTTGCAGGTCAACGCCGATCTGCGGCGCGGCCAGCCCGGCGCCGCTGACGGCATGCATGGTGTCGAACATGTCCGAGATCAGCAGATGCAGCGCGTCGGTGTCGAAGTCAAGCACCGGCGGCGCCACACGCAGCAGGCGTTCGTCGCCCATTTTGAGGATTTCGCGGATGGTCATGATCCATTATGGCGCCGGATGGCCAGCCGATGTGCTTCCGAAATACGCCCCGGGAGCATGACCAAAGTCACGTCAACCACCGGTTGCATCAGGCAGTCGCCCTGTGTACGCTAGCTGCATGGCGACCGCATTTAACGCCCCCCCGGACCGTACTGGCCCTGACGCCCACGATAACGTCAGCGCCCACATGAGCGATCAACGCAAGACCGTGCTGATCGCCGACGACCACGTGCTGGTACGCGACGGCATCAAGATGCTGGTCAGCAGCATTCTGGGGTCTGTGCATTTTCTGGAAGCGGGCGATGGTCATTCGCTGTCGCGCATCGTTCATTTGCACCCTGCCATCGACCTGGCGCTGGTGGACCTGAACATGCCCGGCATGGAGAAGGGCTTTCGCCTGACCGAACTGGCGCGCCAGCGGCCAACGCTTGCGGTGGTGGTGGTGTCGGCCCTCACCTCGCCCGACGTGGTGCGCCGCACGCTGGCGATTCCGGGTGTGTACGCCTTCGTTCCCAAAAGCGCGACTTCCGACCGCATGCGCTCGGCGATCGAAGCGGCGCTGCAGGGCACCAGGCTGCCTTACACGCCCGTGATGGAGCAGGGCTCTGCGCCGGACGTCACCCTCACGCCACGCCTCGAGGAAGTGCGCGCGCTGCTGCGCCAGGGCCTGAGCAACAAACTGATTGCCAGCACGCTGGGCATCAGTGAAGGCACGGTGAAAAACCACATGACCGAAATTTTCAGGGCGCTCAACGTCAGCAACCGCACGCAGGCTGCGCGGCACAATTCCGAGACGCTTTGATCCGTGACGCCCGCCACGCCTGACCAGGGCCAGCGACCCGACCCCGAAGACGGGGCGCACACGGTGCCTGTGTACTGGACGTTGCGCGCCTGTGAATTGCTGGGCGCGCTGATCTTTTCTACCGCCCTGCCCTGGTCGCAGCCGTTCACCTGGTTTGCCTTGGTGGCTGGCTTTGGCAGCTGGCGCTGGTGGCACGTCACACGCCCCCGTTTCAAGGCGCTGCCCACCGCCCGCCGCCGCCTGATCTACCGGCTCTGCGTCTGGACTTCGATGTTGCTGGTCGGCAGCGCGTGGTACTTTTTATACGTGCCCGGCAACCAGGTCATGATGGTCGTGCTGGCAATCTACCTGATGGGCAGCGCCGCGCTGGTGGCGCTGCGGGTGACGGGTGACTTCGCCCGCACCGTGGTGGCCGTCTGCCTGGCCGTGCTGCCCACTTCGGCGCGGTTTTTCATCGAAGGACTGCAGGGAAACCTGTTGCTGGTGTTGCTGGGTGTGGGCGGCGTGTTGATGACCATCAGCATCGTGCAGATGTCGCGCGTGCAGGAACGCATGCTGCTGCAGCAGTACGAGCTGCGCCAGCGGGCGGAACGGGCTGCCACCGCGGTTGCGGCGGTGGGGCTGGCCAAGTCGCGCTTCTTCGCCGCGGTGAGCCATGACCTGCGCCAGCCGGTGCATGCGATTGGTTTGTACCTCGATCCGCTCATCAAGCTCGCCCAGCGCGCACACGACGAGCCCGCGCAGCACGCTGCCGAAGGCATTCGCCAGTCGTGGCGCGCGCTCGATGATTTGCTGTCGCAGGTGCTGGATTTGACGCGCATGGATTCGGGCGTGGTGACGGCCGAACTGCAATCGACCGAAATTGCGCCGCTGGTGCGCAGCCTGGTGATGCAGCACAGCGCCGTGGCCGAGCGCGCCGGCGTGCGCATCGTGGCGCTGGTGCAGCCCGGCCGTTTTGCCGTGGCTGACGAGTTGATGCTCAAGCGGGTGCTGTCGAACCTGCTCGACAACGCGATCAAGTTTTCACCGCCCGAGCGAACGGTGGCGATCACGTTGCGTAGCGGCCAGGGCGTCTGGCGCTTGCAGGTGCGCGACGCGGGCCCGGGCATTGCGCTGGAAGAGCAAGGCAAGATCTTCGAGGAGTTCGTGCAGTTGGGCAACGACGCGCGCGATCGCCGCCAGGGCCTGGGCTTGGGGCTGGCCATCTCGAAACGCTTCACCCAGCTGATGGGTGGCAGTCTGTCGGTGCGGTCGGAACCGGGCCGCGGCTGCTGCATGACGATCGAGCTGCCAAAAGCGAAGGCGCGATGGCTGGAGGCGGACAGCCAGGACGACTTCGACGATCTGGACGTGCATGACAACCCGAATCTCGGGACCGACAAAGCTCCAGCCTTGCCTGAACCGGCGCCGTGGCCCGGCACCACTGCACTGGTTTCGGCAACCGCGCCGCCAGGCCTGGATGAAAGCGGGCTGGCGCTGCCGGCATTGCCCGGGCAAGACGTGCTGCTGCTCGAAGACGACTACCTGGTGGCCAATGCCATGCGCCAGTTGCTGCAGTCGTGGGGGCAACGGGTGCATGTCGCGCAAACCGCCGCGCAGGCGCTTGAGAAAGCCGACAGCTGCACGCTGGCGATTTGCGACGTCCGTCTGCCGCACGGCGATTGCGGCCTCGACGTGGCACTGCAGCTGCGCGCGCGCGGGAAAAAGGTACTGCTGCTCAGCGGCGAGACAGACGCTGCCCTGCGCGAAGCCGCGTACGAACACCAGCTGCTGCTGCTGACCAAGCCGGTGTCGAGCGAGCAGATGCTGCTGGCATTGCGAAGCCTGTAGTCGCGCTCCGTCCCCGCCCTTCGCGCGTTGCCCGCGCGCATCACGGCGCTGTGAATATTCACCTGAAATCTGTGATGCGTGTCAGTGCTGGCATGACTAATGTCACGTTCGCGCGGCGCCCTCTGGTTTGTAGATTCAAGGTACAGCCTTGAAGGGTCGACTGAAGCGTTTTTCATCCGTCAATGGCTGCCAAAAGAGCACTGCCACCACGACCAACGTAAGCCGGTGCATTTCATCACTTCAGGGAGTATCTTCATGGGTCATTCAAATTCATCAGAGGCCGCCGTAGCGCGCACTGTCACTGTCACGGGCTCGCCAGAGCCCCGACAAGTCGGACGTTTCGCCGAGACGCGCAAGGTCAAGTGGGGGCGCAGCGCATTCCGTCTGCTGTGCAAGATCTCGCCCACGCTGTCGGCGCATCTGGCCTACAAACTGCTGGCCACGCCGCCGCGCTCCCCCGAAAAACCCTGGCAGATCGCGCTGCGTGAAAAAGCGCTGACGACCCGCCTGCGGTTGGGGGCGGGTGAACTGGCGGTGTACGAATGGGGCCGCGGCCCGACGGTATTGATGGTGCACGGCTGGGGCGCACGCGCGACGCACATGGGCAAGATGATCGAGCCGCTGGTGGCCGCCGGGTTTCGCGTGGTGGCGTTCGATGCACCGGCGCATGGCGAGTCGTTCGGCCGGTCAACCGATCTGATCGAATACGCAGCCGCCATCAAGGCCGTAGCCCGCCATGCCGGGCCCGTACACACGCTGCTGGCACATTCCTTCGGTGTGGCAATGGCGCTGTATGCGCGCCGCGACTGGGGCGTGCAGGTGCAGTGCCAGGTACTGGTGAGCTCGTTTCGGCACTGCAAATGGTTCACCGAAGCGTTCGCCAGATATGTCGGTCTACACCCCAGCGTGATGGCGCGGGCCATGCAGATGATGGTGGAGCGCTACCAGGGCCGGCTCGACTGGGACAGCATGTCGGTGGTCGAGATGCTGCGCAGAACGCGGCAGCCGACGCTGATCATTCATGACCGCGAAGACCAGGAAATTCCGTTCGAGCACAGCGTGGCCTTGCTGCAGGCCGCGCCGCATGCGCAGTTTCATGCCACCAGCGGGCTGGGGCATCACCGGCTGCTGGGAAACACGGAGGTTATCGCGCAAGTGGTTCGGTTTGTGGGCAGCGCGGTGCCATTGAAAACCTGATGGCGTTTATGCGATTGCTATTGATTTAATAGCTGCCTGCGCAGGAAATACCTGGGCTGGAGGCTTTTTTGGTCATCAAAAGGCCTCTGCCTACCCAGTTCAGGCAACTTTTAACGCCAGTAACCGTGACCGCGGTAGCCACGATTGCCGTGCCCACCGCGATGCCCGTACCCACCGCGGTAACCGTAAAAACCAGGCGCGACGACGACGGGTGGCGGCGCGATATACACCTGCCCGGTGGGGTAGCCGCCGTAGCTGTCATAACCGACAGGCGCGACGACGCAACCCGAGAGCAAAGCTGCCAGCCCACCGAATGCCAGCACACCGGTCAGACGTTTGAGGTTGCGTTGGATGTTCATTAAAAGCTCCTGATCATTAAGATTTCAGAGCTATTTAACGCGCCGCCTACCTTCCGGCGTGACGTATGGCGTGCAAACCTGCGTTACGACATGTAAGCCGGGGGCTTTTCACCGTTCAGTCGCGCGGGCCGCGCAGCACCCGGCAAACCGCTGGATGCACGTCAGGTCGCCCGCCGGTCAGGCACTGCGACGCGTTGGGATAGGTTCTGAGCAGAAACATGATGCGGGCCGTGCGCGCCGTGTCGGTGAAGTCCGAAAACAGGCCGTCCACGCCCAGTTCATAAAACTTGATGAATTCGTTCACCGGGTTGCCCAGGTAATCCTTCGCCAGACGGCCCGGTTCGTTGCGCTGGGTGAACGGGTGGACCAGCAGGCCCTCGCGTTTCGCGTCCGCGACCACGGTGGATGGCGGCAGCAGCGTCCGGTCGCGTTCATCGACGGCACCATCGCCGTTAGCATCTGCGCACTTGCCGGCGTTGTCCAGCGCAATGCATTTGGCAGAAATCAGGTACGGCTTCCACGGGCCGATGCCGTCGGCGTAGCTTGAGACTTCACGCAACCCAGCGGGCGTGAGCAGGTCCTTGAAGGTGCGCGGGTCACCCGCCACGGCGAAGTCATAGGGTTTGTCGAAGGGCGCGGCCAGCGTCACGGTGCCGTCGGGCGCCACGTCGTCGCCGTCAACCAGCTGCACCAGTTTGAGTTTGGTGCGACTGCGCAGGTATTTGAGGTTGCCCACTTCAAAGCTCTGGATAAAAACCGGCGATTTCCGTTCGTTGTAGCCGTAGCGGCCCAGCACCTCCAGCAGGCGGTCTTCCAGCGGCAGACCGAGGTTGCGGTGGTACGTCGGGTGTTTGGTTTCGGGGTAGACGCCGATCTCGCGTTTCTCTTCACCCGACTTCCGGCGCACGATTTGCAGCACTTCATCGAGCGTGGGTATCTGAAACTTGCCGTTGAAGCGCTGGTCGCGTACGCCGACCGGCTGAATCGCGCGCAGGGTCTTGATCTCGGCCAGCGTGAAGTCGCTGGCAAAAAAGCCTTCCTCGTTCACGCCATCGACCTTTGCGATGCGTTTGCGGTTGGCGAACTCGGGGCGCGTTTTCACATCAGTGGTGGCGATCATGTTCGGCTCGTGGCGTGCAATCAGCACGCCGTCACGCGTGGCGACCAGGTCAGGCTCTACATAGTCGGCCCCCAGCTCGATGGCCAGCGCGTAGCTTTCCAGCGTGTGCTCTGGCAGATAGCCGCTGGCGCCGCGGTGCCCGATGAGGATGGGAATCGACGGCCTGTTGCGGTCACCATGGCGGTCGTCGGCCTGGCTGCGGCTGGCCGCATTGTCTGCAATCGCTGCAGCCGGCACTACTATGCCTGCCGAGAAAACAGCTGCGGCTGCAAGCGCAGAAGTGATTCCGGCGCGGCTCGTCACCCGAAGCAGAAAAGGTATGGACTTGTTCATGAGCGTCTCACTTTATTGTTGGTGGAGCCCAGAGCGTGCTTGCGCCAGATGACGGCTTGATGAAACGCACGGGGCGGCGTCAGTAAATCACCCGGCTGCGGAAACGGAGTACTAAATTACAGAATGTTTCAGGAGGGACGTGGTTCCGATTACCGTCATTCAAGCCCGTTCGCCCTGAGGTATCGAAGGGCATTTCCTGGCTTCGATATGCTTTGCATACCCTGTCCCAAGCCTGTCGAAGGGTCAGCCCGAACGGGATTGGCGTTGAACAGAAGGTACTAACGCTAGCCGAGAAGCGCCAGCAACGCCGCTTCGTCAATCACCGCAATGCCCAGCTCCTGCGCCTTGACCAGCTTGCTGCCCGCTTCGGCGCCTGCCACCACATAGTCAGTCTTCTTGCTGACCGAACCGGCGACCTTGGCGCCTGCCGCTTCCAGCCGGTCCTTGGCCTCGTCGCGGCCCAGCGTGGGTAGCGTGCCGGTGATCACAAACGTTTTGCCTGACAGCGGCTTGGGGGCAACGGCTGCCGGTTCGCCCTCTTCCCACGTTACGCCGCAAGCGCGCAGTTGTTCAACCACCTCGCGGTTGTGCGGCTGGTCGAAAAAGGTGCGAATACTTTTCGCGACGATCGGGCCAACGTCGGCCACGGCCAGCAGCGCCTCTTCGCTGGCGCCCATGATCGTGTCGAGCTGGCCGAAATGCCGCGCCAGTTCTTTCGCCGTTGCCTCGCCGACATGACGAATGCCGAGGCCGAAAAGAAAGCGTGGCAGCGTGGTCTGTTTCGATTTTTCCAGCGCATCCAGCAGATTTTTTGCCGACTTGTCGGCCATGCGGTCCAGGCTGGCGAGCGCCGTCAAGCCCAGCTTGTACAAATCGGGCAAGGTGCGAATCACATTGGCATCGACCAGCTGCTCGACCAGCTTGTCGCCCAGTCCTTCGACTTCCACCGCGCGCCGGTGCGCGTAATGCAGGATCGCTTCCTTGCGCTGCGCGCCACAAAAAAGCCCGCCGGTGCAGCGGTAATCGGCTTCGCCTTCGAGCCGCACCGCGTCAGAGCCGCAGACGGGGCACTGGCGCGGCATGGTGAATTGCAATCCCCTCTCTAGCTGAGCTTGTCGAAGCCCTTCTTCAATCGCAGACCCTTCGACAGGCTCAGGGAGAACGGACTTGGGCACCACACTGACAATTTCCGGAATCACATCACCCGCCCTGCGCACCACCACCGTGTCACCAACCCGCACATCCTTGCGCCGCGCCTCGTCTTCGTTGTGCAGTGTCGCGTTGGTCACCGTCACGCCGCCGACAAACACCGGCGCCAGCTTGGCGACCGGTGTCAGCTTGCCGGTGCGGCCAACCTGCACGTCAATCGCCAGCACCGTGGTGAGTTGCTCCTGCGCCGGGTATTTGTGCGCCATTGCCCAGCGCGGCTCGCGCGACACGAAGCCGAGTTTTCTTTGCAGCGCCAGGCTGTTGACCTTGTAGACCACGCCGTCGATGTCGTAAGGAAGGCTGTCGCGCTGCTTGCCGATAGTCTGGTGAAACGCTATTAATTCAATAGCGCCTTGCGCAGGCGCCGTCTGGGCTGCAACCGGAAAACCCCAAGATTTCAGTGTGAGCAGCAGTTGCAGATGCGTCTCGAACACCGGCCCGCCGTTGTCGGGCGGCGTGATGTCGCCGATGCCATACGCAAAGAAACTCAGCTTGCGCCGCGCTGCAATCGCCGGGTCCAGTTGCCGCACGCCGCCGGCCGCCGCATTGCGCGGATTGACAAATGTTTTCTCGCCTTTGGCGCCTTGCGCGATCAGCTCGCGCTGCTTTTCATTCAGCGCTTCAAAATCGGCGCGGCGCATGTAGACTTCGCCACGGACTTCCATGACAGCCGGAGCGTGCGCTGGAAGTTTCAGTGGAATTTGGTTGATCGTGCGAATGTTCTGCGTCACGTCTTCACCCACTTCACCATCGCCGCGCGTAGCTGCCTGCACCAGCACACCGTTCTCATAGCGCAGGCTCATCGCCAGGCCGTCGAACTTCAGTTCTGCGACGTATTCGACCGGCGGGTCGCTCGGTGACAGACCAAGTTCCTTGCGCACGCGCGCATCGAAATTTTGCGCACCGGTGGACTCCGTGTCGGTCTCGGTTCGAATGCTAAGCATCGGAATTCTGTGGCGAACGCTGGCAAATTGCGCGAGCGGTTTTCCGCCGACACGCTGCGTCGGCGAGTCAGCCGTCAGCAGTTCGGGATGCGCGGCTTCCAGCGCCTGCAGCTCCTTGAACAGCCGGTCGTATTCCGCGTCGGGAATCGTCGGCTCGTCCAGCACGTAGTAGCGGTGGCCGTGTTCTTGCAATTGCGCACGCAGCGCTTCGACGCGGGTGAGCTTGTTCATGCTGAAAGCCCCATGAGCCAGCCGGCTGCATCGCGGATTTGGACCGGGCCCACGTCCATCGGTGTGTCCATATCACGCAGCACCTGGGTGGCGCGTGCATCGGGCCACTCGCCCGCAAAACGCATCAGCGCGCGGTGGGGCTTGTGATCGCCCAGTTTGCATTCCACCAGATCAATCAGGTGACTGCCTTCACTGACCGCAAAGTCGACTTCGGCACCGTCCTTGGTGCGGATGTAGTGCAGACCCATCTCTTTTCCCAAGGCATCTTGCTGCCATTCCACATGTTTGAGCAGCGAGCAAGCCACGAAGTTTTCGAAACGCACGCCTGCATCTCCCTTGACCAGACCGGTATCGTAAAAATAAACCTTGGGCGCTTGCAGCGTGGCCCGGGCAATGTTGCGATGCCACGGACGCACAATGAAAACGATGAACAGGGCTTCCAGAATTTCCAGGTATTTTCGGAGCGTGTTGGGCGAAATCGCCAGGTCGCGACCCATGGATGCGAGCGACAGCGGCGAGCCAACGCGTTCGCGCAGCATCTCGGCAAAAAGGCGCATGGTGGTGATCTCCTGCAGGCGCGAGAACTCAAGCACGTCTTCTCGCACCAGGTCTGAAAAGTATTCGCTGCGCCAGCGGTCGGCTTCCGCGTCAGTTGCGGCCAGGCAAGGCTCTGGAAAGCCGCCGCGTTTGAGCAAATGCACAAGGGCATTGTCTGCCGTGGCTCCGGTCTGTTCGCACCATTCGCGTGCCGATATCGGGTGCAGCCGCAGTTTGAAATAGCGGCCCGCCAATGACTCTCCGGCCTGCCGGAATGTGTCCATTCGCGCGCTCCCGGTCACCAGCAAAGCCTGCCCTTCAGCACGGCCGTCGAACACGCCCTTCAGCCAAGGCTTCCACCCGCTCATCTTGTGAATTTCGTCGAACACCAGCAGCCGGGCTTTCTTGTTCCAGGTTCTTGCGGTCAGTACGCGCCGGTGCTCTGGAACGTCGTAGTTGAGGTATTGGGCGTCGTCGAATTCAGTCAGCAGCTGACGGCTGAGTGTGGTTTTTCCGACTTGCCGCGGACCGGTCAGAAGCACCATCTTTTTTTGAAGATCGGCCCTGATTCGGGCATCCAGATAACGCTGCATGCGACTATTTTAAATAGAATTTCTAAAAAGTCGCGACTTTTTGTAAACTCTATTAGTTAAAGTCGGGAACAATGAAGGCTGACGTCTAATTTCCAGCAGATCGCACCCAGATCAGGAAAACAGCCGCCGCCCCAGCACAGACCCCGACGACAAATCACGCGCGTCCAGCGTGTCGTACAGCTGCTCCAGGTCGGCATGAATGCCTTCCATCGCCTCGGGACGAATCGGGCTGCCGTTGTCGTCAATGATGACGCCGTCCATGCTTTTGGCCAACGCCAGTGCGGCCTCGCACATGCGGGCGAAGGGCTGCTCGGCGCGCAGCACCTGCGGCACATCGAGCGACAGCGTAATTTCGCGCAGCGCGGTCTGCTCGGGGTCCTCGGCCATCGCCGCCTGGGTGTCAAAAGCCAGCCCGACGATGGAGGGTTGACCTGATTCGCGCGCCGGCAGCACCATGCGCCCGGGAATCGTGCCGTGAACAAAGCCGATTCGGGCCGCGTTCTGCTGCACATAACCCGGGCTCCAGGCGGTCTGCCGGGCGCGCAACGTGAAGCTCAGCTGCGCGTCGTGCGCGCTGGCAAAGTTGTCGAGCTCGCGGGCTCTGGCCACTTCGTCAAGCATTTCCGGAAACTCCGGCTCGCCGCCAATCGCGTCGGCAAAAGCCTGCGCCTTCATGACGAATTCCGAGTATTCGATCTGGTTCAGTGCGCCGGTGCGGTTGGCCAGTTGCACACCGCACTGAAAAGCCCGGTAGCGCTTGCCGGCTACCGGAAACTCCCATTCGCCGGAGGCCGCGCACAGGCCTTCGACGGCGAAAGGCTTGCTGCCGGCGCGGCGCGTGCTGGGCATGGCCGCCAGTGCCGCATCGCCAGAGACGACCGAGTCGACCATGACAGGCGCCATGGCGTCGATCAGCGGGTCAAGGCCGGCTTTGCGCTCCAGCGTGGAGAGGCTGGGCACCGGTGGCAGGTCGAAATTGCCTTCACTGTCGAGATCGGCGCCTGCGCCAGCTTCCAGTTCTTTGTCAAAACTGGGCTCGAAGCGTTCCAGCGCGTCGTTCGGGTTGTCCATAGGGACGGGTCGTACCGCGTTGCTTTGTCCAGCTGTTGATTCCAGCGACCCGGGAACCGTCACATCGCGCGCGGCGGCAGATTCGGGCTCGGCACGCTTGGGCACACTGCGGCGCGCCGACCACGCGCCATGCGCGACGACGCCGGCGAGCACCAAACCACCAGCCACCGCCAGACTGATCTGCAATGTGCTCACGCCGCCTCCACCATTCCAACCGCCGATTCCATATCCACCGCCACAATGCGCGAAACGCCCTGCTCCTGCATCGTCACGCCGATCAGCTGCCCAGCCATTTCCATCGCGATCTTGTTGTGGCTGATGAAGAGGAACTGGGTTTCTTTGCTCATGGAAGTCACCAGTTTGGCATAGCGTTCGGTGTTGGCGTCGTCCAGCGGCGCATCGACCTCGTCCAGCAGGCAAAACGGCGCCGGGTTGAGCTGGAAAATCGCAAACACCAGCGCAATCGCGGTCAGCGCTTTTTCACCGCCCGACAGTAAATGAATCGTCTGGTTTTTCTTGCCCGGCGGCTGCGCCATCACCTGCACGCCGGCATCCAGAATTTCTTCGCCGGTCATCACCAGCCGCGCATTGCCGCCGCCGAACAGTTCGGGGAACATCTTGCCGAAGTGCGTGTTGACGGTCTCGAACGTGCTGGCCAGCAGGTCGCGCGTTTCCATGTCGATTTTCTTGATCGCATCTTCCAGCGTAGCCATCGCCTCGTTCAAATCGGCCGACTGCGCATCGAGGAACTGCTTGCGCTCGCGTGACGTCGTCAGCTCTTCAAGCGCGGCCAGGTTAACGGCGCCCAGCGATTGAATCTCGCGGTTGATGCGGTCGATCTCGCCTTGCAAGCCGGTGAGGCGCACGTTGCCGGTCTCTATCGACAACTGCACCGCAGCCAGATCGGCCTGCGCGTCGCCGAGCAACTGGGCGTATTGCTCAAAGCCGAGCCGCGCGGCTTGCTCCTTCAACTGAAACTCGGTGATGCGCTGGCGCAGCGGATCAAGTTCGCGTTCCAGTTGCAGCCGGCGTTCGTCGCTGGCGCGCAGCTTGCTGGTCAGGTCGTCATACTGGCTGCGCTGGGCACCCAGATCGGCTTCACGTTCGAGCTTCACGCTCAGTGCGCTTTGCAAACCGGCCTGCGCGGCGGCGTCCGTCAGGCGCGACAGCTCTTCGTTGGCGCGCTCTTTTTCGGTGGCGATGGATGCCGCCTGCTGCGCAGCTATATCGATGGAGCGCGCCAACTCTTCACGGCGAGATGCCAGTGAGCGCAGCGCAAATTGCACTTCCTGCGTCTGGCGTTCAAGTGCGCGCTGCTGCTCGCGCGACTCAGTCAACTTGCGCTCGGTCTCAATCACGCGGTCATCGAGCTGCGCGTGGCGCTCCTGGCTGTCGGCCAGCTGCATGTCGAGTTCTTCGAAGCGCGCCTCGGCGGTGACCTTGCGTTCCTGCAAGTCATCGAGCTGCGCCTTGATCTCGCTCATATCAGCCGCGATCTGCTCGCTGCGGGCGCGGGTCTGTTCGGCCAGCTGCGTCAGGCGCAGCACTTCAACCTGCAATTCATGCGTGCGGCTCTGGCCCTCAGCCGCTTCGCGCCGCGCACCGGCCAGGCGCTGCGCCGCGTCCGAATACGCTGCTTCGGCGCGCACCGAAGCATTGCGTGCTTCTTCGCTGATCATGGCCTGCGCACGCAGCTGTTTGTCGAGGTTTTCGATTTCCTGCGCGCGGGCCAGCAAGCCGGCCTGCTCGGAATCAGGTGCGTAAAAGCTGATGCTGTGGTGGCTGACGGCGTGACCGCTTTTGACAAAAATTGCTTCGCCGGCCTGCAGTTTTTCGCGCGCAGCCATCGCGTCATCCAGGCTAGCCGCGGTGTAGCAGCCCTGCAGCCAGTCACCCAGCAGGGCCGACTGGCCCGCGTCGTTCAGGCGCAGCAGATCGGCCAGTGGTTTCAGGCTCAGGGCGCTGTTCAGGCGGGCCGGTGCGGCCGCGCTGATCGGTGAATAAAACGCCAGCTTGGCCGGTGGTGCGCCCTGCCCGTCATGGCCGGCAAAACCGCGCACCATCTCAAGCCGGCTGACCTCCAGCGCGCCCAACCGTTCACGCAGCGCGGCTTCGAGTGCGTTTTCCCAACCCTGCTCGATATGAATGCGGCTCCACAAACCTTGCAGCCCACCCAGGCCGTGCTTGTCTAACCACGGTTTCAATTTGCCATCGGTCTTGACCTTTTCCTGCAGCGCCTTGAGGGCTTCCATGCGCGCCGAAAAATCAGCGCGCTTGGCCGATTCGGTGTTGACGGCCTGTTGCTTCGCGCGGCGGTCTTCGTCGAGCTGAGGCACGCTGTCGGTCAGCTCGTGCAGGCGGGCTTCGACCATCGCCTGCGCTTCCTGCGCAGAAGCGAATTGCGCGCCCAGATTGACCAGCCGCGCCTCATCGGGCGCATTGAGCGCGTTGCGGTCGGCCGTGAGTTTTTCCAGCCGTAAATTGAGGCCGCGCGACTGCTCTTCGATGTTGCGCTGGTCAGCGGCCAGCACCTGGATTTGCTGCTGCACCTGGCCGACGCTGCCGCGCTGCTCGTTGGCCTTGGCCTGTGCCTGGCGCAGCGCTTCTTCCAGCGCCGGCAACTGGGTCTGATGCTCTTCGGATTGCGCCGTCAGCAGCTCGGCTTTTTCTTCAGCCTCGACGGCCTGACCGGACAAACTCTCGGTCTCCAGCGCGGCTTCTTCGCGCCGCGTAGCCCACTGTGCGGTCTGCTCCAGCAACTGCGCCAGCCGCTGCTCCACACGCAGCCGGCCATCGACCACAAAACGGATTTCCGCCTCCAGCCGGCCGACTTCGGCGCTGGCTTCATACAGTTTGCCCTGTGCCTGGTTGACATGGTCGCCGGCCGAATAATGCGCCTGGCGAATCGTTTCCAGGTCGGCCTCGATATGACGCAAATCGGCCAGACGACTCTCCAGGTCGGTCATGGCTTTTTCCGCATCCGCCTTGACTTTGGTCTGGTC
>JANNKV010000241.1:0-10530 GCA_031396485.1 Polaromonas sp. | reverse complement strand
GGCTCGCCTGCCGATGGCCTGCTGCCGTGGTTAAAAAATTACACCTTTCCGCATGAAAAAAGGTTCGCAGCGCAAGAGTATTGTGCGGAAGCAGCTACTTTTTTCATAGCGGAGCTGCTGCGTAACGGCGTCACTACCGCGCTGACCTTTGCCACCTCGCACGCGGGTTCAGTCGATGCGCTGCTGGGCGAAGCGCAAAAGCACAGCCTGCGGATGATGGCCGGCAAAGTGCTGATGGACCAGAACTCGCCCGATGGTGTGCGCGACGACACCGAGCAAAGCCTAGTCGACACCGAAGCGCTGATCAACAAATGGCATGGCGTGGATCGCCTCGGCTACGCGATCACGCCGCGCTTCGTGCCGAGTTGCAGCGAAGCGCAGTTGCGCGGCGCTGGCGAACTGGCGGCAAAGTATCCCGACGTGTGGATTCAGTCGCACGTCGCCGAAAACAAGGACGAGATCGCCTGGGTGCGCCAGCTGTACCCGCAGGCGCGCAGCTACTTGAGCGTGTACGAGCAGTTTGGCCTCTTGAGGCCGCGCGCCGTGTACGCGCACTGCATTCACATCGATGGTGAAGACCGCGCGCTGATGCGCGGCACCGGCACGGCGGCGGCCATCAGCCCAACCAGCAACCTGTTTCTGGGCAGCGGTTTTTTCGACTACGCCAGCGCCGACCGCACCGGCTTTTTGTACGGGCTGGCCAGCGACGTCGGCGGTGGCACCTCGTTCAGCCCCTTCCACACCATGCTGGCTGCGTATTACGTGGGCCGCGAAGGTCAGACCAAGGCCGGTGTGTCGCTCCAGCCGCAGCAGCTGTGGTGGCAGCACACGGCGGGCGCAGCGCGGGCGCTGGGGCTGGAAGGCGTGGTCGGCAATCTGCAGCCGGGCTGCGAAGCCGATTTTGTCGTGCTGAATTTGCAGGCGACGCCGCTGCTAGCTCGCAAGACATCGCAGGCCGGCAATCTGGGTGAATTGCTGTTTGCACTCATCGTGCTGGGTGATGACCGGGTGATCGAGAAAACAGTGATCTCGCAAGCTGAAGGCGTCACCTGAGCGCTTCTGAAGCCGCTATTTGCCTTGATTAATAGTCAAATCGGCCTCCAGCCCAGGTAAAACTTGCGCGAGCAGCTATTTATTTGATAGCGACTCAGGTCAGGCAGATTCTGTTCGCCGGCGCCGGGCACCTGCCTACAATTGCGGCAACCTCACAGAAAGCATTTCCCATGAGCATCAAGAGCGACAAATGGATACGCCGCATGGCCGAAACGACCGGCATGATAGAGCCCTTCGAGCCCGGCCAGATTCGCGAGGCTGACGGCAAGAAAATCATCAGCTACGGCACCAGCAGCTACGGCTACGACATTCGCTGCGCGCCCGAGTTCAAGGTGTTCACGAACATTCACAGCACGGTGGTGGATCCAAAGAACTTTGACGAGAAAAGTTTTGTCGACATGCACGGCGACTACTGCATCATTCCGCCCAACAGTTTCGCGCTGGCCCGCACGATGGAGTTTTTTCGCATTCCGCGCAACGTGCTGACGATTTGCCTGGGCAAGAGCACCTATGCACGCTGCGGCATCATCGTCAATGTGACGCCGTTTGAGCCCGAGTGGGAGGGCTATGTGACGCTGGAATTTTCAAACACCACGCCGCTTCCCGCCAAGATTTACGCGGGTGAAGGCTGCGCCCAGGTGCTGTTTTTCGAGAGCGACAAGGACGACGTCTGCGAGACCAGCTACAAGGATCGCGGCGGGAAGTATCAGGGTCAGGTCGGCGTGACGCTGCCTAAAGCCTAAGCCTGGAGCCCAAAGCCTGGGCAAAAACGACTACGCCCCACAAGAGGGGCGTAGCGAGCCGGTCGCCAACTGCCGGCGACCTTCAAATCAAACGGTATCAGGCCTTTTTAGCCCAGGCGCTACACCAGCCCTTGCCTGCGACCTGCTTGCCGGCAAACAGCGGGCACCCGCCAGCGGCATCAGTGGCTTTGCCCTGGTACAGCGCGCAGTTGGTGCAATTCTGGCTGGCTTCGTGTTTTGGATACTTGGCTTTGTCGACTTTGGTGGTGTCGGCCTTGTAGCCAAGTGCCGTGGCTTGTGGATCGGATTCGGCGAGGAGCGCGCCCTGGGCGAGTGCCGAGCCAGCAACCAAAGCGGCGCCAGCAGCGCTGACATGAATAACAAATTGACGACGATCGATCATGAGTGGGGGTCTCTTTCAAGTTGATGAATTGGTTCTAGTGCTTCGCAAGTCGAACTTGCTGACAAACCATTTAAACCGCCTGGGCGGAATACCGCAATGGCGCAGCTACGGAGACCACCTAATCTAGTTGGTCATTGTTTGTACTGATAGGTATTCTCATTTGGAGGCAAGAGAGGCGGTGCCGGATGCCGACACCTCAACCGTTACCCGTCCATCAAAAAAGCTGGCCGCCATCAAGCCGCGGCGCCAAGGTCTGCTGATCGACGCTTCTCAAAAAGCTCGAACACGACCATGCCAACCAGCATGGCAGCTACAAAAACCAGTGCCTTGACCTCGCCCATGCCCAGACCGACCAGGCCGGGACCGGGGCAAAATCCGGCAACGCCCCAGCCGATGCCAAAGAGCGTGCTGCCAACGACCAGGCGGCGGTCGATCTGCCGCGCTCCGGGCAATTTCATGTCGGCGCCGATCAGCGAACGGGTGCGGTTTCTGGCGAATAGAAAGGCAAAGAAGCTCACCGCAATGGCACCGGCCATCACCAGCGCCAGTGACGGGTCCCAGGCGCCTGTCAGATCAAGGAAACCAAGTACCTTGGCCGGGTTGGCCATGCCCGAGACGATCAGGCCCAGGCCGAAGACCAGACCCGCCAGCAGTGATGTGAAAATAAACATGGACGGCCTCCTAGATGTTGAACAGGTGACGCAGCACGAATACCGTGACGAAGCCTGCGCTCATGAAAGTCGCCGTGGCTACCAGCGACCGGGGTGACAGTCGTGACAAGCCGCAGACGCCGTGCCCGCTGGTGCAGCCTGAACCGTAACGGGTGCCCACGCCGACCAGCAGGCCGGCGGCGATCAGGGCGCCATAACTGGCGTCAATCCGGACCGCAGGAAGAGAGGAAAAGAGGGCGTACGCCAAAGGTGCCGCTATCAGCCCGCCGATGAAAGCGACCCGCCAGCCGACATCACCGCGCCTCGGCTTGAACAAGCCGCCCAACACGCCGCTGATCCCCGCGATGCGGCCGTTCAGCAGCGCGAACATCGCAGCCGCCAGGCCGATCAGCATGCCGCCGATCAACGCGGACCAAGGGGTAAAAGCATTCCAGTCAATCGTCATTGCAATCCTTATTCATTTTCTAAATCATTCGTGAACGCGAAGGCGAAGCGACGACAGTACAGACGTACGGCAAGCGAAGCCGACAAAGTGCACGGATGATTTAGAAATGGAACTATTCGGGGCAGTAAAGGCGGCACAGGAGCGCCAGGATTTCAAGCGTGGCCGGGTCGGCGACGCTGTAGTAAATGTTCTTGCCGTCACGCCGCGTCGTCACGGTGCCTTCCGTGCGCAGCACGCCCAGCTGCTGCGACAGCGTGGGCTGGTGTATGCCCAGTTCTTCTTCCAGTTCGCTGACGCAGCGCTCACCCTGCGACAGCTGGCACAGCAGCAAAAGCCGGTCTTCGTTGGCCAGTATTTTTAGCGTGGTCACGGCCTGCGCAGCCGCGCCGCGCAGGGCGCTGGAATCAATCACGGGGCTTGCAGTGTTCATGGTTCGATGGGAAAGTAAAGGTTGATTTAATTATATCAATATATATAATATTAAACAACATAGTTTCACGCACTGCAAAGCCCGCCATGAGCGAAAAAATTTCAACCCACGCCTTTTTTGATCCCGCTACCTGGACGGTCACCTACGTGGTGGCTGACAAAACCAGCCATCGCGCGGCCATCATCGACCCGGTGCTGGACTACGACTTCAAGTCTGGCCGCACCAGCACGAGCTCGGCAGACGATGTGCTCGCCTATGTGGCCGCGCAGGGCCTGCATGTCGACTGGATTCTGGAAACCCATGCCCACGCAGACCACCTGTCAGGTGCGCACTACCTAAAGGGCCGCGTCGGTGGCCGCATCGCGATCGGCGAGAACATCCGCGCGGTGCAATCGACCTTCAAGGCGATCTTCAATCTGGAGCGCGCTTTCCTGCCCGACGGTAGCCAGTTCGACCATTTGTTCAAGGACGGCGAGACCTTCATGATTGGCGATGTCGTGGCCACCGCGATGCTGGTGCCCGGCCATACACCAGCCGACATGGCCTACCGCATCGAAGACTCAGTGTTCGTCGGCGACACACTCTTCATGCCCGATGTCGGCACAGCACGCGCCGACTTTCCGGGCGGCGACGCGCACAAGCTCTACCAGTCCATCCACAAGCTGCTGGCCTTGCCGCCAGCCACAAAACTATTTGTCTGCCATGACTACGCGCCCGAATCGCGCTCACCGGCGTGGGAAACCACCGTGGCCGAGCAACGGGCGAAAAACATTCACGTGCATGACGGCGTGAGTGAAGAGGCGTTTGTGGCCATGCGAACCACCAGAGACGCCACGCTGGGAATGCCGACCCTGATCTTGCCGTCCATTCAGGTCAATGTGCGGGCGGGCGAGATGCCGCCGCCCGAAGGCAACGGCATTGTCTATCTGAAGATTCCGGTCAACACCCTTGGCGCGCCCAAGGCGGCAGAGGCTCCTGCCGCTGGAAGCGTCAAGTAGACAAGCGGTTTATTTGACCAGCAGTACCGGCACGTCGCTGTCGGTCACCACGCGCTGGGCCACGCTGCCCATGACCGCACGGCCCAGCAGGCCGTGGCCATGGGTGCCCATGACAATCATGTGCGCTTTCTCGCGTTGTGCAGCGCGAACAATCTCCGCCGCAGGCGACCCGACGACGGAGCTCACTCGAAAACTCAGCTTGTGGCGCTTGAGCAGCTTCTCAATCGGGACCAGCACTTTCTCGGCTTCCTCCTTGTGATAGGCGGCCACGGTAGCCGCCCCGACCATGGTTTTCACACGGCCCGGAAAAGGCGGTTGCACATTGAGCACCACCAACTCGTCTGACGCGCCGGCGAGGCTTTCGTGGGTGACCAGAAAGGCCAGCGCTTTTTTGGTGAACTTGCTGCCATCAGCTGCGAAGAGAATTTTCATTTTTATAGCTCCTGAAATAATTCGACTTTAGCGCCAGATTAACGCAACACCAGCACCGGGATGCTGCTGTGCGTCAGCACCTGCTGCGTTTCGCTGCCAAGCAGCACGCGCTGAATGCCCTTGCGCCCGTGCGAGGCCATCACGATCATGTCGCAATCGTGTTTTTTGGCGGTATTCAAAATCGATTCGGCCACCAGACCTGAGCGCACTGTGACGCCTTTGGCGCTGACGCGCCGGGCCGCTGCGGTTTTCTGAACCTGGTCGACAATGACCTGACCGTCTTCGGCCCATTTTTTTTCGGTTTGGCTCACATCGTCAGGCGAGATGGCAATGCCACCTTCGAAGTAGCTTGTCGGGTAGTGGGGCACCACGTAGAGTGCCACCAGTTCGGCGCCGATGGCAGCGGCCAGGTCGATGGCGCTGCCCACTGCTTTTGTGGAAAGCTCTGAACCGTCAGTGGCGACAAGAAGGCGTTTGTACATGGTGTGTCCCCGGTTGATAGGTCTTCAGTGTAGAAAAATGTTCGCCGCCCGTATTGATGCAGATCAAGGCTGCCAGTTCAACTTCCGAGGCCCCGTTTCAAGGAGAATCGGCCTGTAGCCCAGGCGATACCTGCGCCGGCAGCTCCTGATTTAATAGCGCCAAGTCAGTGAGCAAGCCGGGCCAGGGCCGTTCTTGCTGCCGCCAGGTCCCAGCCCGCCCAGCCGCAGCTTTTAAAGAGCACAGGCTGGCCGTCATTTTTAATGTCTTGCCGAATCACTTGCGCCAGCGTGGCGAATTGACTGACGTCCAACCCCGCCTGAATCAGGTCACCGGCCTCATGCCGGGCATCCTGCGTGTCGACAAACACCGCACCCTGGGCGGCCATGTGAAGGCACAGCGCCGGTGACAGTTCGACCATCGCCGGCGTGAAAGCGCCCACCGCGCTGATGAATCCATCGTGACGCGGCAGCGCGCCCAGCACCACGCTTTGCGCTGGCGTGCAGGTCACAGCCAGCGGGCAGTCGGCCAGTGCCGCGTTGGCGTCCAGCACGACCCGCGCGCGCAGTCCCAGGCTTTGCGCGTGCTGCGCCAGCGCGTCGGCACTGGCCCTGCTGCGCGAGGCAATCACGACGTCCGTGATCTTCAGCACCTCGGTAAACGCCTCCAGATGCGCGCGGCCCTGTACGCCCGCCCCGATGATCAGCAGTGGCCCGTCGGCGTTGGGAGCCAGCCGCTGCGCCGCGAGCACGGAAACGGCGGCGGTGCGGCGCGCCGTCACGGTGGGCCCGTCGAGCAGCATCAGGCGCTGGCCAGTGGCCACGTCAAACACCAGCACATCGCCCTGAATGGTGGGCATGGCGCGGCCCGCATTGGCCGGTGTGAACGTGATGAGTTTGGCCATGGCCGTGCGGGCATCCATGGCCGGCATCACAAAAAGGCTGCCGCCGCCTGCGAGTGCCTGCACCAGGCGCGGTGGCACCTGTACAGAGTCGTCTTCCAGCAGCCGTACCAGTTCCGCGACCAGCAAGGCATAGGGCAAGTGGGCAGCCGTGTCCAAGGGGCCCAGCAGCGCTGGCGCGGCTGCAGACAGGGGCGGCAAGGCGGCAGGCGGTTTCATGGGTCAATGGTAATCGGCAAGGGATTTCACTGATACACGAAAGGCCCTAATCAGGTCTTAAGCCAGGTCGCAAGCCAGGCCGCAAGCGAGGTCATCCTACATATCTGCGGGCTGGCAGCTGAATGGTTTTCTTCCGGCAGCCCATAGCATCGAATGCAGCACACCGGCATTTACCGAATGTGCAAAAAATTCAGGAAAGAGGGAGGTCAGCAATGTTCTCTGATCACATGCAGAAACCCAGTCGCTTCCCGCAAACGGGTTTGCTGATGGCGGCCGGTGGCCTGGTCATTGTTTGTCAGCTGGTCGCCATGGCGATGGTGGCCGACAGACAGGTTCAACGTGCAGGCGTCCGTGATCTCCAGCGGGTCGCCCAGCAGCTGGCCCTGACCGACTGCATTCAGCGCAGCACGGGCTCTACGCGCCATATTTGCATCCGCCAGTCGCAACTCGATTCAAGTGGCTACGAGCTAGCTGTCGCAAGCCCGGCCAGCGAGGCTGGCGAACGGACTTTCAGCATCAGGAACGTCGCCATTGCCGGCGAAGGCGGGACGAACGAAACCGCAGACCTGATGCGCGTCGCAGCCACCCGATAGCGCTTCGTTGGCGTGCCAGGGGGCAGCAGTCAGCGGCTAACATGGCCGTCTGATGAAACTGACCCGGCTTTTCCAGCCACGCAATCCCATTTTCTGGCTCATGCTTTTGCTCAACGGCCTGTCACCGCTGTTGGCATGGGTGGTGCGCAACCGGCCCCTGAACGGCTGGGGCATGGCTGTCGTGACGATTTTTGCAATCGGCAATGCAGTGATTGGCGTGTGGCTGGCGTGGCGCCTGATGCGTGAGCCGTCTTCAACTCCAACCGATCGTTCGTTGCCGTCCGCGCGCCGCTAGAAAAATCAGCTGATGGTGCCGGCGCCGGCTGCGATGTCGCGCTCTGTCTGGAGCGCTGTGGCTACAGCGACGCGCAGTGCCGAAATCACCACTTCCAGCGATAAGTAGGGAAAGCCCTGTTCAGGCAAAAACGGCACGTGAATGAAACCACCGCGCGACTTTTTCAATCCTCGCTGCGTCGCCAGCGCGTGCATCAAGCCATAAAAAACGTGGTTGCAGACAAACGTACCCGCCGTCTGCGACACCTCCGCTGGCACGCCGGCCTTCTGCAGCGCCTGCAGCATCGCCTTGATCGGAAGCGTGCTGAAGTAGGCTGCGGGCCCGTTGGTTACTACGGGCGTATCAATGGGCTGCCCATTCGCGTTGTCGGGTATGCGGGCGTCATTGACATTGATGGCGACCCGTTCCAGCGACACCGCGCCACGCCCGCCCGCCTGGCCGACACAAATCACCAGCGCGGGCTTGTGCGCGCGCAGCAGCTTGCCCAATTCGGTGACGGGTACATCGAATACGCAAGGCAGTTCTGCGGCCACCACCTGATGGCCGTTGATTCGCTTGCCATGCAGCGCGCGCACCGCCAGCCAGCTCGGGTTCACCGGATTCGGCTTGAAGCGGTCGTCGCCGAAGGGATCAAATCCGGTCAGCAGCACGCGCGGTAATGGTTGGCGCGTTGCACCAGATGATTTTGGAGTTTTGGCAGAAGTCATGGACGATACGGATGAGGCGGGTAAGGGTGCATTGGTATGTGCTGACGGGCTATTGTGGCTAATATGGCCGAATGAATCAGCCTGCTTCCATTCCAGATCTGGTGGCCGAACTTTCCCAGGCCCGATTGCAAGCCAGCGCGCTGGCGTGGCCGCGTGACCTGCCCGCTGATTTGCCGACAGCCTATGCAGCCGCCCTCAGCGTGCGCGAAGCACGCATGCGTGCCGGGGACGTGCCGGTAGGCTACAAGGTCGGCTTCACCAACCGCACCATCTGGCCGATTTACAACGTCTACCAGCCGATCTGGGGCACGGTCTGGCGCAGCACGCTGCATCAAGTCGCCAGCGGTGCGCCGAACGAAGGCGCACTCTCGCTCGACGGCATGTGCGAGCCCCGCATCGAACCCGAAATCGTTTTTCGCCTGCGTGAATTGCCTCCGGCGGGTTGCGATCTGGCCGGTCTTGCGCAGGCCATCGACTGGATGGCGCACGGATTTGAAATCGTGCATACGCATTTCCCCGGCTGGAAGTTTTCTGGTGCGCAGGCGGTGGCCGATGGCGGGCTGCATGGGCTGTTGCTGGTCGGGCACCAAACCAAGCTGGCTGCGGGCACCAATGCGCAGACGCTGGCTGCTGCGCTTGCAAGCCTGCGCCTGAAGCTCTATGGCGACCAGAGCTTGAAGGACGAGGGTGTTGGCGCCAATGTGCTGGATGGCCCGCTCCAGGCGCTGCTGCATTTTGTACAAGCTTTGCGCAGTACGCCCGGTGCGCCGGCGCTCCAGGCGGGCGATGTCATCACGACCGGCACACTGACCGACGCGCATCCGGTGCAGTCGGGTGACACCTGGCACAGCGAAATTTTTGTCGACAATCCGCTGGCAGCGCAGCTGGAAGGATTGACAGTTCGGTTGACATAGGGCGCAGTTGATTGCTCCAAGCGCTTCAAGTCTGCGTCGCTGGCGGCCGGGGGTGTTCGCGGACGGCCTGGCACGCCGTGCAGTAGGGTGTTGCCGGCATGGCCTCCAGTCGCCGCAGGTCGATCGCTTCGTCGCAGTCCAGACACCGCCCATAACGCTGGTCTTCAAGGCGCTGCCGCGCCGTCAGCACCTGTTCCAGTTCTTCGGCTGCATGGTTGGCCTGGGCCTCATCCACCACCGACAGCGACTCTTCCGAGGCCATGTCCTTGAAATCGGTCACGTCGTGCGAGTCGGCTTCGGTGGCGTCATGCGGCGGTTCACCGGCGCTGCGAAGGATGGCGCGCAGTTCAGCCTCGCGCTTCTGAAGAAGCTGGCCGAAGTGGGGCGCCAGGCTGCTGTCGTATGTTTTCATGGGAGACCTGTTTGTCAATAAATCTTATTTTGCGCTGGTCATCAGCCTGACTCTTTGATCTGCGACAAATGCTAGCGTTGTTTGCAGTGCTAATCTGACTGCTTGTTCCTCGCTGGCAAGGGTTTCCCATGAGCGTCCGCAATCTCGAAGCCTTGTTCCAGCCCGCCTCGGTGGCGATCATTGGTGCTTCTGACCGCCCGGGCAGTGTCGGTTCGCTGGTGCTGCGCAACCTCAAGCAGGGCGGTTTCAAGGGACCGATCTGGCCGGTGAACAAGCTGCGTGCCCGCGTCGGTGGCGAGCCCGCCTGGCCCGATGTCGAGTCGCTGCCGCAGCCGCCCGACCTGGCCGTGATCTGTACGCCGCCCGACTCGGTGCCCGAACTGATCGCCGCGCTGGGGCGCAGGGGCACGCGCGCCGCCATCGTGGTGACTGCCGGGCTCAAACAGCCATCCAAAGACGGCGGGCCTTCGCTGGAGCAGGCCATGCTCGACGCCGCGCAGCCGCACCTGCTGCGGATTCTCGGGCCCAACTGCATCGGTGCGCTGGTGCCGGGCGTTGGGCTCAACGCCAGTTTCGCCCCCGGCAACGCGCAACCGGGCCGGCTGGCTTTCGTCACCCAGTCGGGTGCGCTGGCCACGGCCATGCTCGACTGGGCCAACAGCCGCAGCATCGGTTTTTCGCATTTCATTTCCCTGGGCGACAGCGCCGACGTTGATTTTGGCGACGTGCTCGACTACCTCGCCAGCGACCCCGGCACGCGCGCCATCCTGATGTACATGGAATCGGTGAAGGCGGCGCGCAAATTCATGTCGGCGGCGCGTGCGGCTGCGCGCA
>JANNKV010000189.1:0-8978 GCA_031396485.1 Polaromonas sp. | reverse complement strand
TACTCGGCGCTGAGCGAATCGCCGACGATCAAAATCGTGCCGACGCCTGCAGCATTCGCCTGCGCCTGCGCGGGAATAGCCAGAAGCGACCCGAGCAGCAGCGCCGCAAGTGGTTTTACCAGCCGGTTATTCAGCCTGTGGCCAAGCTTGCTAAAGTCCAAAGCTGTAAATCTCACGTTTCTCAAGTTCTTCGAGTTCAAGTTGTTCGATAAGGCTGACATGTTTGACCCTGCGGTATCTATGGTGGAGGGCACCGCTTCGGTGCCGACCAACCCTTCAATTGTTTCCGTTGCGCATGTTTTCAAGTCGGTCACCGACTCGACCGGCACATTAAACATTCTGCAGGATATCGATTTTGCGCTGGCGCCCCGCGAAACAGCCGCCATTGTCGGCGCATCGGGGTCGGGCAAAAGCACCTTGCTGTCCATCATCGCCGGGCTGGATACGCCGACCAAAGGCACGGTTCATCTGGCCGGGCAGGACATTTTTGCGATCAGCGAAGACGACCGCGCCGCGCTGCGCGCGCAGAAAGTCGGCTTCGTATTCCAGAGCTTCCAGTTGATGGGCAACCTGACGGCGCTGGAAAACGTCATGCTGCCGCTCGAACTGGCAGGTGCGAAGGGCGCGCGAGCGCAGGCAGCCGAGATGCTGAAACGGGTCGGACTGGGCGAGCGGCTCGGTCACTACCCGAAAGTGCTTTCGGGCGGCGAACAGCAACGCGTGGCGCTGGCCCGGGCCTTCGTCGTGCAGCCGGCCGTGCTGCTGGCCGACGAGCCCACCGGCAGCCTGGACTTTGCCACGGGTGAGACCGTGATGGCGTTGATGTTTGAACTGAACCAGGAATTAGGCACGACGCTGGTGCTGGTCACGCATGACGCGGGTATTGCGCAGCGCTGTGAGCGGCGCATCACGATTGAGGCCGGTCGAGTCGTCAATTCGTGATCAAAAAGGGCTCTAGCCCAGGCAAAAATTGCGCAAGCAGCTATTGAATTAATAGCGTTTTGTGTGGTTGGGGCGCGAACGGGGCGGGCGCCAAGCCTGCACCCCGAGGCTCAAAGTTGACAGCATCCGCGCCAGTCGATAATCGCCGCATGTCTTCTTCCCCCAAAGTTCTCTTCGGCTTCCACGCCGTTGGCGTTCGCCTGAAAACCGCGCCGCAATCCGTCATTGAAATCTATTACGAAGCTTCTCGCCGCGACGCCCGCATGCGCCAGTTTTTACAGCGCGCCACTGAATTTGGCGCGCGGCTGATCGAATCAGACGGCTTGCGGCTGTCGAAAATGTGCGGCAGTCACGGCCATCAGGGCGTAGTCGCCCGCGTCAACGCGGTCGAACTGGTCAGGTCGCTCGATGAACTGCTTGAACAACTTGAGGCCGCCGGCGTCGAAAAGCCCTTGCTGCTGGTGCTCGACAGCGTGACCGACCCGCACAACCTGGGCGCCTGCCTGCGCGTGGCTGACGGCGCCGGCGCGCATGCGGTGATCGCGCCCAAGGACCATGCGGCCGGCATCAACGCCACGGTAGCCAAGGTGGCCAGCGGCGCGGCCGACACCATGCCGTACTTCATGGTGACCAACCTGGCGCGCACATTGGGCGAACTGAAAGAGCGCAGTATCTGGTGCATAGGCACGGCTGACGACGCACCCAAGACCATTTACGACGTGGACCTCAAAGGCCCGGTGGCGCTGGTGCTGGGCGCAGAAGGCGAAGGCATGCGCCAGCTCACGCGCAAGACCTGCGACGAGCTGGTCAGCATCCCGATGCATGGCGCGGTTGAAAGCCTGAACGTGTCGGTGGCCAGTGGTGTTTGTTTGTACGAAGCGCTGCGCCAGCGGCGTGTCTGAGTCTTCTTTGAAAGAAAATCTGATGAAACTATTTAGCCGTAGCGCTTCTATTTTGATAGCTGCCTGCGCAGCATTCTTGCTGGCCAGCTGCACGCAAGAGCAGCAAAACAAGTTCAGCCGCGACATCCAGAACTGGACCGGAACCAACGGCGTGCTGGAGTTTTACGCCGGCGACAAGCTGGTGCGCCGCTTCCTGAAAATCGACAAGATCAGCACCGCGCTGGGCACCGATGACGGCAAGCCGAGGCCGTACCGATTCGGCTATGGTGTACTCGACGAGAACCTGAATTTCGTCGCTGATCCGGGCGAGAAGAAGGTGTATTTCGAAATCAGCGACTTCGGCTCGAACTACATTTTTTTTGAGAATCCGCGCTGAGTTTTTTCAAAGATCTGGTCAACGGCACGACAGAGCTAGATCCAATACCCGTCACTTAACCGTTCGCCGTGAGCTTGTCGAAGGGTCTTCGCAGTGCGACCAGGCTTCGACAGGCTCAGCCCGAACGGGTGGGTAGCGCTCAGGAAAGCGCTGAGACTACACCAGTCCGAACCAGCCCAACAGTGCCCCGGCACCCAGCAGCCAAAGCAGGTGGATTCTGGTCCGCCAGACGATCAGGCAGGTCGCCACCGTCAATAGCCAGACGGGCCAGTCGCTGACCATACCTGTCAGGCCGCTCTTGCCGCTGGTGTTGGCCAGCGCCAGAATCCAGCTGGTGGCCAAAATCAGCGCCACCACGATCGGCGCCATGCCCTGCTTGAAGGCACGCACCGCCCGCATTTCGCGGTTTCTGTGGCCCCACTGTGCGGCGTTGTAGGTCAGGACCGTGCTGGGAATCAATATGCCGGCCATCGCGATGACCACACCCAGCAGGCCAAACCAGATGCCACCGGCGTTCATGCCCACATGCCAGCCAATCAGGGCTACCCACAACACGTTGGGGCCGGGCGCTGATTGCGCAATCGCCATCGACGCATTGAACTGCGCATCCGACAGCCAGTGCTGCCGGTCGACCAGAAAGCGGTGCATGTCGGGTGCGGTACTGATGGTGCCGCCCACCGACAGCAGCGACAGCGACAGGAAGTGCACGAACAGGTCGAGCCATTCGCGCGCGCCGAAAAGCAGTTGCGGTGCGTCCGTCACGGCGCCGGCTTTCCTGGCGCCAGCTTCCTGTACGCCAGCAGGCACCCGATGCCACCCAGCCCCAGAATGACGTAGCCCAGCGGCAGGCGAAGCACGCCGATGGCGACGAAGCAGGCCAGCCCCAGCGCCGCGCAGATCAGCCGCCCCAGCACGTTTTTATCCAGCGCGCTGGCCAGCTTCAAGCCGGTCGCAGCCACCAGGCCCGCAACCACGGCGCCCATGCCGCGCAATGCGCCCGCAACGCCCGGGTGACTGGCAAACTGCGTGTAAACCAGCGCCAGCAGCAGCACGATGACAAGCGGCACGGTGATCAAACCCGCCACGGCGACCATGGCACCTTTCAGACCGAAATAGCGCCCGCCAATCATCAGGCAGAGGTTCACCACGTTCGGGCCGGGCATGATCTGCGCGACGGCCCATTCTTCGATGAACTCTTCGCGCGTCATCCAGCGTTTTTTCTCGACCAGCTCGCGCTGCACCACGGCCAGCACACCGCCAAAGCCCTGCAAGGCCAGCACGGTGAACGAGACGAAAAGGTCGGTAAGGGAGCGGGGTTGCGGGTGATCTTCCGCAGGCAGGGTTGACAGGGTCGGAAGCGCAGGCATGTTGGTGCTATCCCGGTGATCCCAGCGGGCTGCTGTCATCGATACCGGCCAGCAAACGCTGCCGGCCTGACAGCACATGCTTTTCCGCGATCGATTTCGCCCGGGCTTTGGCGCCACGTGCGATAGCCTCGTAAAGGGCGCGGTGCTCGATGTTCGAGCGCCGCATGTTACCGGGCGAGTTGAAATAGCGGCGCCTGAAAAGATGCAGCTCCTTGACGTACTCGTCATAGGCCTCGCGCGCCCGCTGGTTGTTCGACAGCCTCATCACCAGCGTGTGGAATTGCAGGTTCAGGTCGTAGTACAGGTCGCCGTCTTCCGCTTCGCAGGCGGCATCCATTTTCGCCAGCAATTGCTCGAACTGCAGTTTGTGATCTTCCGTGACGTGCTCGGTCGCGCGCTCCGCCGCAAAGCCGAACACCAGCGCGCGCAGCTCGTAGATTTCCAGCATCTCGCGCACCGAAATCTGCCGCACGAAAACGCCCCGGTTCATTACCGCCTTGACGATACCCAGGCCCGTCAGGATGCGAATCGCCTCCCGGATCGGCCCGCGGCTGGTGCCCATGCGCAGCGCCAGCGCGGCTTCGTTCAGCCGCTCGCCGGGCTTCAAGACGCCGGTGTAGATCAGGTGCTTGAGCTCCTCGGAAATGAAAAGCGGAAGGCCCTGTTCGGGTTTTTCTTTGGGCGAAATCATGTGTTTTTTGCTGCGTGTGCCCGGCGCGGGCGCTTCAGATGAGCTTAACGAATGGTAACCGAAAGAGGAAAAAACTAAGTACAAATACGCTGGAAGTGTTCTTCATTATTGGTAAAGTGTCTACACTTTGTTGATTCAACGCTGCTAGTTTTCCGGATTTCAACCATGCCCCATGTTCCCGCCTCGGCCGCACTCCAGCGCTTTCGCGTCATCGACCTGACGCAGGTGCGCGCCGGCCCCACGGCCTGCCGCCAGCTCGCCGACTGGGGCGCCGATGTCATTCAGGTGCAGATGCCCGAACACATGCGCGGCGACGACACGCTGGGCGGGCAGGACGGCTCGGACTACCAGTACACGCACCGCAACAAGCGCTCGATCACGCTCAACCTGAAAGAGCCCGAAGGCATTCGCGTGCTCAAGCAACTGATCGCCGGGGCCGACGTGGTGGTCGAAAATTTCCGGCCTGACGTGAAGTTTCGACTCGGCATTGATTACGAAAGCCTGAAGCTTGAGAATCCCGGGTTGGTCTACGCGAGCATTTCCGGCTTCGGCCAGTCCGGTCCGCTGGCCGGGCGGCCGGGCTTCGACCAGATCGCGCAAGGCATGGGCGGGCTGATGTCGGTGACCGGCGAGCCGGGGCTGGCGCCGATGCGCGTCGGTATTCCGATTGCCGATTTGTGCGCCGGCATTTTTGCCGCGCAGGGCATTCTGGTGGCGCTGCTCGAACGCGAAAAATCAGGCCAGGGCCAGTGGCTGCACACCTCGCTGCTCGAAGCCATGGTCTACATGATGGATTTCCAGACCTCGCGCTGGCTGATTGATGGCGATGTGGCGACCCAGGCGGGCAACTTTCACCCAACCAGCATCCCGACCGGCGTGTACAAGGCGCGCGACGGCTATATGAACATCGCCGTGTTCGGCTCGAAAATCTGGGAACGTTTCTGCGACATTCTGGGCGCGCCAGAGTGGGTCACTGACGAGCGCTACCACGACAAGATGGGACGCTCGGTCAATCGCGATGCGCTCAATGCCGAGATCAACCGCCGGCTGGCCGTGCAAGACCGGGCGTACTGGATCGAGCGGCTGAACGCGGGCGGCGTGGCCTGCGGCCTGATCAACAACCTGCAGGAAGTGTTTGAGGAGCCGCAGATCCAGCACCTGGGCATGGTGAAAGACGTGGTCTCCAGCCGCCAGGGCGCGCAGAAAATGGTCGGCCAGCCGATGCAGCTGGAGCGCACGCCCAGCACCATCGCCCGTGCGGCACCGCGCCGGGGCGAGCACACCGAAGAAATCCTGGGCGAACTGGGCTTGAGTGCTGGCGACCTGGCAAGAATGAAATCTGAAGGAGTGTATTGATGGCTACCGAGACTGTTCAGGTTGATGCAACTTACGAGTCGCCGACCGAGCGCGTACAGACCTGGCTCGACGCGTCCACACTGCATATCCGCTTCAACAATCCTGCCCGTCACAACGCGCTGTCGGTAGACATGTGGGAAGCTGTTCCCGCGCTGCTTGAGCTGGCAGAAACCGACGACCGCGTGCGGCTGGTCGTCTTTTCCGGCGCGGGTGAAAAGGCCTTTGTCTCGGGCGCGGACATTTCGCAGTTCGAAGACATGCGCGCCGCGCGTGAAGCGGTGACGCGCTATGAGCAGCTGGCTGAAAACGCGCTGATGAGCATTTACTACTTCAGCAAACCGACGCTGGCCTGCATTCGCGGGTTTTGCATCGGCGGCGGCGTGAACGTGGCGATCAGTTGCGACATCCGCATTGCGGCCAGCGATTCGGTGTTCTCGATTCCAGCGGCGCGACTGGGCCTGGGCTACCGCTATTCGGCGATGAAAAACCTGGTCGACCTGATCGGCCCCGGCGCTGCCAAAGACCTGTTTTTTACCGCGCGCAAGATTGACGCGGCCGAGGCGAAATCACTCGGTCTGGTGTCGCGCACCTGCGAGCCTGACGCGCTGCCCGCACTGCTGGCCGAATACACCGCAGCGCTGGCCGCCAACGCACCGCTCACCGTGCGCGCCGGCAAGGCGATCACGGCCGAAATCCTCAAACCTTCACCCGAGCTGGACAGGGCGCTGTGCCAACGCCTGATTCGCGGCTGCTTCGATAGCGCGGACTACGCCGAGGGCCGCAAGGCATTCATGGAAAAGCGCAAACCGGTTTTCACCGGCAAATAATCGTTTCTTTTTTGTCATCTACCGCGTCCCCGAAAAAATCAAAAGAAAGAATTCCCATGCAGTCTTACTGGATGCAAATGACCGAGACCGACGCCACGCTCGAATTGCGCGAGGTGCCGCAACCCGAGCCCGGAGCCAACCAGGTGCTGGTGCGCCTGCACGCCGCCAGCCTGAACCGCGGCGAATTCATCGTCGGCCATGGGCTGCACGGTAAGCCCGGAACGGCGAAGTCCATTGGCATGGAAGGCGCGGGCGAAGTCGTGAAGCTGGGCGCAGGCGTCACCGCGCTCAAGTCTGGCGACCGCGTCATGGGGCGCTGCGCCGCGGCCTTCTCCGAATATGCGTTGATGGATGCGCGTGAAGCGATGACCGTGCCGGCGAGTCTGTCGTGGGAACAAGCAGCCAGCGTGCCACTGACTTTCCTGGTGGTGTACGACATGCTGGTGCTACAGGGGCGTCTGAAGGCTGGCGAATGGCTGCTGATCAACGGCGTGTCGTCAGGCGTGGGCGTGGCGGCGCTGCAGATGGCCAAGGCGCTGGGCGCGAAGGTCATCGGCACGTCAGGCTCAGCCGAAAAACTGGCGCGCCTCACGCCGCTCGGGCTCGACGTGGCGCTGTGTACGCGCGGCGCTGATTTTTATGACGACGTGATGCAGGGCACTGGTGGCAAGGGGATCAACCTTGTGGTGAATACAGTCGGCGGCTCAGTGTTCGCCGAAAACATTCGCTGTGCGGCGTTTGAAGGGCGGCTTGCCACTGTTGGTTACGTCGACGGTGTGCTCGAAGCGAAGATCGACATCGAGGCACTGCATGCCCGGCGCCTGACGCTGTTTGGCGTGTCGAACAAGCTGCGCACGCCGGACCAGCGCGCCCAATCGTTGCCAGCCTTTGTGAATGACGTTCTGCCGATGCTGGCAGACGGCCGCATCCAGCCGCTGGTGGATCAGGTGTTTCCTTTCGGCGAAATGGCGCAGGCCAAGGCCTGCATGGAAGCCAACCAGCATCTGGGAAAAATTGTTTTGTCTACTTCAACCGCTTAATTTCGATCGTATCGCCGCCAGCCAGTCATTCACTCCGAGGAACAGAACATGAACTTACCCGCCATCTTTTCGGCGCTGCTTTTTGGCAGCTTGAGCCTGGGTGCAATGGCGCAGTTGCCGTCCTACCCCGTCAAACCGGTCAAGCTGGTCGTCGGCTTTGCACCCGGCGGTGCCGCAGACTACGTGGCGCGTGCCATGAGCGATGCGTTCGGCAAAGCCATGGGCCAGCCCGTCGTGATTGAAAACCGCGCCGGTGCGGGCTCCAGCATTGCGGCCGATCTGGTCGCCAAAGCCGCGCCTGACGGCTACACCATCCTGATCGCCAGTCCCAGCAGCATGTCGGTCAACCCCGCGCTGAATCCGAAGCTCGGCTACACCACCAAAGACTTCACGCCGGTGACCAAGCTCACCAGCTCGCCGCTGGTGATTGCCGCCAGCCCGGCCAGCGGTATCACGTCGGTGCAAGACCTGATTGCCAAAGCGAAAAAAGCGCCTAGCACGCTGAACTACGCCACGTCCGGCAATGGCTCGGCACCGCATCTGGGTGCTGCGCTGTTCACCCAGTTGACGGGCGTGCAGATGCAGCACATTCCGTTTCGGGGCGGCAGCCTGGCTGTTCAGTCAGTGATCGCCGGTGATACGCAACTGACTTTCGGCACGCCGCCGTCAGTGTTGCCGATGGTGGAAGCGGGGCGTCTGAAGGGTCTGGCCGTCAGCACGCGCGAGCGCACGCCGCTGGTTCCCGGCGTGCCGGGCATGGCCGAGTCGGGCTTGCCTGACTACGCGATCGAGTTCTGGTACGGTTTTTTTGTACCGGCAGGCACGCCGCCCGCCGTTATCAAGAAGATTTTTGAAGCGGCTGCCACAGCGATGCAGCAGCCCTCAATCAAAGCGGCGCTGGCCCGTGAGGGCACAGATGTCACGCTGTCTTCATCACCGGAACATTTCGCAGCGTTCCTCAATGAAGACGCGAAATTCTGGGTGAAGCTGGTTAAAGATGCGGGCGTGAAGCTCGAATAAGAGACGGTAATCCACACCAAGCCGCTACAAAAATAATAGCTGCTTGCGCATGTTTTGCTTGGGCTAGAGGCCTAAAACACTATTAATCTGGCGCGTAAGGCCGCTTGGCGCAGCATCGGGGCCAGCGCATCAGGCCGGACCCTTGATAAAACGCCTTGGGCGCCTTCAAGAACTACGATGGGTCTTTGCTGCGCGTGCGACTCACGGCGCTGAAAACACCGATCCCCAGAAAGATCAACGCACCGATTCCGATGTACAGATGCGGCACACCGGCGACCACGGCGCCCCAGATAACCCCGCCCAGGAAAATGATGAAGCCGATCATGTAGAGTGCAAAAGACATGTTTTTTTTCCTCAAGAAAAGCGTTTTGGACTGTGCCAGTCTGCAGTAATCACATTGGGGAGCGTATCGGGAAGCAACGGGAACAGCTGTCAGCGGCGGCCTACCAGCGCGGGG
>JANNKV010000184.1:0-5016 GCA_031396485.1 Polaromonas sp. | reverse complement strand
AATAAACCGGGGGCGTTTGTGGAGGACTCAGTTTTGCGGCGGGCCTCCCGTCCCGGTGGCGCCGGCAGCTTCGGGCTGCCCCTGGGCTTTTTTATTGCCGGCGTGGCCCTGCAATTGCAGCAAGGCCAGTTGTGGGCGGGCCGGCTTTATGTGCTGATGGCTTTGCCCGCCGTTCTCCTATTCGTCTACCGGGCCGTAATGTCGGCGGTTCGCCGGGGAACAAACCATTCAGCCTCTGGTGCACCCGCTCTGGTTGCCGGAGCCCTGCTGGCAGCCGCTTTCGGTTTCGGACTCACAGGTCTCCGGGCGACGCAGTTTCAGGCGACAGCCTTGAACCCGGTGCTCGAAGGTCAGGATATTGCAGTCATCGGCAGGGTGGTGGCCATGCCGCAGCGCAGCGAAGACGCCACGCGGTTTCGCCTCGGTGTCGAGTCCGCTCAATTGAACGGCAAATCCATCGTCCTGCCCAAACAGCTGTTGCTCGGCTGGTACGCCGGCTTTGGGGCGCGAGATGCGAAAGCTGCACTGACGGGCGGTGACGACCCGGCCGAGTTCTCGCTGGAGCTGCAGCGTCAGCCGCAAAACCTCCGTGCCGGTGACCGCTGGCAGATGACGGTTCGCCTGAAGGCGCCGCACGGCAACAGCAACCCGCACGGGTTTGACTACGAGCTGTGGTTGTGGGAGCAGGGCATTCAGGCCACCGGCTATGTGCGCGCAGGGCCGCGCGATGCACCTCCCACCCGGCTATCGAGCGGCTGGCAGCACCCGGTTGAGCGGGCACGGCAGGCTGCGCGTGAAGCCATCTTCGCGCGCGTCGACGACCGGCAACTCGCCGGCGTGATTGCGGCGCTGGTGGTGGGCGACCAGAACGCGATCGAGCGCGCCGACTGGGACGTATTCCGCGCGACGGGCGTGGCCCACCTCATGAGCATCTCGGGGCTGCACATCACGATGTTCGCCTGGCTGGCAGCCGTCCTTTTCAGCCGCCTGTGGCGCCTGTCGGCGCGCTTCACGCCGCGCCTGTGCCTGGCCTGGCCAGCCAGCAGCGCCGGTGCACTGGCCGGGCTGCTGCTGGCCTGCGGCTACGCGCTGTTCTCCGGTTGGGGTGTGCCTGCCCAGCGAACGATCTGGATGCTGGCGACGGTGGTGTTGCTGCGGATGAGCGGCAGACGGTGGCCGTGGCCGCAGGTATGGCTGCTGGCGATGGCTGTGGTGGTGTTGCTGGACCCATGGGCGCTGATGCAGGCCGGGTTCTGGCTGTCGTTTGTGGCGGTGGGCGTGCTGTTTGCTGCGGGTTCATCGCACGATCCATCAGTACCAGTCGCTATGAATTCAGGAGCTGCTGGCGCAGGAAATACCTGGGCTGGAGGCCGATTTGGCTTAAAAAACGAGTCGTTTGCGCGTTTTATGCCGCAAATTTTCCGGAAATTGGGGTCGGGTATGGCCGCCGCCGCGCGCGAGCAATGGATCGTCACCTTGGCGCTCACGCCGCTGTCCCTGCTGCTGTTCAACCAGGTTTCGGTGGTGGGTCTGCTGGCCAACGCAATAGCTATTCCGTGGGTCACGCTATTTGTCACGCCGCTCGCTATGGCGGGGCTGGTCTGGGCGCCTTTGTGGGGCGTCGCCGCGTGGGCGATCAGTTGGCTGGCGGTGTTTTTGCAGTGGCTGGCCAGTTGGCCCTTCGCGTCTGTCAGTGTTGCCGCTGCGCCGCTATGGGCTGCGGTGGCGGGTGTTTTGGGCGGCGGCTTGGTTGCGTTGCGCCTGCCGTGGCATTGGCGCGCGCTGGGCGTGCCGCTGCTGCTGCCGGTGCTGCTCTGGCAGCCGCCGACCGTGGTGCCGGGGCAGTTCGAGTTGCTGGCTGCCGACATCGGGCAGGGCAATGCGGTTCTGGTGCGAACCGCCAGCCACAGCCTGCTGTACGACACCGGCCCGCGTTTTTCGCGTGAGAGCGACGCCGGGCACCGGGTGCTGGTGCCTTTGTTGCGCGCGCTCGGCGAACGGCTCGACATGCTGATGCTCAGCCACCGCGACACCGACCATACCGGCGGCGCGCCAGCCGTGCTGGGCATGCAGCCACAAGCGACGCTCACGAGTTCCATCGAAGACGGCCATGAATTGCAGGCGCTGCGGCCGTCCAGGCGGTGCGTGTCAGGCCAGCGCTGGGTTTGGGATGACGTCACGTTCGAGGTGCTGCACCCGGACGCAGGAGACTACGACGTGCCCAACAAATCCAACGCCATGAGCTGTGTGCTGCGGATATCAAGCGCCACAAGCGCCTCAAACGCAGCTCGCACAGCCCTGCTGGTCGGCGACATCGAGGCGCCGCAAGAGCTGCGGCTGGCCACCGGCAATGCCGCGGCGCAGCTTCAGGCTGATTTCCTGCTGGTGCCTCACCATGGCAGCAAAACCTCGTCGAGTGCGGTGTTTCTGGATGCGGTGAAGCCGCGCGTCGCATTGGCGCAATCAGGCTACCGCAACCGCTTCGGGCATCCGGTGGCCAGCGTGGTCGGGCGGTATGACGAACGCGGCATCGCCTTGACCCGCTCATCGGAATGCGGCGCGGCCACCTGGCGCAGCGTGGAACCCGACCGGATGGCCTGCCAGCGGCAGGACGGTTTGCGCTACTGGCATCACATTGCGCTGCCCTGACTGGCGGCGGCGCGCGCCAGATGGCGCATAACTTGCTAAGCTCTAGCCCAATAAGTGCCAAGTGAAGTGCCAAACCCTGCCGGAGACACCCCAGCCATGAGCCGACCGATGTTTGATGAGATGAATGCCACCGCTTCCAGCGTGCGCGACCATTACCAGGGCTACCAGCGCTGGCTCGCCCGACAGCCCGCAGACGCGATGCAGGCGCGCCGCGCCGAGGCGGAGATGATTTTTCGCCGGGTTGGCATCACGTTTGCGATTTACGGTTCGAAAGACGAAGACGGTTCCGGCACAGAGCGACTGATTCCTTTCGATCTGATTCCCCGCATCATTCCGGCCCACGAATGGGCTGCCATGGAAAAAGGCCTGATTCAGCGCGTCACGGCGCTGAACCGGTTCATCCATGACGTCTATCACGGGCAGGAGATCATCAAGGCCGGGCTGATTCCGTCCGAGCAGATTTTCCAGAATTCGCAATTTCGTCCCGAGATGATGGGCGTCGATGTGCCGGGAAACATCTATTCGCACATCAGCGGCATTGACATCGTGCGCGCTGCCAATTCAAAGGGTGAGGGCGAATACTACGTGCTGGAAGACAACCTGCGCGTGCCCAGCGGCGTCAGCTACATGCTGGAAGACCGCAAGATGATGATGCGGCTTTTCCCCGAGCTTTTCAGTGAAAACCGCGTGGCACCTGTGGCGCACTACCCCGATTTGCTGCTTGAAACGCTTCGCGGCATGGCCCCGCCCGCAACGGCCGAGCCCACCGTGGTGGTGCTGACGCCTGGCATGTACAACTCCGCGTATTTCGAGCACGCATTTTTGGCGCAGCAGATGGGCGTGGAACTGGTCGAGGGGCAGGACCTGTTCGTCAAGGACAACTTCGTCTACATGCGCACCACGCGCGGGCCGAAGCGGGTCGATGTGATTTACCGCCGGGTCGATGACGACTTTCTGGACCCGCTGGCGTTTCGTCCGAAGTCCACGCTGGGCTGCGCCGGGCTGCTCAATGTGTACCGCAGCGGCAACGTGTCGCTGTGCAACGCGATTGGCACCGGTGTGGCTGACGACAAATCAATCTACCCCTACGTGCCCAAGATGATCGAGTTTTACCTCGGTGAAAAGCCGATTTTGAACAACGTGCCTACCTACATGTGCCGCAACGACGAAGACCTGAAATACACGCTGGCCAACCTGAAAGACCTGGTGGTCAAGGAAGTCCATGGCGCGGGTGGCTACGGCATGCTGGTCGGGCCTGCGTCTACCGCAGCCGAGATCGAAGACTTCCGCGCGGCGCTGCTGGCCAATCCATCGGGCTATATCGCGCAACCGACGCTCAGCCTGTCAACTTGCCCGACGTATGTGGAAAGCGGTGTGGCACCGCGCCACATTGATTTGCGGCCTTTTGTGCTCACCGGAAAAGACGTGCAGATGGTGCCGGGCGGCTTGACGCGCGTGGCGCTGAAAGACGGCTCGCTGGTCGTCAATTCATCGCAAGGCGGCGGCACCAAGGACACCTGGGTTTTGCAGGCCGAGAGAACTGCGTCTGCACAGTCGCAAACACAGTCGCAGGGCCAGGTGCAAACGCAATCCCAGTCAACTTCGGAAGGGGCTTGAGCATGCTTTCAAGAACCGCTGATCATCTTTTCTGGATGTCGCGCTATACCGAACGGGCAGAGAACACCGCGCGCATGCTGGATGTGAACTACCAAACTTCCCTGCTGCCGCAATCAACGACAGTGGCGCAGGCGGGCTGGCAGGGCCTGCTGAGCATCAGCGAGCTGAAGCCGGCTTACGCTGCCAAGTACGGCGACAGCATCAATCCGCGCGACGTGATGGACTTCATGGTGCGTGACGAGAAAAACGCGTCGAGCATTATTTCGTGCCTGAAAAACGCCCGTGAAAACGCCCGCGCTGTTCGCGGCACGCTCACCACCGAAGTATGGGAAACGCAGAACCAGACTTACCTTGAAGTCTTTCGCATGCTGCGCAACGGCGATTTCGAACGCGACCCGGGCCAGTTTTTTGAATGGGTGAAATTTCGCTCGCACCTTTCGCGCGGTGTCACGGTGGGCACCATGCTGATGGATGAAGCCTTGTACTTCATGCGCCTGGGCACGTTTCTGGAGCGCGCCGACAACACCGCGCGCCTGGTGGATGTCAAGTTTCACGCAGTCGAAACCGACTTCTTCGGCGCGGCCAGCGAAAAGGACCAAGAGTACGATTTCTACCATTGGAGCGCGATCCTGCGCAGTGTGTCGGGGTTCGAGATCTACCGCAAGGTCTACCGTGACGTGATCAAGCCCGAACGTGTCGCCGAGTTGTTGATCCTGCGCCCGGACATGCCGCGTTCGCTGCACGCCAGCC
>JANNKV010000175.1:0-3034 GCA_031396485.1 Polaromonas sp. | reverse complement strand
GGCTCCACGGCCTGGGCAATCACAGGCTCCGGGAACACCATGCGCTCAAGCATGATCACGGCATCCGGATCGCACAGGGTTTCGCCCGTAGTGACGTCCTTTAGACCAACGCAGGCGGCTATGTCGCCGGCGCGAATTTCGCTGACTTCCTGGCGCTCATTGGCGTGCATCTGAACAATACGTCCGATACGCTCTTTCTTGCCCTTGATCGGGTTGAAAACACTGTCGCCTTTTTTCAGCACACCCGAATACACGCGAACAAAAGTCAACTGGCCGACGAACGGGTCGGTCATCAGCTTGAAAGCCAACGCAGCAAATTTTTCGCCATCGTCAGCTTTGCGGGTCACCGGATGTTCGTCTTCATCCATGCCTTTAACGGGCGGAATGTCGATCGGCGACGGCATGAACTCAATCACGGCATCCAGCATGCGCTGCACGCCCTTGTTCTTGAAGGCAGAGCCGCAGTACATCGGCTGGATCTCGCTGGCAATGGTGCGCGTGCGGATACCGAGCTTGATTTCGTCTTCGGTCAAATCACCTTCTTCAAGGTATTTGTTCATGAATTCTTCAGACGCTTCGGCTGCAGCTTCAACCATTTTTTCGCGCCACTCTTTGGCCAGTTCTACCAACTCGGCAGGAATATCGCTGTAAGTGAACAGCATGCCTTGCGAAGCTTCGTCCCAGATGATGGCTTTCATCTTGATCAGGTCAACCACGCCGGTGAAGTTTTCTTCAGCACCGATGGGGATGACCATCGGAACCGGGCTGGCCTTGAGGCGCAGCTTCATCTGCTCGACGACCTTGAAGAAGTTGGCGCCGGTACGGTCCATCTTGTTGACAAACGCCAGACGTGGCACTTTGTACTTGTTCGCCTGACGCCAGACGGTCTCGGACTGCGGCTGAACGCCGCCGACTGCACAGTAAACCATGCAGGCACCGTCGAGCACGCGCATCGAGCGCTCGACTTCAATCGTGAAGTCGACGTGGCCGGGGGTGTCGATGATGTTGATGCGGTGCTCAGGCAGGGACTTGTCCATGCCTTTCCAGAAACAGGTGGTGGCGGCGGACGTGATCGTGATGCCACGCTCCTGCTCTTGCTCCATCCAGTCCATGGTGGCCGCGCCGTCGTGAACTTCACCAATCTTGTGGTTCACGCCAGTGTAAAAAAGAACCCGCTCGGTGGTGGTGGTCTTTCCGGCATCAATGTGCGCGGAAATGCCGATGTTGCGGTAGTTTTGAATGGGGGTAGCGCGGGACATAAATTACTTTCAGTTCGAAATTGCGAACAAAGAGACAAGACTCGTTGCCAGAACACTCTTCTTGTTTTTATTGTTTTTCTACGCATCGGCTGGCGGGACGACTTACCCGGCCTGCATACAAATGGGGCTGGTGCGCTGCAGATCAAGCCACCGGAAACCGGCGCTCGCGCCCTGCAGCCAGCCCGCTGCTGCTGCGGCTCACGCCGCAGGCAGATTTAGAAGCGGAAGTGGCTGAACGCCTTGTTGGCTTCGGCCATGCGGTGAACTTCGTCACGCTTTTTCATGGCGCCGCCACGGCCTTCGGTAGCTTCCATCAATTCGTTGGCCAGGCGCAACGACATCGATTTCTCGCCGCGCTTCTTGGCGGCCTCTTTCAACCAGCGCATGGCCAGCGCCATGCGACGCACAGGACGCACTTCAACCGGCACCTGGTAGTTGGCACCGCCGACGCGGCGGGACTTCACCTCAACCATCGGCTTGATGTTGCCAATGGCCATGTGGAAAGCCTCGAGCGGGTCCTTGCCAGGGTTCTTTTTCTCGATTTGCTCAAGCGCGCCGTAAATAATGCGCTCTGCGACGGCTTTCTTGCCGCCTTGCATTATGACGTTCATAAATTTGGCGAGATCGACATCACCAAATTTCGGATCAGGGAGAATTTCACGTTTAGGGACTTCGCGACGACGTGGCATTTTTTCACCTCTTTGCTTCAGTTGGTGACGCTAAAAGCTTTTACTTTTGACGACACCGCGAGAGTTATCAAAACTCTCACTTACTCGACCGGCACAACAATTTGCACTTGGGTCACTTCGCCTGAAACACCTGCCGGGTGAGTCAAGCACCATTTTTGAAGGAATTCTCACGATTTAATGTGACAACTTCTTCGGGCGCGAACAATCAGTTCGAGCCGCACCGGGCTTACTTGGCCTTCGGCTTTTTCGCGCCGTACTTGGAGCGCGACTGCTTGCGGTCTTTCACGCCTTGCAAGTCGAGCGAACCGCGCACGATGTGGTAACGAACACCGGGCAAGTCCTTGACACGACCGCCACGAACCAGCACCACGCTGTGTTCCTGCAGGTTGTGGCCTTCGCCGCCGATGTAGGAAATGATCTCGAACCCGTTGGTCAGGCGCACTTTGGCGACTTTACGCAGAGCGGAGTTTGGTTTTTTTGGCGTCGTCGTGTACACGCGGGTGCACACACCGCGGCGCTGCGGTGAATTTTCCATCGCAGGGCTTTTGGACTTGATCTTTTCGACCGCGCGCCCCTGACGGACTAACTGATTGATGGTTGGCATTGGAAAAACGTCCCTAAACGTCTGAAAACTATTAGCCGCAAATGCGGCCTGAAACTTGCCGCAAAAGCGGCCTCAATTTCCCCGCTGCAAAAGCGGAAAAGCCTTCTAGTATAAGCCGGATCGCAAAAAGGCTCAACTGGCGGTGTGTAAGCGACCGATTGAGGTCTCCGCCTGGACTAAAAATAGTGCCCGATCAGACGGCACCCGACAATGCGAGCATCCAAATCAGTGGAAAAGCATGTAAGCGCATACTCTCGTCCAATCTATTGATGGCGCTACAACGAGCCGTCGACGATTCCGGGTCTGCCCGGTTTTTCCTCTTGTTATTTAATCCAGAGCCGGATGGAGTCCCAGGCACGACCCAGAATGCCCGCCTCTTCAACCGCTTCCAGCGCCACCAGCGGCACTTCGGCCACTGGCGTCGGGTTGTCGCCCAGCATGACTTTCAGCGAGCCCATAGCCTGGCCCTTCACAAAAGGCGC
>JANNKV010000156.1:0-2860 GCA_031396485.1 Polaromonas sp. | reverse complement strand
GCAGCCCATCCCGTTCCAGGCGCCGCGCATCTGCGGGGACTTATTCAACACTTCCCTAAGCAGCGTCAGCGGAACCCGCGTGAGGATTCCCTGTGGCACACCTCTTGCATGGTAGCCAGTAGGCGTACCGACGCGCCCCATACCTGCAACCGCACCGCAGGTTCTGCGCATAACGATGTGCGTACTGATGTGCCTCCGGCCAATTTTTTGGCGCCTGTAACTCAGGACTGGGAGCATCATGATTTTCACCGTATTTTTCCAGACCCGCGTGCCTGCGCTTCGCGCCACGGCGCTGCTGCCCCACCCTTGCTGCGCGCAGCCCTGCAAAGCGCATGGCATGGCGCTTGCACCCTTTGCAACCAACGAATCTGGAGCGACTCAATGAAAAAATCCAAACTGGTGATGGTCGGCAATGGCATGGCCGGCGTGCGTACGCTTGAAGAACTGATCAAGGTCGCGCCCGAGCTGTACGACATCAGCGTCTTCGGCGCCGAGCCGCACCCGAACTACAACCGCATTTTGCTCAGCCCGGTGCTGGCCGGCGAACAGACGCTGGACGAAATCGTGCTCAACAGCTGGGAGTGGTACCTTGACAACCACATCACGCTGCACGCAGGCAAGAAAGTGGTGGAAGTTGACCGCGTCAAGCGCATCGTGCGGGCCGACGATGGCACCGAGGAAGAATACGACCGGCTACTGATGTGCACCGGTTCGAACCCGTTCATATTGCCGATCCCGGGCAAAGACCTGGAAGGCGTGATCGCCTACCGCGACATCGCCGACACCAACGCGATGATCGACGCGGCCACAAAATATAAAAAGGCCATCGTCATCGGCGGTGGTCTGCTGGGGCTGGAAGCCGCCAACGGCTTGATGCTGCGCGGCATGGAAGTCAGCGTGGTGCACGTCATGCCGACGCTGATGGAACGCCAGCTCGACAGCGTGGCCGGCAAGCTGCTGCAAAAGTCACTCGAAGACCGCGGGCTGAAATTCCTGATGGGTGCGCAAACCCAGGAGCTGGTGGGCAGCGAAGACGGCGGCAAGGCAGGACGCGTCAAGGCGATCAAGTTCAAGGACGGCACAGAGTTGCCCGCCGACCTGGTCGTGATGGCCGTCGGCATTCGGCCCAACACGCAGCTGGCCGAATCAATGCGCCTGCATTGCAACAAAGGCATTGTGGTGAACGACACCATGCAGACGGTGACCGACGCGCGCATCTATTCGGTCGGTGAATGCGCGGCGCACCGCGGCATTGCCTATGGGCTGGTCGCACCGCTGTTCGAGCAGGCCAAGGTAGCCGCCAACCATCTGGCGCAGTTCGGCATCGGCCGCTACTCCGGCTCGCTCACCTCGACCAAACTGAAGGTAACCGGCATCGATTTGTTCAGCGCGGGCGAATTCATGGGCGGCGAAGGGACCGAAGAAATCGTGATGAGCGACCCGTTTGGCGGCGTCTACAAAAAGCTGGTGCTCAAAGACGACAAGCTGATCGGCGCATGCCTGTACGGCGACACTGTCGACGGCAGCTACTACTTCAAACTGCTGCGGGATGGCCGCAGTGTGGCGGGCATTCGCGACCGGCTGATGTTTGGCGAATCCAACCTCGGCGACGCTGGGCATGAGGGCCAGAACAAGGCCGCCACCATGGCTGATGACGCGGAAGTCTGCGGCTGCAACGGTGTGTGCAAGGGCACCATCGTCAAGGCGATTCGCGAGAAAGGCCTGTTCACGCTCGATGAAGTGCGCAAGCACACCAAAGCCAGCGGCGGCTGCGGCTCGTGCACCGGCCTGGTCGAGCAGATCTTGATGTTCACCGCCGGCGGCGACTATTCGGCCACACCCAAACTCAAAGCCATGTGCAGCTGCACCGACCATGGCCACCAGGCGGTGCGCGACGCGATCCGGCAGAACAAGCTGATGAAGATTGCCGACGTCTACAAATTCATGGACTGGAAAACGCCGAACGGCTGCGCCAGTTGCCGGCCGGCGGTCAATTACTACCTGATCAGCACCTGGCCCAAGCAGGCAAAAGACGACCCGCAGAGCCGCTTCATCAACGAGCGCAGCCACGCCAACATTCAAAAAGATGGCACCTACAGCGTCATTCCGCGTATGTGGGGCGGTGAAACGTCAGCCAGCGAGTTACGCCGCATTGCCGATGCGGTCGACAAGTACAAAATCCCTACCGTCAAGGTCACCGGTGGTCAGCGTATCGACTTGCTGGGCGTGAAGAAGGAAGATTTGCAGGCCGTATGGAACGATATCGGCATGCCTTCCGGCCACGCCTACGCCAAGGCGCTGCGCACGGTGAAGACTTGCGTGGGCAGCGAATGGTGCCGCATGGGCACGCAGGACAGCACGCAAATGGGCAAGGATCTTGAGCGCGCGATGTGGCGCATGTACGCACCGCACAAAGTCAAGTTCGCCGTCAGCGGCTGCCCGCGCAACTGCGCCGAATCGGGCATCAAGGACGTCGGCATCATCGGGGTTGATTCGGGCTGGGAGATGTACATAGCCGGCAACGGCGGCATCAAGACTGAAGTCGCGCACTATTTCACCAAGCTCAAGACAGCGGCTGAAGTGCTGGAATACACCGGCGCCTTCTGCGAGTTGTACCGGCAGGAAGGCTGGTACCTGGAACGCACGGTGCACTACGTCAACCGCGTCGGGCTCGACTATGTGAAGAAGAAAATCCTCGAAGACCACGAAGGCCGCAAGGCGCTGTGGGAGCAGTTGCAGTTCGCACTCGATGGCGAGCCCGACCCTTGGTTCGAGTTGAAAGAAGCTGCAGTTGATACACGGCAGTTTGAAGCCATTCCAGCCTGAATTAATAGTAAAACAAGGCTGCAGCCCAGGTAAT
>JANNKV010000151.1:0-13578 GCA_031396485.1 Polaromonas sp. | reverse complement strand
CGACCTTTGATCTGGACGAAGTCAGACGGTGAGAACACAGGGCGCATGAGCGCCAGGTTCAATAGATCGGGGCAGTCGTAGCCGGTGGTCATCATGCCCACGGTGACGCATACGCGGGCCTTGCTGGTTTTATAGGCCGGCAACACGTTGGCTGAGCCCAACAGGTTGTTGTTGGTAAAGTTGATGGTGAACTGCTGTGCATCCGGGATGAGGGAGGTGACCTGCAGCGCGAAGTCTGACTGGTAAAGGCCGGGGAACCGCAGGTGGGCGAGTTCGTTCAGTATTTGCGTGAGTTTTGCGGCATGGTTCTGGCTAACGGCAAACACGATGGTTTTCCCAAACTCGCCGCTGATGGGGTCGCGGAGCCCGTGCGTCAACAGCGTTTCGCAAAAAAGCAGGTTGGTGGGCTCAGAGAAGAACCGCTTTTCAAAGCTGCGTTGCTTGAAACGCTGCTCGCCGCTTTGCTGCACTTCGGCCTCTCCGGCAGGTGTATCGCTGATGGTGACAGCGGCAAAGCCCTGGTCTGAGAGTAATTGCGTGGTGACTTCGGTTCGGGCGTCGACCACGAGCGGGTTGATCAAATAACCTTCGCGGACCCCGTCGAGCAGCGAGTAACGGAAGGTGGGTTCGCCGGTTTCGCAGCCGAACGTGCGGTAGGTGTCCAACAACAGGCGGCGTTCCTGTTCGCGCGGGTCCTTGGTGGTCGGTTTGGCCGCATTGAACTTTTTGAGGTAGTCCTTGGGCGTGGCCGTCAGGCCCAGCTTGTAGCCGACAAAGTATTCAAAGACTGCACGGGCATTCCCGCCAATAGAGCGGTGGGCCTCGTCAGAGATGACCAGGTCAAAGTCCGTCGGGGAAAAGACTTCCTGGTATTTGTTGTTGTGCAGCAGCGACTGCACGGTGGTGACGACAATCTCGGCCTTGCGCCAGTCGTCGCGGTTTTCTTTGTAAATGGCGGACTTGTAGTCGTTTTTCAGGAGCGCGACAAATGCCTTGTTGGCCTGATCCTCAAGCTCCAGCCGGTCTACCAGGAACAAGACGCGGCGGGCGTTGCCAGTGCGCAGGAAGAGCTTGATGACGGCTGCGGAGGTCAGGGTTTTTCCGGTGCCGGTGGCCATTTCAAACAGAAAGCGGGATTTTCCGTCTTTGACTGCGGACTGAATTGCCAGGGCTGCCCGCTGCTGGTAGCCACGCATAAAACGCAGGCGGTTCTTTTTGATGAATGCGGGTTGTTCATCGGGGTTTTTCCAGCCGGCCTCACTGTCATAGGCGGGCATCTGGGTACGGGCGATGTAGTCCAGTGGGATATCTTCGGCGACGAGCCGAGGCGGGTCTGCCAGGTAGTGCGCATAGCCTTTGATCGAATCGGGCGCCGGAAATCGGGTGATGATGTGTGGGTTGCCCTGGCTCAAGTCCCACAGGTAGTGAAGGTTGCCGTTGGACAGGATGACGAAGCGGCAGTTTTGTGACCTGGCGTATTTGCGGGCCTGCTCTTTACCAATCAGCGGATCTTTGTTCTCGGCCTTGGCTTCGAGCACCAGGAGAGGAAAGCCTTTTTCATCCAGCAGCAGGAAGTCAATAAATCCCTTGCCCGTGGCCTCAAAATCATTGCCTAGCGCATCGACCTGGGCGAGGGTGAGCTTGACGCTGGGTTCCAGTGCAATATTGGCCGTGCCCGCAGCGTCATCAAAGAAACGCCAGCCGGCGGCTTCGAGCAACTTGTTGATCTTGACTCGGGCTTGGGCTTCTTTTGGCATTGGGGGTCATTCTAGGACCACCCCCAACCCCTTGGCCTGGCACCAGCCGTCACGGGTGTATCGCAGTTCAGCATCGGCAACGCCGTTTGCAACCCTGGATTTGAGCCGGTGAACGAGGGGGTATCGTTCACATCTCATGAGCCGCAGCCCGCCGTTACTGGGTTCTGGAACGGCCTGATGACCGGGATACCCCCCAAAGTACCCCTGTTGACTCAAAGACTGGCTGGCGGCGATGAACTTTGCGGGCTGGTTTTTAGCGGGCCAGCGGAAGGGCTATCTTGGTCGATCATTGGTGCGGAGGGCCGGGTGTCGTTTTTACTCGCCGGCCGCCACTGGCCGTCGTGCTGCTCGATGGGCTCAAGATCAACCCTGTGCATGGTCCCGGTGTGAGTTGATCGGACGCGAGCCCAGCTTCCGTCCTGTTGGCGAATGGCTCTGCCAGGCGGGCGACCTTCGGCTGGATGTTGTGGTGTCTTTGAAAGTTGAAGTGCTGTGACGAATGCGGCTATCGTGGCCAGGGCTGTAGAGGCCAAGTCCAAAAACCGCCCGGCATTTATGGCGGGGAGCAACACCATGCCGAAAAAGCAAGCCGTCAACCCCGCCAGGAGCCAGCCAACCCATTGCTTTTTGCTGGGTGCCAGCCAGCCGCCTACCGCGACGAAGACTACTCCCACGACCACGCCGGCCATGAGCGTCGTGAAGAGCCCTGAAAAGTCGGCTTCGTAACGTCCCAGGGTGTAGCGACTTGCGCCGATGAAGACGACGCTGGCAAGCGCTGCTGCAAGGCTTGCAATGGGTATAAAGAGTACCCACCTGAGGATCGTAAGTGCGTTTGTCATGGCTTGGATCAATCTTCAATCCAGCCGTTGGCGCTGGCCAAGGCCATCGCCGCGCGGTGGCTCTCAATCGCGGCCATGGGAATGCTTTGCAGCAAGACCTTGCGCCGGCGCCAGCTGGCCCAAGCGTCTTCGTAGGCGCCGTGGCCTTCCGCTGTCATCGGGAAATGGATACGGTCCGGTGGCGTTGCTGGTGCTTGAGGAACTTGCTCCCGGTTGTCGATCATTTCTATATGCGTCACCAACCCGTTTTGGATGTGGAGGCGGGCCGTTTGCTCGTGAACTGGGGGAGCGTAGTTAAACGCACGCTTGATGATCTCGCCTCTCGGAATGTCCATCGCGCCGGAGTACCAATCAGCCAATCGCATGTCCTGGCACCCCGGAAAAATGTCGGCGAGCGTTGCGTTTCGGGTTCCGCCTTCGCACTCAAGAAAGCCGTCGACGCTCAGAAGGTATAGCTTTTCAGCGCGTATGAGCCAGGAGGGGCTGTATCCATTCCAGTTTCCGCTGCAAAGAACGACGAAGGGCGGAAAGTTTGGGTTGTCCCGGGCGAATCCTGCCAACGGCGATGACGTTGTGTAAGTCCTTTCGCCTTGGTAGAAGACGGTGTCGAGTGCTTGTGCGGTCATGTGCTGGTCCTTTCGAAGGAGAGGTTACGAATCTTCCCAGTCCTCGACGATTCCGCCGAGGTCGTATCTGCCTTGGGCTTCGATGCAGTCGATCTGGCGCCCACCAGACTTGAGGTAGTCTGCGACAAGCCAGCGCACCAGGGTGTTCTTATTGGCAGAGGTGGGGTAGACGTAAATGAGGTACGGCCGGGGCGGACCTCTACGAGCGGGTGGTTGCCAATCTGCGGTGGCTTGATCCTGTACGCACAAGGCGCAGACGCTCAGGTTTGGCGCGCACCTGAAGGTCAGGCTGATGTTCCACTCGGTGCTCATCATGCTGTTGCTGTCACCGGTGCCCTCAACTATCAGATCGACGCTGCTGGCGAGCCGGCGTGCAAACCGGGTGGCTTCTTGTGGCTGCTTTTCGGCCCAAACGGTTCTCATTGGTCCGCGTGTGGCGCGAAGGAAAAAATCGGGTTGCCACAGCGCTTTGGCCGCTAATGCGGCCCTTAGTTGAAATTCTTCCACCACCATCCTCCCTTGAGAACATTACCCGTCCGCACCCACAGCGGCCGGGAAGGCGAGTTTCTCGGCTGGATTTGTGTTGGTCAACAGGACCTGTGGGCTTGACGCGTCAGAATGATTCTTGAGGGAAGAAAAAGCGCCAGCCGTCTCCTCTGGGAAATAGCAGTTGAGAAAATTTTCAGGGGTACTTTTAAGGGTATCGCCATGGCGTTCCGTGGGGAAGGCTAGAAGGCAGGCGGGTTGGCGGGCATGAGGTGAACGATTCGTCGACCTTGTTTCATACGGCTTGCTGTGGTGTTTTGGAATCTACGCTACTTTTAAAGTGGGACTGGCTTCGATGTCTGGGACCATTTCGGCCGCAACCGGCACGCATCCACTGGCTAAGCGGAGCGAAATTCCAACCGGTCGCGCGCAGGCATGTTGATTGCGCGCGATGTAGCCGCCCTTGCCATCCCGGTAGCTGTATGTAGCGACTGACTCATGCGGCAGCAATTTTCTGCTTCACATGTCGCAGCAATCCACTGCAGGCATCCTCCACCAGGTCCAGCACGCGATCGAATCCCTTTGCACCTCCGCTGTACGGGTCGGGCACCACAGCTGCGTCATGCGTAACACAAAACTCTGTCAGGCGTCTGACCTTGCCCAGATACTGTGGCGGGCACTCCGCCTGCACCAGCGCCAGGTTGTCCCAGTCCATGACCAAAATCAGGTCGTAATGGTCAAAGTCAGCATCGTTCATCTGCCGGGCTCGCAGATCAGACAGGTCATAGCCTCGCTTCTCTGCGTGCGCCTGTGACCGAGCGTCTGGTGGGCTGCCTGGGTGGTAGTTGTGCGTTCCCGCAGAATCCACCTCGACCTTGTGGGCGATACCGTGATCTATCAGCTTTCGGTTGAAGACGCCGTGGGCTGTTGGACTGCGGCAGATATTGCCCATGCAAACGAAAAGTACAGCGTAGTTGGGCATCAACAAAGGTGTCCTGTGTTCAGCTGCAGCAGCCGACGATTGCAACCGCTGGAAGGCCAGCCGGTCCGTTGATGTTCTATGGAAACATCTTAGCCAACCCGGATGAATGATGTGGACGGCACCGGGTTCTAAACCATCGGCTTAGCTTTAGCGTCTGCTACGTACTGATTCCTAACATTTGCTCTGCGTGATAAAGCCACCAGCACTGTAGGTAGCAGAGAGGCAGAGGACGCTACATTCCTTGCCGATTCTTCTCTACTTGCCGTAGTAAAACAAAGATACAGTCACCAGCGTAGTAGTGCGAGGATATCAATAAAAAGGAACATTTATGGCGATAGTAGATTACTTGTCAACGACGCTCTCACCAGTGACGGATTGGCTGACCGATTTTGTAGCTGCACACCCGATTGTTGCAACTTTAGTCACAGTTGGGTCTATTGCGTCATCTATGTGGAACAATCACAAGAATCGGGCTGCCACGGTGTTCGGTCACTCGATGCAAGCAATCACTCATCTTGACCAAAGATGGGAGTCAGATGATCTCAAATGCCATAGAAGCATAGCTGCATTTTTTCTGGTGGACAGTGTCAAAAATCCTGAAACATGTGCCCCTCAAACTGCTTTGGAACAGGAGGCTGTTAACGCTGTTTTTAATTTTCTTGAGACCGTCGGATGTTTCGTCAGGACAAATGCAATTGCTCCCAGAACTGCATGGCAGCTCTTTGGCAGTGCGGCACAACTCTATGTCGAAGCTGCGGCGAAGCAACTGGCGGAATACCGTAATCCTCATGCCACCGTTTATTCAGAGATGCAGTACCTTTATTTGGCTTCCAGAGTCGAGGAAGAGCGCCGCTGCTGGCCGCTTGCATGGTTATGGTCAAGAATTACCGCAACCTGGTTGACTATCAAAGCGGGTAGTGGGGACGAAGAAACCACCCTTTTGAGGGTAGTTCATCTTTATCACATTTTATATTCAGTAATGTTTTCACGGATTCACGATAGTAAACAGATCCCTGCCCTTTTTTCTAGGGATGACCTTATCAAATATTTGAGTCGAGAGAGTCGACTTGGAGGTGAGTAAACGACAGGGAAATCCAGTTGATTGGGTAGCTTACTAGAGACGTTGAACGCGCTTTTATTTAAGAGCCAAGCATTGGGACCACTCAGAGATGTGCCCCATCTCTTCAACCTACAGGAGGAAGCTGTGCATCACTCAGTTGAACCCCATGCCAACGTTTGTAGTTTAGTTCTGCCAACGTCAACGACAGTGTTTGTCGTTTCCAGTGTCGTTCGAATCTTAACAATCAAACGCCTGAGCAGGCTACTTTGGATAAATTGCCTTTGAGAAAATTTCTGGGGTACTTTTAGGGGTACCGCTACGGCATTCCTAGTGAAAGCCCCAAAGGCATGCGGGTTGGCAAGCATGATGTGAACGACTCCGTTCCGCCAGTGCATTAAAAAGCCGCCTTCGGGCGGCTTTTTTGCTTTTCGGCGGGCTTGTGAAAGCGGGCTCCGGCACTGGACTTTGGGTGATCGGCCGGACCGTGTTTGCGGCTGCGCCTATTGGGTAAACGATAGGGGGTTGCCCGCTGATTTGTCGGGAAAATAAGGACTGCAAGCCGGACGGCATTAAACATGCTTTCGTCTTTTGGCATCCGCTTTTTTATCCTCCCCCGAAAGGTATTCCATGAAATTTTCCCTCGTCATGACGGCTGCGCTGGTCGCTTCCGGTCTGGTTGGCAACGCCAGCGCCCAGACGCTGCAAAAAGTCGCCGACGCCAACAAGATCACTGTGTCCTACCGCGAAGCCTCGGTGCCCTTCAGCTACCTGATCGGCTCTAAAACGGCGATCGGCTTTTCAGTCGAATTGACGGAAGCTGTCATCGACGACGTGCGCAAGAAGACGAAAAAACCGAACCTGGAAGTGAGCTACATGGCGGTGACCTCGCAAAACCGCATCCCGCTGATGGTCAACGGCACCATCGACCTCGAATGCGGCTCCACGACCAACAACTCCACGCGCGCCAAAGACGTCACTTTTTCAACCAATATCTTCTACACCGGCACGCGGCTGCTGACCAAAAAGGATTCGGGCATCAAGAACTACGCCGACCTGGCCGGGAAAACCGTGGCCAGCACCACTGGCACCACCAACGCCCAGGTGATTCGCAAGTACAGCGCCGACAAGAAGCTCGACATGCAGATCGTGCTGGGCAAAGACCACGACGACTCCCTGCTGCTGGTCGAAAACGACCGCGCCAAGGCGTTTGCGATGGACGACATTTTGTTGTTTGGCCTGCGCGCCAACAGCAAGAATCCGGCCGCGCTCGAAGTGGTGGGCGATTCGATTCAGGTCGAGCCCTACGCCTGCTTCATGCGCAAGGACGACCCGGAGTTCAAGAAGCTGGTTGACGGCACGCTGGCCCGCTTGATGAAGACTGGCGAATTCAACCGCCTGTACACCAAGTGGTTCATGTCGCCGATTCCACCGAAGGGCGTGAATCTCAACCTGCCGATGTCGGCCGAGCTCAAGGACAACCTGAAGGCAATGAGCGACAAGCCGGCGATGTAAGGGATGCTGCGGGGTGCGATACGGATCGTGCTCCCCGCCAATCGTCCGTGACGGCTGCCGGGGGCACTCCAGAGCCATGTTGATATACGAAAAGTGCCTCTAGCCCAGGTAAATCCTGCGCGGGCAGCTATTAAAAATATAGCGCCAATATTGTGAGGCTGGCGTTAGCGCTAGTCCGCCGAAGCGCTCCAGCGGCTGTTCCAGGCGTTACCCCGGGCTTTGTCATTGACCTTGTCGATATCGCGCCGGTCCCGCTTGGTCGGCCGGCCGTGGTCGTGCGCGGCAGCCGGGTCGTTGTTCAGCCGGCGTTGCTCGGCCGCTGCCTCCCGCAGGCGAATGCTCTCAAAGGTTTCTTCGTAAAGTTGCTGCGCCACCGGGGCCGCGCCGCGCTGGCTGCTGATGCCACGCACCAGCAATGTGCGAATCACCGGGCCGTGTCGCAAGACGACGGTGTCACCCACCTTGACTTCGCGGGCGGGCTTGGCTTCCTGCTCGTTGAGATGCACACGCCCCTTGCTGATTTCTTCCACGGCCAGTGACCGGGTCTTGTAGAAGCGGGCGGCCCAGAGCCATTTGTCTATGCGTAATTTATCCATCAAACCCCATTTTGAACCAAAGGAAGCGCTGAGCAAGTCCCTCGCAGCGCACGATCACCCGGACTCGGGCGTTCTGCCGCGTTGAATTTCTTGTCAATATCCGGATATTGACTGCGAAATCCGCCTTGCAGCCCATCCCGATCCGGGCGCCGCGCATCTGCGAAGACTTATTCAGCGCTTCCAGAGGCCTGCGGGGCTGCAGCCACCGGCAAACGAACGGTGGCGTCCAGCCCGATGATCCGGCCCTGCACGATCCGGTTCTCCAGCGAAATGGTACCGCCCAGTGCATCGGTGATTTCGCTGCAGATCGCCAGGCCCAGGCCTGAACCGTAGCCGACCCGGCCGGCAGAAAAGGGCTGAAAAAGCCGCGCCGCGAGTTCGTTGGAAATGCCGTCGCCGCTGTCGGCGATTGTCAGGGCCGCATGGCGCGAATCACGCACGATGCGCACCGCCAGGACACCGCCAGCGGGTGTGTGTTTGATCGCGTTGTGCAGCAGGTTGCGTGTCAGTTCCGCCAGCATCCATTCGTGCGACTGGACAGTGGCCGGCTCGGTTTCGATAGAAAAGTCGATGTCTTTGGCGGCGATCAGCGGCGACAGATCAAGCGCGACCGCCCGCACCACCTGCGCCAGGTCAGGCATCTGCGGACCGCGAGGCGGGTCACCCTGCTGGCGCAGCTGCTCGACCTTGGCGAGCGACAACATCTGGTTGGCCAGCACCGTGGCACGGTCCACGGTCTGGTTGATTTCGTCCAGGGCGCTATTGGCGTCGATGTCGCCGCGCAGCGCCGACTGCACCTGCACCTTCAACACCGCCAGCGGCGTACGCAACTGGTGCGCGGCATCGCGCACGAAGCGCTTCTGGTTGTCCAGCAGATGCTGCAGGCGCGCCATGACGGCGTTTGTGGCGTCGACCAGCGGCAGCAGTTCGCGCGGTGCGTCGGGTGCATCGATGGGTGTCAGGTCGGCCTCTGTGCGGGCCTGTAATCGGGCGCTCAGGCGCCGCACGGGCCGCGTGGCGCGCTGCACCACAATGACCGCGACCAGCGCAATCACAGCGACCAATATGGCCTGGCGCCACAGCGTGTCGATCAGGATCTTGCGCGCCAGGGTCTGCCGCAGCTCCAGCGTTTCTGCGACCTGGATCACGGCCATGGCCCGACCTTGCGGGCTGGCAACGGGTTGCAGCAAGACAGCCACGCGAACCGCATCGCCGAGGAACACGTCGTCATAAAAATCAACCAGCGCGGCGTAAGGCGGTTTGGCAGGAATTTTTCCACGCCAGAAAGGCAACTGCGCAAAACCTGAAACCATCTCTCCGTTCAGGCTGGAGACACGGTAGAACAGCCGGCTCTGGTTGTCGGCCTCGAACGCTTCCAGCGCCGCGTAAGGCACGGTGACATTGAGCTCCGACTGCTCGTCGTAGCCACGGACATCCAGCTGCTCGCCGATCGATTTGGCTGATGCCAGCAGGGTGCGGTCATAGGCGGTGTTGAGGGCGGCAAAGGTTTGCTGGTACAGGCTGAAGGTGTTGATGATGACCAGCACGCAGACGGGTATCAGGATGCCGGCGAGGATGTAGGTGCGCAGGGATGTTGCACTCTCGCGATCAACGCGAAGGTCATTCCCGCTCACGCCGTCACCTTCAGCAGATAGCCCAGCCCGCGCAGCGTCATCAGCGTGACGCCAGTGTGGCTGAGCTTCTTGCGCAGTCGGTACACCACCACTTCCACCGCCTCGTACTGCACGTCGGATTCGCCGGGAAAGACCAGTTCAAACAGCTTTTCCTTGGCCACCGCGTGGCCGGGTTTCGCCATCAGCGCCTGCAGCAGGGCCAGCTCGCGCGGCGTGAGCTCCATCACCAGGCCGTCATGATAAATGGCGCCGCTCTCTTTTTCATAGCGCAATCCGCCCACAACGTTTGGGCTGGAGTCGGTTTCGGTGTCATTGCGGGCGCCAGGCCGGGTGCGCCGGCGACCCAGCGCACGCACCCGCGCTTCGAGCTCGTCGAGGTCAAAAGGTTTGGGCAGGTAATCATCAGCGCCCAGATTCAGCCCCATGATCCGGTCACCGACCGTTCCGCGCGCCGTCAGGATCAGCACCGGCGTGATGAGACCGATGCCCCTGGCCTGCTCCAGAACCTGCAAGCCGTCCAGGCCTGGCAGGCTGAGGTCCAGCGCCACCACGTCAGGCTGGACGGCCGTCCATTGAGCCACAGCCAGCGCGCCATCGGTGCAGCTCAGGACGTCGATCCCGCGGCGACCCAGGGCGCGCTGCAGGGCAGTTTGCATGGAGGCATCGTCTTCAATCAGCAGCAGTTTCAGGTTGGGCGGCATGGTCAGCACATTAGCACTTTCCCCAATGCCTTCCGACAGCCGTTTGACAGCCGCAAGGCGCATGATCGAAGGGTTCCAAACTGTTGAACTTCCCTGCTAACCTATTTTTCCAAGGAGACTCTCATGCGTCGCGATACCTTCCTGAAGTCCCTGGCCGCTCTGGCCGCCAGCGGTGCCTTTCCGCTCTCGGCGCTGGCTGCAGCCAACGTGAAGATGATGATTCCCGCCAACCCTGGCGGCGGCTGGGACACCACCGGCCGCGCCCTGGGCAAGGCGCTGCAAGAGTCCGGCGCTGCCGACACCGTGACCTTCGACAACAAGGGCGGTGCCGCCGGTGCACTGGGCCTGGCGCAGTTCGTCAACGGCAGCAAGGGTGACGGCAATGCGCTGATGGTCATGGGCGCCGTTATGCTGGGCGGCATCATCACCGGCAAGCCACCTGTCTCGTTGAGCCAGGCCACGCCAATCGCACGCCTGACCAGCGAATACAACGTCTTTGTGCTGCCCGCCAATTCGCCTTTCAAGTCGATGGACGAGGTGATTGCGCAGCTCAAGAAAGACCCGGGCAGCGTCAAGTGGGGCGGCGGTTCGCGCGGTTCCACCGAGCACATTGCAGCGGCAATGATCGCCCGTGAAGTTGGCGTCGATCCATCGAAAATCAACTACGTCGCCTTCCGTGGCGGCGGCGAAGCGACCGCAGCCATCCTGGGCGGCAACGTGACCATCGGCGGCAGCGGCTACAGCGAGTTTGCCGAGTACATTTCGTCCGGCAAGATGAAAGCGCTGGCCGTCACATCCGAGACGCGCCTCAAAGGCGTGAGCGTACCGACGCTGAAAGAGCAGGGCGTCAATGTCGTGATTGGCAACTGGCGCGGCGTGTACGGCGCGCCCGGGATTTCTGCCGAGCAGCGCAAGGCCCTGACCGACATGATCCTGAAAGCGGTGAAATCCAAATCGTGGATGGAAGCGTCCGAGAAAAACAACTGGACGCCTGCGGTGCTGACCGGACCGGCATTCGAAAAGTTTGTCGACGATGACTTTGCCAGCCTGCGCGCGACTATGGTCAAGTCGGGCATGGTTTAACCATCAGGGGTCAGGGCCTGCCGTTGCGCCGGAGCGTGGCGGCAGGCCGCTTTTGTTTGCATACCAACATGCTCCAGATTGCAGGGCAACAACAATGACAACGACACCCTCTTCCCTGTCGAAAACTCATCACTTACAGACGCTGGTGGGTGTGGGTGTGCTGCTGTTGGGTCTGGGGCTCGCCGCCGGCGCTGTCGGTATTCCCTCGGCGGCAGGTTATGGCGGCGTGGGACCCAACTTTCTGCCGTGGCTGATTGCCGTATCGCTGACGGTATGCGGCGGCTTCATTGTCTGGGAGTCCCGTAGCGGCGGCTTTCGGGCGATGGATGGCGGTGACGACGGCTTCCCTGCGTACTGGCCTGGTTTTGTATGGGTGTCTGCGGGCTTGCTTGTCAACGCCGCGTTGATCACGACCATCGGTTTCATCTTCAGCTGCACCCTCTGCTTTGTGCTGGCGGTGCAGGGCCTGCGCAACGCCGCAGGCAGGGCCGACCGGCGACCTGTCACCTGGGTCAAGGACATCCTGATCGGTCTGGCGATTGCAGCGCCTGTCTACTGGGCGTTCACCAAATTTCTGGCGATCAATCTTCCTGGCCTCACAAAAAGCGGGTGGTTGTAAATGGATATCTTCAATCAACTGTTGCAGGGCTTTGCTACTGCGGCCACGCCCGTCAACCTGCTCTGGTGTTTTGTCGGTTGCGCACTCGGCACCGCCGTTGGGGTGTTGCCTGGCATTGGTCCTGCGGTCGCAGTTGCCATGCTGTTGCCAATCACCGTCAAGGTCGAAGCCACGGCATCGATGATCTTTTTTGCCGGTATTTATTACGGCGCCATGTACGGCGGCTCAACCACTTCGATTTTGCTCAACACGCCAGGGGAAACGGCCAGCATGGTCACGGCGATGGAAGGCAACAAGATGGCCAAGAGCGGTCGCGCAGGTGCCGCGCTGGCCACGGCGGCCATTGGCTCGTTTGTCGCCGGCACGATTGCCACCGTCATGGTGACCCTGTTCGCGCCCATCGTGGCCGAGCAGGCCGTCAAGCTCGGGCCGCCCGAGTACTTCATGCTGATGCTGCTGGCCTTCACCACCGTCAGCGCCGTGCTTGGCAAAAGCACGCTACGCGGCATGACGGCACTGTTTGTTGGCCTGGCCGCCGGGTTGGTCGGGCTGGACCAGATTTCTGCCCAGGCGCGCTACACCGGCGGTGTGCCCGAGCTGCTTGACGGCATTGAAATCGTGCTGGTTGCGGTGGGGCTGTTTGCGGTGGGGCTGTTTGCGGTGGCCGAGGCGCTGTACGCTGTGCTGTATGAAGGCCGCGTGACGGATTCGCAAAACAAGATGAGCAAGGTCTACATGACCGGCCGTGACTGGCGGCGCTCGATTCCCGCCTGGCTGCGCGGCACCGCCATCGGTGTTCCGTTCGGCTGCATACCGGCGGGGGGCACCGAGATTCCGACCTTTCTCAGTTACGCCACTGAGAAAAAACTGGCCAACGAAACAGACCGTAAAGAGTTCGCCACTAAAGGCGCCATCGAAGGCGTGGCCGGTCCGGAAGCCGCCAACAACGCCACCGTTACCGCCGCCATGATTCCGCTGCTGACGCTGGGCATTCCCACGTCGAACACCACCGCCATCTTGCTGGGTGCCTTCCAGAACTACGGCATTCAACCCGGGCCGCAACTCTTTACCAATTCATCCGCGCTGGTATGGGCGTTGATTGCATCGCTGTACATCGGCAACGTGATGCTGCTGGTGCTCAATTTGCCGCTGGTGGGTTTGTGGGTGAAGCTGCTGAAGATTCCCAAGCCTTACCTCTACGCCGGCATTTTGATTTTTGCCACGGTCGGTGTGTATGGCATGCGGCAAAGCGCGTTCGATTTGTTTCTGCTTTACGGTATCGGCGTGCTGGGCGTGCTGATGCGGCGCTTTGACTTCCCGACGGCGCCGGTCATCGTCGGCATGATTCTCGGTCCGCTGGCTGAAGCGCAGCTTCGCAATGCGATGTCGATCGGTGAGGGCAGTGCGATTGTTTTCGTACAGCGGCCCGTCTCGCTGATATTGATTGTGGTGGTGGTGGCGGTCCTGGTGCTGCCGCGTGCAGCGCGCTTCTACAGCCGCCGGCGTCCCTAGACTTCACCTTTTCTTTTTTTGCTTCTGCGCGTGGTCAGACGCAGCACCTGCGCAAGGGCCGCAAGCCTCGGTTGGTGGGGATTACGTAGTACTACCCATCACCTGCCAAACTGCTGAAAGCCCCATGGCCGTGCATGGGCAAAACGCCTAAGCTTTGTGCGTGAGCCCAGT